>JBAYPJ010000056.1:0-23709 GCA_041677785.1 Novosphingobium sp. | reverse complement strand
CTGCTCCGCTCGGGCGCGGACGCGCTGGTGATCGAGGGGATGGAGGCGGGCGGCCATGTCGGTCCGGTCGCCACCAGCGTGCTGGCGCAGGAAATCCTGCCGGCGCTGGCCGGCCCGCATGCGGAGGAGCAGGCGTTGATCTTCGTCGCCGGCGGCATTGGCCGCGGCGAGGCGATGGCCGGCTATATCGAGATGGGCGCCTGCGGCGCGCAGCTTGGCACGCGCTTCGCCTGCGCGGCCGAATCGGTCGCCCACCCCGATTTCAAGAAGGCCTTCTTCCGCGCCTCGGCCCGCGATGCGGTGACGAGCGTGCAGGTCGATCCGCGCCTGCCGGTGATCCCGGTACGCGCGCTGAAGAACAAGGGCACCGAAGCGTTCACCGCCAAGCAGATCGAGGTCGCCCGCCTGCTCGACGAGGGCAAGGTCGACATGGGCCAGGCGCAGCTCGAGATCGAGCATTTCTGGGCGGGCGCCCTGCGGCGTGCGGTGATCGACGGCGATGTCGAGCACGGTTCGATCATGGCCGGGCAATCGGTCGGCATGGTGAACCGGGAAGAGCCGGTGGCCGAGATCATCAGGACGCTGCTGGCCGAATGCGAGCAGGCGCTGGCACGGCGGCAGGCTGCATGACGGACGACGTCCAGATACTGACCCTCTCCTGCCGGGACCGGCCCGGGATCACCGCGCGGGTGACGTCTTATCTCTACGAGAAGGGCGGCAACGTGATCGAGGCGCAGCAGTTCAACGACCTTCCGGGCGGCGACTTCTTCCTGCGCGTTGCCTTCGATCCGGGCCCCACCGATCCCGAGGCGTTGCGCGCGGGCTTCGTCGACCTTGGCGGCGAATATGGGATGCGCTGGAATCTCAGGAGCCGCGACAAGGCGCGCAAGGTGCTGCTGCTCGTCTCGAAGTTCGACCATTGCCTGGCAGACCTGCTCTATCGCCATCGCATCGGCGAGATGCCGATGGATGTGGTCGGCATCGTCTGTAACCACCCGCGCGCTGTGCTGGACCAGGTCTCGATCGGCGACATCCCGTTCCACCACCTGCCGGTCGACAAGGAGAACAAGCCCGAGCAGGAGGCCCGCATCCGCGCCATCGTCAAGGAGACGGGCGCCGAACTGGTCGTGCTGGCGCGCTACATGCAGATCCTCTCGGATGAGATGGCGGGCTGGCTTTCCGGCCGCTGCATCAACATCCACCACTCGTTCCTGCCCGGGTTCAAGGGTGCCAAGCCCTATCACCAGGCGCACGCGCGCGGGGTGAAGATGATCGGCGCCACCGCCCACTACGTCACGGCCGACCTGGACGAGGGGCCGATCATCCACCAGGATGTCGAGGCGATCACCCATGCCGACGCGCCCGAGGATCTCGTGCGCAAGGGCCGCGACATCGAGCGGCGGGTGCTGGCCGAGGCCGTGCGGCTGCATCTGGAGGACCGGGTGCTGCTCAACGGCAGCAAGACGGTGGTGTTCCGGAGCTGACGCCACCGCCGGGAGAGAAGCAATGCCGGTCAAAGGGGTCAACCACGTCAACATCATCGCCCGCGATCTGGACGAGACCGTCCGGTTCTACGCGGACCTGCTCGGCCTGCGGCGCGGCGAGACGCCTGGCGCGGCCATGGGCTTCAAGGGCGCCTGGCTGCACGATGCCGCCGATTGCCCGATCATTCACCTGATGGCGTGGAACGAGGGCCGCCACGGCGGCACCGATCGTGGCGGCGCCACCGGCTCCATCGACCACGTCGCGCTGACTTGCGAAGACTTCGCCGGAACTCTGCGGCGCTGCGAGGAACTGGGACTGGAGCACCGGATCAACGACCGCCAGTTCGGCGACTTGCGGCAGATCTTCGTGACAGACCCCAACAACGTCGCATTGGAGCTGAACTTCGCGGGGGATTGAGCGAAAGGCCGGCTCACGCCGCGAATTCGAACATTATCCCCTGGTTGGCCGCAGCGGGCACGGCAAGCCGGCCCGGCGCGGTCCCGTCCTCCAGCGGAATGCCCCGGCTGACGCAATAATGACGCGCCTGCGTGGCATCGCCCACGGTCAGCACGGTCGAGAGGATACCCTGACCCTGACGGCGGAGCTGCCGGTCGAGCCACCCTTCGCCGGTGGGCATCAGCAGTTCGACAAGGGCGTCCGCCACCTTGAGGCCCTGCGCCCGGCCGGCGATTGCCGGGCGGTCCTCGTCGAACACCGGCTGCGCGCCCAGGAAGCCGCGGTAGAAGGCGCTCGCCGCGTCGAGGTCCTCGACCACGTGGGTATAGCCCCCGAGGCCGGCCAGGCCGAGCGGGTGCTCATCGCGCCAGTATCCGGCCGACCTGATCGGGCCGCCGAGCAGCGGCCAGTCGCGGCTGTGGAACTCGCCGGCATAGAACTCGTGGGCGACGCCGAAGCAGTCCTCCGGATGGGTGTGGAGCGCGATGCCGATGTCGCGCACGGTGCGCAGGCCGTGGTCGGCGAGCGCGGCGCGGACCTCGTCCATGTCCGCCTGCCATTCCAGCCCGACATAGTGCGGCCCCAGCCGCGCGCTGAGGAGGAAGTCGTGCGGGACGAACAGCTCGAAGATCACCCGCCCCATCTCGATCAGGCAGGCGTGGAACTCCTTTTGCGGCATGTCCAACATCAACCCGGCGCCATAGGCCTGCCCGAAATGGGCGACGCTGGCGTCGAAGTCCTGGACCACGGCGTTCACGTGATTGACGCGGCTGGGGCGGATCGTGCGGGCCATGGCTATTGCTCGATCACCAGCGTGCCGAGCAGGCCGCCGTCGATGGCGAGGCCCTGCGCGGTGACGTGGCTGGCATCGTCGGACAGCAGGAAGGCCGCCACCGCGCCCGCTTCGTCGGGGGTGCCGATGCGCTTTTGCGGCACGCGGCGCGCCATCTGCGCCTTGAAGCTCTCGGGCACGTCGCCGAGCATGGCCGTGTCGATGAAGCCCGGCGCGATCCAGTTGCAGCGCACTCCGCTGGCCGCCGCCTCCATGGCGATGGTGCGGGCGATGCCGACGGCGGCGTGCTTGCTGGCGCAATAGCCGATGTTGCCCACCATGCCGGTCTCGCCGCCGAGGCTGCCGGTGATCAGGATCGCCCCGCGCCCCCGCGCGGTCATCGCCGGCAGGACGTGCCGCGTCGCCCAGAACAGCGAGAAGGCGTTGACCCGCATCGCCCGTTCGAAGGCTTCGTCGGTATAGTCCGGCGTCAGGCCGAACATGCCCTCGGTGCCGTGGTTGAGGAACAGCCCGTCGATCGGTCCATGGAGCGCGACGGCGCCGTCGAGCGCGGCGAGCAGCGCGTCCTTCTCGCCGGCGTCGGCGGTGATCCAGTTCGCCTTGGCCCCCAGCTCGCGCCCGGCCGTCTCGAGCATGTCGGGGCGCCGCGCGATCAGCGTCACCCTGCCGCCAGCCGCGACGATCCTGCCGGCGGCGGCGCGGCCGATGCCGGTGGAGCCGCCGGTGATGACGACGTGCTGCCCGATGAAGTCCATCAATATTCTCCCATCGGCGATGTGGTCCGGGTCCTCGGCCATTGTTCGCCCTCCCTGCGCAGGGTATCCACCGCAGGAAGAGCGAACAAGGCCGGAGAGTCGACGATGTGCGATGAACTCACCCGATCCGCCGGGGACGAGGCGCTGGCCCGCCCGGGCCTGACCCGCCGCCAGTTCGCCGCCCTGGGCGCGGTGGCGACGATCGCCGCCTGCAGCGGCGGCAACGGCGAGGCGAAGCCGGCCGGAAACCTCGGCGAGAGCACGGTGCAGGTGACGACGCCCGACGGCACCGCCGACGCCTTCTTCGTCCACCCGGCGACCGGCGCGCATCCGGGTGTCGTCCTCTGGCCCGACATCGCCGGCCTGCGCGATGCCTTCAAGGCCATGGCGCGGCGGCTGGCCGGGGCGGGTTATGCGGTGCTGGTGGTGAACCAGTACTATCGCGGCGCGCCCGCGCCCGTGCTCGGCAGCTTTTCCGAATGGCGCTCGCCCGAAGGGCAGGCGAGGCTGCGGCCGATGATCGCGCAGATCACGCCCGAGGCGACCATGCGCGATGCCGCCGCCTTCGTCGGCTTTCTCGACGGGCGGAGCGAAGTGGACGGCGCGCGCGGGATCGGCACGCAGGGCTATTGCATGGGCGGCCCCTTCGCGGTGCGCACGGCGGCCGCGGCGCCCGGGCGGGTCGGGGCGGCCGCCTCGTTCCACGGTGCGGGCCTCGTCACCACGGAAGCGGACAGTCCGCACCTGCTGCTGGCGAAGAGCCGGGCGAGCTACCTCTTCGCCATCGCGCGCAACGACGATGCCCGCGCGCTGACCGACAAGGGCACGCTGCGCCAGGCGGCGGCGGAAGCGGGCCGCCCGGCCGAGATCGAGGTCTACCCCGCCGACCATGGCTGGTGCGTGCCCGATTCGCCGGTCTACGACAAGGCGCAGGCAGACCGCGCCTGGGAGCGGCTGCTGGCACTTTACGCCAAGCTCTAGGGATCGGCGAAGCAGGGCGGGCGGGCTTCGGCCGCGCTGCGCATTGCCTCGAGCTGGTTGCGCGAGCCGAGCAGGCGCTGCTGCTCGAAGCTTTCGGCGGCGAGAATCTCGTCGAGCGGCAGGTCGCCGCTGCGGTTGAACAGCGATTTGGCGGCGCGCACCGCCGTGGGGCTGCGGCCGGCGATCTCGCGGGCGATGGCCAGTGCCCGCGCCACCGGATCGGCATCGGCCATCGTCGCGAAGCCGAGCGCCAGCGCTTCCTCGCCCGAGAACTCGCGGCCGGTGTAGGCGAGCTGGCGCAGCGCGTCCTCGCGCACGCAGCCGCGCCACAGGGCGAAGCCGCCCATGTCGGGGATCAGGCCCCATTTGATCTCCAGCACCGCCAGCCGGGTGTTGGGCGCGACCACGCGGATGTCGGCGCCGGCGGCAATCTGCAGGCCCCCGCCGAAGCAGACGCCGTGGATCGCGGCAATCACCGGCACGGGCAGCTTGCGCCACTGCAGCGCCGCCTGCTGGAAGCGGTTGGCGTTGCCGTGGCTGCGCTGGGTCAGGGGCGGGGCATCCTCGGCGAGCACCGCGGAAAGCATGGCGAGGTCGAGCCCGGAGCAGAACGCCTTGCCCTCGCCCGAAAGCACCACGCAGCGCAGGCCCGGCAGGTCGAACAGCGCCTGCCCCACCTCGAGCAGCGCGTCGAACATCGCCGGGTCGAGCGCGTTCAGCTTGTCGCCGCGCGTCAGGACGACGTGCGCGATCCCCTCTTCGGCGACCGTCAGGCGGACCCGGTCGTTGGCCGGAAATTCATAGTTCATGGCGATGCCCTCCAAACGTCGTCCCGCTATCTCCCGACAAGATCACCTTTTCGTGAATCGCGCCGCGGTCGACACCAAGTTGACGAAGTTGACGGAGTTGACGGTGTCCAGGGAGCGGGAAACCGCACGCGCCTGCGCGCCGCCCCCGCGCCTCGCGCGCCTGGCGCGGGCGAGGTGCGCGCGGCATCGCGAGAGCCGGCGGGATTCGCGCGGCAAGACGGGGATTCGTGCCATCGCGCCCCGGTAGCCGATCCGGCCCGTGTAGGAAATCGGTCCGCTGCGAACCGGATCGGAAAGGCCGGGCGGGGGCGATCAGGCGGGCGCGATCAGGCGGCCGAGCTGTTCACGCCCATGCTGGACAGGTAGCGCTTGATGTTGCGCGCCGCCTGCCGGAGCCGCTGCTCGTTCTCGACCATGGCGATGCGGACGAAGCCTTCGCCGTCCTCGCCATAGCCGACGCCCGGCGCGACCGCGACTTCGGCGTGGGTCAGGAGCTGCTTGGAGAATTCCAGCGAGCCCATGTCCTTGAGCGCGGGCGGAAGCGGCGCCCAGGCGAACATCGAGGCGCGGGGGGAGGGGATTTCCCAGCCGGCGCGGCCGAAGCTCTCGACCATCACGTCGCGGCGCTTCTGGTAGAGCTTGCGGTTCATCTCGACGATGTCCTGCGGCCCGTTGAGCGCGGCGCAGGCCGCCGCCTGGATCGGCGTGAACGCGCCATAGTCGAGGTAGCTCTTCACCCGCGTCAGCGCCGCGATCAGCCGCTTGTTGCCCACCGCGAAGCCGACGCGCCAGCCGGCCATCGAGAAGGTCTTGCTCATCGAGGTGAACTCGACCGCGACGTCCTTCGCGCCCGGCACCTGCAGGATCGAGGGCGTCGGGTTGCCGTCGTAGTAAAGCTCCGAATAGGCAAGGTCGGACAGGACCCAGACCTTGTTCTCCTTCGCCCAGGCGACCAGCCGCTCGTAGAAGGCGAGGTCCACCGTCTCGGCCGTCGGGTTCGACGGGTAGTTGACGATGAGGATCGAGGGGCGGGGCACGGTGAACGCCATCGCCCGGTCGAGCGATTCCCAATAGCGCTCGTCCGGCGTGGTCGGCACCGAGCGGATCGTCGCGCCGGCGATGATGAAGCCGAAAGTGTGGATCGGGTAGCTCGGGTTCGGGGCGAGCACGACGTCGCCGGGCGCGGTGATCGCCGTCGCCAGGCTGGCGAGCCCTTCCTTCGATCCCATGGTCATCACGACCTCGGTGTTGGGATCGAGTTCGACGCCGAAGCGGCGGGCGTAGTAGTTGGCCTGCGCCTTGCGCACGCCGGGAATGCCCTTGGACGCCGAATAGCCGTGGGCGTCGGGCTTCTGCGCCACTTCGCACAGCTTGTCGATGACGTGCTGGGGCGGCGGCAGGTCGGGGTTGCCCATGCCGAGGTCGATGATGTCCCTGCCCGCTGCGCGTGCTGCTGCCCGCATGTCATTGACTTCGGCGATGACATAGGGCGGCAGGCGCTTGATGCGGTAGAACTCGTCTTCCATAAACCTCGTGTATTCCGGTTGCTGCGGCGTGATTGCCGCAGGCAATTTCTGTAGGCTGTTAAACGGGCGCTGGCAAATGACCGTTGCCGGGCTATCTAGGAAACGTAACGGAGAGGACTCGACTCCCCAGGGGACACACAGCGGTGGAGGAGTCCGAATAACCATGTCAGATCAGCCGCGTTCCGATGCGGGCGGGCCCGGGGCCTTCGCCGAGATGCTGCGCTCGCAGAGCGATGCCACGATGGCATTGCTGGGCCGGTTTCTGCCCGGCGCCGTGACCGGCGCGGGTGATGCCGTGGAGGGGGCCGCGCAGGGTGCCGTACACTGGGCCGACGTCGCCGGGCGCATGCAGGCGATGTGGCTCGATTTCCAGGCCGGGGCCGCCGGGCAGGCGGCGAAGCCGGCGGCGCATTACACCGATCCCGCCAACCTGGTCGCGCTGATCGAAAGCTGGTACCAGCAGATGCCGCTGGCCCACGCCGAGACGCAGAAGCGGCTGTGGGAGGACGGGCTCGCCCTGTCCCAGACCGTGCTCGGCCAGTTCGGCATCGGCCCCGCGACCGCTGATCCCGCCCCCGGCACGGAGCCCAGGCTGCCGCGCAGCGACCGCCGCTTCGCCGATCCCAGATGGCGCGAGCAGCCGTTCTTTGCGCTGGTCCACCAGGCCTACCTGATGTTCGCCGAGCAGGCGGAGGCCATGGCCGCCGGCGTCGAGGGGCTGGAGCCGGCCAAGCATGAGCGGCTGCGCTTCCTCACCCGCGCCATCCTCGATGCGTTGAGCCCGGCCAACTTCGCGCTGACCAATCCGCTGGCGCTGGAGCGCGCGGTCGAGACCGGGGGCGAGAGCCTGGTCAGGGGCCTCGAGCACCTGCTGGCCGATCTTGCCCGCGGTCAGCTTACCCACACCGATTCGCAGGCGTTCAGGCTGGGCGAGAACATCGCCGTGACGCCGGGCAAGGTGGTGCACGAGACGCCGCTCTACCAGCTCATCCAGTACACGCCGGCGACGGACAAGGTGCTGGCGACCCCGCTCGTCATCTTTCCGCCGTGGATCAACCGCTTCTACATCCTCGATCTCAACCCGGCTAAAAGCTTCGTGCGCTGGGCGGTGGAGCAGGGGATCAGCGTGTTCATGGTCTCGTGGAAGTCGGCCGACGAGAGCATGGCCGACGTCGTCTGGGACGATTACGTGCGCGCCCAGATCGACGCCGTCGACACCGTCCGCGCGCGGCTCAAGGTGCCGGCCGTGCACGCCGTCGGCTACTGCGTCGCGGGCACGACGCTGGCCGCGACGCTGGCCATCCTGGCGCGGCGCGGAGAGGCGGATAAGGTGAAAAGCGCGACCTTCCTCACCGCGCAGGTCGATTTCGAGGATGCCGGCGATCTCAAGCATTTCGTCGACGACCAGCAGATCGAGGCGATCGCCCGGCTGGCGCCCGACGGCTATCTCGACGGCCGCTACATGGCCGCCACGTTCAACCTGCTGCGCGGCAACGACCTCATCTGGAGCTACGTCACCCGGAACTACCTGATGGGCGAGGACTATCCGGCCTTCGACCTGCTCCATTGGAACGGCGACGTCACCAACCTGCCGGCCAAGTGGCACTGCGCCTATCTGCGCGACCTCTACCGCGACAACCGCCTCGCCGTGCCCGATTCGCTGAGTGCCGACGGCACGCCGATCGATCTCCACCGCATCGCCACGCCCGCCTATATCCAGGCCGGACGCGAGGACCACATCGCGCCGCCGGAAAGCGTCTGGAAGCTGACGCATTACCTGCAGGGGCCCTGGACCTTCCTCCTGGCCGGGTCGGGCCATATCGCCGGCGTGGTCAATCCGGCTGGCTCCGGAAAATACGGATACCGGACCAACGAGAGCCCGGCCGGATCGCTCGACGAGTTCATCGCCGGCGCGCGGGAGCATGCCGGAAGCTGGTGGCCGCACTGGCTCGCCTGGCTGCGCGCGCAGGACCCGGCGGAAGTCGGCGCGTCGGGCAAGCGCCGGCCCGGCGGGCGCGGCGACCGGGTGATCGAGGACGCGCCGGGCCGCTACGTGAAGACGCGCTGACCTTCTGTCCGGGCGGGCGCCCGATCATGGCAGTTATGTTGCAGCGCACAAATATATGTTGACTCCCCCGCGAGGATACTTATTGTGCAATGCAGCAAACGCCCGTGCGTGCCGCGCAGGCAAGGATCGCAGCTAGGGAATTCGCAACCATGGCCGATACCGACGATACCCGGAGCGATATCCCGGCCGACACCTCGGCCGAGAAAGCCTATGCGGCGGCGGCCGCCGTCGATGCCGCCGTCGTCACGGAGAAGGCTCAGGCGCCCGCTCAGGCAGAAGCCGTCGCGCCGATAGCGCGGGCTCCGAAGCCGGCGGCCAAGCCGGCCCCCGCCAAGTCAGCCCCGGCCAAACCCACCCCGGCCAAGCCGCGCACGGCTTCCACCCGGAAGCCCAGGGCCACGCCCAAGGCGACCAGGGCTGCCGGAACCGCACCCAAGACCGCCCGGGCCGGCGCTGCCGCGCCCCGGACTTCGTTCATCGCCCAACCCAAGGAAACCTTCATGGACATGACCGCCTCGATCACGGACGCCGTCAACGGCGCCCAGGAGAAAGCAAAGGAAGCCTTCACCAAGACCAGCGCCCTCGCCAACGAGTACGGCGAGTTCGCCAAGGGCAACGTCGAAGCCTTCGTCGAATCGGGCAAGATCCTTGCCTCGGGCCTGCAGGAGCTGGGCAACAAGTTTATCGCCGACGGCAAGTCCGCGTTCGAGACCGCGACCGCCGACGTCAAGGCGCTGTCCGGCGTCAAGTCGCCGACCGACTTCTTCAAGCTGCAGACCGAGCTGCTGCGCCGCAACTTCGACACGGCGATCGCCTATGGCTCGAAGAACAGCGAAGCCGTCTTCAAGCTGACCAACGAGGTGATCGCGCCGATCTCGGGCCGCGTCAGCCTGGCGGTCGAGAAGGTCAGGAAAGCCGCCTGAGCGAACGGGGCCCGCGCGGGCCCCGGCCTTGCCGGACGCAGATCGCGAACCGGGCGGTGCGGCCGCCCGGTTCGTTTTTGCGTTAACCAACTTCAATGGCTTGTCGTTTGCCCCCCGCCTGCGATATCCTTGTTCCATGCGTTATCATCAATCCTCTGCCGATTCCCTCCAGCCGCGGCGCGTGCGTGCGGGCGGTGAAGACGACGCGGGCAGAGGGGGCGGCGGCGGCCAGGACCAGCTCGGCATCGCGACCAAGACCCGCGCCAAGCCCAAGAAGCCGAGCCAGTTCAAGGTGCTGATGCTCAACGACGATTACACGCCGATGGAATTCGTCGTGATGGTGCTCAAGCGGTTCTTCCAGATGGACCTGGAACAGGCGACGCGGGTAATGCTCCACGTCCACCAGAAGGGCGTCGGCATCTGCGGTATCTTCCCTTACGAGATCGCCGAGACCAAGGTTAACCAGGTCATGGATTTCGCCCGCCAGAACCAGCACCCGCTGCAGTGCACGCTGGAAAAGGCCTGACCGCGCCGCGCGCGGCGGTCGGGTCTTCGCGGTTTCGGGTCCCCCGGTCGATTCCGCTTCCGCCGCCCGCCCGGCGGCGATAGGGGTTCGCTGCCAAGCTCAGGAACCTTCGCCCCACGTGCCTTTCTTCACCGCCATAGACCGCTACATCTTCCGGCTGGTGCTGATGCCGATGCTCGCGGTCTTCGCGATCGCGGCCTCGCTGCTGCTGCTCGACAAGATGCTCAAGCTGTTCGACTTCGTCGCGGCGGAAGGCGGGCCGGTCAGCATCGTGTTCAAGATGCTGGCGAACATGCTTCCCGAATACGCCAGCCTGGCCATCCCCCTCGGGCTGATGCTCGGCGTGCTCTTCGCCTTCCGCAAGCTCGCGACCTCGAGCGAACTCGACGTCATGTGCGCCGTCGGACTCAGCTACACGCGGCTGCTGCGCGTGCCCTACCTGATCGCGCTGGTGCTGGTGGCGGTGAACTTCGCCAACGTCAGCTATCTCCAGCCGCTGGCACGCTATTACTACGAGCAGCTCCAGTTCGAGCTGCGCTCGGGCGCGCTGGGCGCGGCGATCAAGGTGGGCGAGTTCACCACGCTGCAGGACAAGATGGCGCTGCGTATCGAGCAGAGCCGCGACGAGGGGCGCCAGCTCATCGGCATTTTCGCCCGCATCGCCAACTCCGAGGGCCAGATCATGTCGATCTCGGCGCGCGAGGGGCGCTTCCTCGCGCTGCGCGGGCAGCCGGACACGATCGTGCTGCGGCTGCTCCAGGGCCAGATCGTGCAGGAAGTCCCCGGCGAGACGCCGCGCGTGCTCAGCTTCACCCGCCACGACCTGCCGATCGACCTGCCGGCGATCGAGAAGTTCCGCGCCCGCGGCGACAAGGACCGCGAATACATCCTGCCCGAGCTGCTGCGGATCGGCTGGAACGACCAGTTGCCCGAAGACGTCCGCGTCAAGAGCCAGGCCAGCTTCAACTACCGCATGGTGGAAGTGGTGATGATGCTGCTCGTGCCGCTGCTCGGCCTTGCGCTGGCGATCCCGCCGAAGCGGTCGAACTCGGCGCTGGGCGTGTTCGTCTCGGTGGTGATGGTGACGATCTACCACAAGGTCAACGAGTACGGGCAGAACGTCGCCTCGCTCGGCCGCATCGACCCGACGCTGGCGCTGTGGGGGCCTTTCGTGATCTTCGCGCTGCTGATCCTGTGGATGTACTGGCGCGTCGCCTACGTGCCCGGCGGCCAGGCGATCGGCTGGCTCGAAACCGGCGCGCAGTTCGTCACCAAACGCCTGCGCGCGCTGATCAACCGCCATCGCCGGCAAGCGACCCGAGGGCGCGCGAATGCACCTTGAATTCTTCCCCTCGCGGACGCTGACGCTCTATATCGCGCGGCTGTTCATCACCCGCGTGCTCGGCGTGCTGCTGATGCTCGTGCTGGTGCTGCAGATGCTCGACCTGCTGGGCGAAAGCGGCAAGATCCTCGAATACCAGGGCAATGGCGAGGCGCAGCTGTGGACTTACGTGACGCTGCGCACGCCCCAGCTCATCGCGCGGTTCCTGCCCTATTCGGTGCTGCTGGCGACGATCATCACGCTGTTCACGCTGAACCAGAACAGCGAAGTCATCGCGATGAAGGCCGCGGGGCTGTCGGCGCACCAGATCCTGGCGCCGCTGCTGCTCACCGCGGTCGTCGTCTCCGCGCTGAGCTTCACGTTCAACGAACGCGTCGTCACCCGCGCCACCGCCACGCTGAAGGCCTGGCAGAATGCCAATTACGGGCCGCTGCCCAAGGTTTCGGACGCGCGCAGCAACGTCTACCTGCGTGACGGGGCCGACATCCTGATGGCCGGGACGGTCACCGGGCGCGGGCGCGACATGGTGCTGCAGACGGTGAGCTGGTACCGGCGCGATGCCCAGGGGATGGTCGTCGAGCAGATCCGCAGCCCGCGCGCTACTTTCGCCGCCCCCGGCTGGCGGCTGGAGGCGCCGGTGCGCTTCGACGTCAAGACCACGACGACCGAGCATCTCGATTCGCTGGTGATCGCCCGGGACGTCGAGCCCGGCCAAGTGGCGATCAGCTCGGTCGATGCCGACGCGCAGAGCCTGTTCGAGCTGTCGCGCTCGATCGACGAACTGCGCGCCGCCGGCCGCCGCACCAGCGAGCTGGAGAGCAAATGGTGGCACAAGATCTCGGGGCCGCTGTCGGCCATCCTGATGCCCCTGCTCGGCGCCATGGCCGCCTTCGGGCTTGCGCGTTCCGGCCAGGTGCTGATCCGCGCGGTCATCGGCATGGCGCTGGGCTTCACCTATTTCGTGATCGACAACGCCGCGCTGGCGATGGGCAATTTCGGCGGCTACCCGCCGCTGGTGGCGGCCTGGGCGCCGTTCCTGCTGTTCGCCCTGGTGGGCGAGACGGTGCTGATCCGCACCGAGGAATAGAGCGTCGTGCCTGGCGCACGATATGCCAATCCGCGCCCGCGCCGCATTCCCGCCGCAAAGTTGCGCATATGGCGCTGCCTGTCCAACTCTGGTAAGGCGCGCGGCCCATGCGGGCTGGACGCCCCCTACAGGATAAGCTCACGTGTCGCAGCCCAACGCCGATCAAAGCCGACTGCCGTTCTGGAAGCGCTCCCACTATCTCGACCGGATGACGCTGGGCGAGCTGGTCGTGGCCTATTTCCAGCACTACACCATCATCAGCTATCTTTCGATCGCGGCCGCATGCGTGGTCGGCTTCGCCTTCTTCCCGGCCAGCCTGTGGCAGACCGTGCTTTCGGTCGGCGCGGCGATCCTGGTCTATCCGCTGGTCTGGCACCTGTTGCACCAGTACGTCCTGCACAGCCAATGGATGTACAAGATCCCCTGGCTGTCCTCGACCTGGAAGCGCATCCACTACGATCACCACCAGGACCCCAACCACCTGGAAGTGCTGTTCGGCGCGCTGCACACGACGGTGCCGACGATCGCGGTGGCGACGGTGCCGGTCGGCTGGCTGATCGGCGGACCGGGCGGGGCGCTCGCCGCTTTTGCCACCGGCATCCTCAACACCTGCTATTACGAGTTCATGCACTGCATCCAGCATCTCTCGTTCAAGCCGCGGTGGAAGTGGGTTCAGTTCATGAAGCAGCGCCACAACGAGCACCACTATTTCGACGAGGACGGCAACTACGGCATCACCAACTATGCCTGGGACCGCATTCTCGGCACCTATTACGAGAAGAAGGACCGGCCGTCGCGCAGCCCCACCGTGTTCAACCTGGGTTATACCGAGGAGATCGCGGCGCGCTATCCGTGGGTCAAGCGGCTTTCCGGCGGCATCGCCACCGGCCATCCCCGCCGCCGGGCGGTGACCGGCGACGGCCCGGACGCCTGACGGGCTGACTGCGCCCGACGGGCCTGATTGCGGGGGAAATGCCGATGAACGACGTAACGGTCACCCCGGTGACGACCAGGGGCGAGCGCAAGGCGTTCATCGATCTGCCCTATCGGCTCAATGCCGACGATCCGCACTGGGTGCCGCCGCTCAGGGCCGACGTCGTCGAACTGCTGAACCCGAAGAACAACCCGTTCTTCCAGCATGCCGAGGCGCAGCTTTTCCTTGCCCGCCGCGCGGGGCAGGTGGTCGGGCGCATTTCCGCGCATTTCGACCGGCTCGCCTGGACGCTGCCGGCCGAACAGGGGATGGGGCCGGGCACCGGCAACTGGGGCCTGTTCGAGGCCGAGGACAAAGCGGTCGCCGCCGCGCTCATCGCCGCGGCCGAGGACTGGTTGCGGGCAAGGGGCATGACGCGCGTGCTGGCGCCGCTCAGCCTGTCGGTCTGGGACGAGCCCGGCCTGCTGGTAAAGGGCTTCGATCACGATCCGGTGATCATGATGGGGCACAACTCGCCGCGCTATCAGGGCTGGATCGAGGGGCGCGGCTATGCCCACGCCAAGACGCTGCTGACGTATGATCTGACGGTCGAAAACGGCTTTCCGCCGCTGGTCAACCGCATCGTCGCCTCGGGCGAGAAGAATCCGCGCATCCACATCCGCCAGGCGGACCGCAGCCGCTTCAAGGAAGAGGCCGATCTCATCTTCCGCATCCTCAACGACGCCTGGTCCGAGAACTGGGGCTTCGTGCCGATCACCGAGCGCGAGATCGCCTACATCGCCAGGAAGATGAAGCCGATCATCCGCGAGGATCTGCTGCTCATCGCCGAGGTCGATGGCGAGGCGGTCGCCTTCATGCTGACCTTCCCCAACATGAACCGGGTGATCAAGCCGTTCAACGGCAGGCTTTTCCCGTTCAATTTCCTCAAGCTGCTGCGCTGGGTGCGCAATCCGCAGGCAGACCGCATGCGCGTGCCGCTGATGGGCGTGGTCAAGAAGCTGCAGGCCTCGCGCCTGGCCAGCCAGCTCGCCTTCATGATGATCGAATACATCCGCCGTTCGGCGGTGGGCGAGCTGGGTGCGAAGACGGCGGAGATCGGCTGGATTCTCGACGACAACCAGGGGATGCGCGCGATCGCCGACGCGATCGACAGCAAGGTCAACCGCGAATACGTGATCTACCAGAAGCCGCTCTGAGCGCGGCGACGCGCGCGCTACCGGTCCGCGTCCGCCGCCACCGACGGCGTTGCCGCGGGCGTCGCCGGCGGGGCGGCCTCGCTGGCGGCCACCGGCCCGGCATCCTCCGATGCCGTTTCGCGCGCGGTGCTTTTGGCCGGCCTGCCGCTT
The DNA here is from genome assembly GCA_041677785.1 of Novosphingobium sp. Lineage (GTDB taxonomy): Bacteria > Pseudomonadota > Alphaproteobacteria > Sphingomonadales > Sphingomonadaceae > Novosphingobium. The sequence continues at coordinate 8,678 of JBAYPJ010000056.1, read as the reverse complement.
GGCGTCTCCAGCGGCGCAAGCGGCGGTTGGGAACGCACGGTGTCGAGCGGCAGCATGGCGTCGCTGATCGAGCCGGGCAGCACCTCGCCCTGTGCGGTGCCCTCCGCCGGCTTCTTCTCGCCCTTGCAGGCGGCGAGCGCGAGCGGGACCAGACAGACGCAGGCAAGACGCAGGGACAATCTCATTCGCTGACCTCGTGATCGCGGGGTTCCGGGGGGCAGGGCTTGTCGAGCGCGGCGAGGAAGCCGCCGGCTTCGGCTAGCAGCGCGCGGTCCCAGGCCGCCGCGTCGACCGTCAGTCCGAGCCGGGCGAGGCTGGTGACGCCGTACTCGGCGATGCCGCAGGGCACGATGCCGGCGAAATGCGACAGATCGGGCGAGAGGTTCACGGCGAAGCCGTGCATCGTCACCCAGCGGCGGATGCGCACCCCGATCGCCCCGATCTTGGCCTCGCGCCCGTCCACGTCCATCGTCCAGATGCCGATCCGCCCCTCGCGGCGGAAGCTCTCGACGCCGAACTGCGCCAGCGCGGCGATGACCCAGCCCTCCAGCGCGTGGACGAAGCCGCGCGCGTCGCGGGCGCGGCGCTTGAGATCGAGCAGGACATAGCCGATGCGCTGGCCGGGGCCGTGATAGGTATAGCGCCCGCCGCGTCCCGCGCTCACCACCTCGAAGCGCGGGTCGAGCAGTTCGGGCGCGGCGGCGCTGGTCCCGGCGGTGTAGACCGGCGGGTGCTCCAGCAGCCAGACCAGTTCGCGCGCGCGCCCCTCGGCGATCGCGACGTTGCGTTCGGTCATTGCGTCCAGCGCCGTGCGATAGGGCACCGGCGCGGTTTCCACACGTAGTTCGATATCGCCGGGCAGGTCTTCACTCATCGCGCGTTGCGTGGCGGCATTTGCTGCGGTTATCAAGGGGGCATGATGAAGTTCGATGGCAACCTCGCCTGGAAGCACGCTTCGGCCACGATGGCCGGTAATCGCGATCTGTTGCTCGCGCTGGCGGGGGTGTTCTTCTTCCTGCCCAGCTTCGCGATGATCATGCTGTTCAAACAGCCGCAGGTGCCGCCCGGCGCCACGCGCGAGCAGATGCTGATGCTGCTGGAACCCTTCATCGCCTCGGTTCTGCCCTGGCTGATCATCGGCTCGCTCGTGCAGGCGCTCGGCCAGTTGACGCTGATCGAGCTGTTCGGGCGCCACGGGCGGCTGACGGTGGGCGAAGCGCTGCGCCGCGCGCTGAGGGCGCTGCCCAGCTTCATCGTGGTGCAGCTGCTGATGGGCTTCGCGGCGTCCATGGTGCTGTTCCTGGCGATGGGGCTCGGCGGTCTCCTCAGCCCGGTCCTGGGCCTGGCGCTGGGCGTCTACGCGATCTGCCAGGTCTATGGCCGTTTCGTTACCGCCAGCGCGGTGGTTGCGCTGGAGCGCCAGTTCAATCCGTTTCGCGCGCTGGCCCGCTCGGTCACGCTCAGCCGCGGCCACGGCTGGCGGATCGGCAATTTCCTGTTCCTGCTGGTCGTCGCGGTGCTTTTCGTGTTCATGGTGGTGACGGTGATCGCCGGCATCGTCGCGGCGCTGACGCTGGGACAGGGGCGGCCGGCGGAGATCCTGACGGGCTTCGTCTCAAGCGGCGCGACGGCCCTCGTCATCGCCTATTTCGTGGCGATCGTCGTTGCCATCTATCGCCAGCTCGTTGGCGAGGTATCGGAAACGGTCGCTTTCGAATAGGGGCGCAAGCCCGCTTCCGCTTTGCTGAATTCGGGAGGAGACCGGGCCGCCTGCGCGCGCCCGCGCCTTCATTCGCCGTGCCTCCAGTCGTCCGTCGCTATTCGTCCGCAGCCTCGTCGCGCCAGCCCCAGAACAGGAAGGCGGGCGGCACGTTCCAGAACTCCATGCCCGTGTCGATGCGCCGGAAATGGCGCTCCATGAAGGCGCGGGCCTTGGCGGTGAACTGGTAGACCAGGAACGCGCCGCCGGGGCGCAGCACGCGCCAGGTCGCCGCGGCGATTTCCGGGCCGACGCCGTTGGGCAGCGTCGAGAACGGCAGGCCGGACAGCACGTAATCGGCATGGTCGTGCCCGTGGCCGAGCACGATGTCCTCGACATCGGCAGCCGAGCCGAGCACGGCGGTGAAGCGGCTGTCGGTGATCGTCCGGCGCAGATAGTCGATGTAGAGCGGATTGGTGTCGATGACGATCAGCGCCCCGTCGCGGCGCAGCCGGTCGAGCACCGGGCGGCAGAACGTGCCGACGCCCGGCCCGTACTCGACGAAGAGCTTGCATTCGTCCCAGTTCACCGGCGCCAGCATCTTCTCGATCGTGCGGTCCGAGGAGGGGACGATCGAGCCGACCATCACCGGATTGCGCAGGAATCCCTCGATGAATACGCCCCAGGGTCCCAGCAGCCGCTTGACCCGGCGCTTGAACTTCTGCGGCAGCGCCTCTTCTGCAAGCTGTCTAGTCGTCATGCTGGCGTGGTGCCCTAGTGATGAATGTCAGTTCGTGACGGGCGATGCGGTATCCTGATTTGCCCGGCCAATGCAAGCGGGCGCCGTCGCCTTCTAGAGGATTTCCCGCACCTTCTCCTGCGGGCGGCACAGGCGCGCGCCCTTGTCGGTCTCGACCAGCGGCCGCTCGATGAGCCTGGGCTCGGCCGCCATGGCGGCGAGCACGGTGGCGTCGTCGGCCTGCGGCAGCCCGCGCTCCTCGGCGTCGGTGCCCTTGAGGCGCAGTCCCTGTTGGGGCGTGATGCCGGCATCGCGATAGATCTGGGCGAGCTTTTCGGCGCTCGGCGGGGTCTTCAGGTACTCGATGACGGTGGTGTCCAGCCCCGGCGTTTCCTCGAGAATGGCCAGCGTCTTGCGCGAGGTGCCGCAGGCGGGATTGTGCCAGATGGTCGCTTTCATGGTCTGTCTCCGGTTTCGGTCATTCGGATTGCGTTATTCGGCTCTCAGGGCGGGCACCGCGCGGCGCGCGGCGGCGGGGGTTATGCCCGGGCGGGGCGCGGCGTCCAGCGTCTCCAGCCCGCGCGCCACCCGCCCCGCGCGCTGGATGGCGCGGATCAGGCGCGGGTAGATGCCGCAGGGGCACAGGTTGGTGATGGCCGCCTTGATGTCGGCCGCGCTCGGGTCGGCGTTGCGCGCCAGTAGCGCGGCGGCGGCGATGGCGATCCCCGGCGTGCAGAAGCCGCACTGGATCGCCTGCTCGGCGACCAGCGCCTGCTGCACCGGGTGCGAGCGGTCGGGCGACAGCCCCTCGATGGTGACGACGACACGTCCTTCGGTCTCGCCCAGCGAGATCAGGCAGGATTTCGTCGCCTCGCCGTCGACCAGCACCATGCAGGCGCCGCAGTCGCCGACGCCGCAGCCGTATTTCGTGCCGGTGAGGTTGGCCCCGTCGCGCAGCGCCCAGAGCAGCGGCGTCCGCGGGTCCAGGGCGATGTCGATCGCGCGATCGTTGAGTGTGAACGCGGACATCCGCCGCTAGTCCAGCCGCACTTTCAGGCCCGCCCACAGCGTGCGCGGCATGCCGAGGTCGATCGAGCCGGCCTGATTCCGGGTCAGCACCTGCGTGTCGGTGAGATTCTCGCCGCGCAGGACGAGGCTGAAGCCGCCGGCAAGCGGAAATTCGGCATAGGCGTCGAGCGTGGTCGCGGCGGGCAGGACGTCGGTTCCCAGGTCGCCCTCGAACTGCGCGCCGACATGGCGCAGCGTCGCGGCCAGCGCCCAGCCCTGGCGCGGCCGCCAGGCCAGCGTGGCGCTGGCCGCGACTTCCGGCGTCTGCGCCGGGCGCATGCCGTCCAGCGATTGCGCGCCCGGCGTGTCGTCCCGCATGCGCGCGTCGGTCAGCGCCAGCGAGCCGTCGAAGCTGACGGTTCCCAGACGCACGGCGGCGCCAACCTCGATCCCCTTGGCCCGGATCGCGTCGATATTGCGCCGTTCGCGCAGCGAATTGGGGATGAGGGTGACGTTGGCGATCGCGTTCTCCACCTTGTTGTAGAACGCCGTGATCGAAAGATTGACCGCCGGCGAGGGGGCGAAGTCGATGCCGACGTCGACGCCGCGCAGCTTTTCGTTGCGCAGCGCCGGGTTGGCCCGCGTCGTCACCGGAAAGACGACGAAGGGGCGATAGAGTTCGTTGACCGTCGGCATGCGCATGCCGCTGTAGGCGATCGTCCGCAGCGAAAGCCCGTCGGCGGCATGCCAGACAGCGCCGCCGCGCAGCGAGGCGTCCCAGCCGGCGCGATCCGGATAGGCGTTGTCGGCCCGCGCGATCGTACCGGCCGCGTTCGTTTCGCGCAGGAAGCCGTCGCGGATGGTCCAGCGGTCGGCGCGCGCGCCCGCGGTCAGCACGAGATCGCCCAGCGTCCAGTCGTCCTCGACGAAGAAGCCGACGTCCGTATTGCGGCCGCCGGCGCGGCGGCGGCGGGTCACGGTGCCGGCGGCGTAGTTTTCCTCCTGCAGTTCGGCCTCGGTGATGCGCAGGTCGGTACCGAAGCGCAGGACGTGGGCGTCGCCCACCGGCGGACGCAGTTCGATCTTGCCGCCAAGGCCGGTCGATGGCGTCCGGCGCTGGTCGAGCGTCCTGGCGAACGAGGACGAACTGATCACCGTGTTGTGGAAGTCGCGGGCCTGGACATAGGCCAGTGCCTCGAAGCGCCAGTCGCCCTTGCCGACCACCCGCACGCTCGCGTCCTGGCCGCTGGAGCCGGTGTGGGCGCCGGCGAAGCGCAAGGTGCGGCGGTCCTCGAACAGCGCGCCGCGGCCCTGGATCTCGATGTCGTCGGTGAGCGGCGCGACTGCCTGGAGCGAGGTGGACCAGCTATCGTAGCGCGCCCGGACGCTGGCGGGCACGCGTTGCGCCGCCGGTGTCGTCCAGAATCCCCGGCCCCGGTCCCAGCGGCCCGAGAGCACGGCATAGCCCGCGCCCAGCCGGGGGGCGAGCGTGCCCGAAAGCTCCGTCTCGCCCCGGTCGTTCACCAGTGCCTGCCCCGAAAAGAGCCCGAGTTCGGCGGCGTTGGCGCTGTTCAGCTCGATCGTCCCCGCGATCGCGCCGGCGCCGAACGCGCCCGTGCCGCCGCCGCGTGTCACCCGCACGGAGGCGAGCCGTTCCGGGGCGATGGCGGACAGCGGGATATAGCCGAACATCGGATCGGCCATCGGCACGCCGTCGAGCAGAACCAGCGCGCGGCTGGTGGCGTTGCCGCCCAGCGCGCGCAGCGTCACGCCCTGCGCGGAAGGATTGGACGAACGGCTGTCCGAACGCCGGAACTGCTGGAACCCGGCGACCGAGGACAGCACTTCCTCGATCCGGCCCGATGCGGAAGCGGCCAGCCGCTCGCCGCTGATCCGCACGACGTTGTAAGCGGGGTCGGCCGGGGTGGCGTCGAGCCCGCGTCCGGTGACGACGATCGGCCCCGCGCCCTCCGCGCCTACCTCCTCGGCCCGCGCCGTGGTGGAAAAACTGGCGAGGGCAGTGGCGAGCAGCACGATCCGGGTGGGGGACATGGCCGCCCCCTTAGGCAAGTATCGGTGCATTGAGAATGGTCCAGAAAGGCGTCCCAGCGCCCCATGCCCCATGGGCCGCCGCCGTGCAACTTTTCTGCGACACACTGTGGCTCAGAAAAATGGCGTATCGAGAGAGCCCATGCGGTGGCTTGCGGGCCTTCGCCGCCTTGGGCAGACTGCGCCGGCGCCGGGCGCAATTCCATCAGCCGGCGCGGGGAGACGATTGCACGTGGCGGATGATCTGGCCATCGTTCGGGGGATTCCGCTCGAGGAGGAGCCGGGGCTGGGCGCGCTGACGCTGCCCGGCTTTCTGCGCGAGGTGACGGATCGCTACGGCCCGCGCGAGGCGCTGGTCATGCGCCACAAGGACGGCGCGCGCGAAGCCTGGACCTACGACGTGCTGTGGGAGCGCGCGATGGCCGTCGCCCGCGCGCTGGTCGCCTGCGGCGTGGGGCAGCATGAGCGCATCGGCGTGCTGATGACCAACCGGCTGGAATGGGTCGCGGCCTTCTTCGGCATCGGCCTTGCCGGCGGCACGGCGGTGGGGCTTTCGACTTTTTCGACCCCGGCTGAACTCGACCATCTGCTCAAGGCTTCCGGCGTCTCGGTGCTGATGTTCGAGCGCGACGTGGTGAACAAGGACTTCGCCGCGATCCTGACCGAGCTGGAGCCGGCGATCGCCCGGGCCGCGCCGGGGCGGCTGGCCTCTACCCGGTTTCCGTTCCTGCGCCGCCTGGCGGTGGTGGGGGAAGGCGCGGCCGGCGGCGCGATCGAAAGCTGGGATGCGTTCCTCGCCCACGGCGAGCGGATTTCCCCCGAACTGGTCGCGGCGCGCGCCGCCGCGGCGAAGCCGTCCGATCCGGCCGTGCTGTTCTTCTCCTCGGGCTCGACCGGCAAGCCCAAGGGCATCCTCAGCGCGCATCGCGGGGTCGCCATCCAGAGCTGGCGGTGGGTGCGGGTCTATGCCGTGGATCACCCGATGCGGACCTGGTCGCCCAACGGGCTGTTCTGGTCGGGCAACTTCAGCATCTCGCTGGGCGGCACTTTCGCGGCGGGCGGAACGCTGGTCCTGCAATCGGTGTTCGATCCCGCCGAGGCGATCCGGCTGATGGCGGCGGAGCGGGTCACTTTCCCTTATTGCTGGCCGCACCAGTGGGCCCAGCTCGAAGCGGAGCCGGGCTGGGCGGAGGCCGACCTGTCGAGCTTCTGGTACATCGACGGCGAGGTGATGCTGCGCCACCCGCAGAGAAGCATCACGAAGTTCCGGCTCGATCCGCGCGCTTCCTACGGCTCGACCGAGACTTTCACGATTTCCACGGTCTTTCCGGTCGATACCCCGCGCGAGGTGTGGGAGGGCAGCAGCGGCGAGCCTCTGCCCGGCAACACGGTCAAGATCGTCGATCCGGAGACCGGCGCGACGCTGAAGCGTGGCGAGACCGGCGAGATCGCGGTCAAGGGCCCGACGCTGATGCTCGGCTACATCGGCGTTCCGGGCGACGAGGCGCTCGACGCCGAGGGCTTCTACCGCGCCGGCGACGGCGGCTACATCGACGAGCGCAGCCGGCTGGTGTTCCAGGGGCGGATCAACGACATCATCAAGACGGGCGGGGCCAACGTCTCGCCGGTGGAGGTCGACTGGGCGCTGGCGCCCTGCCCGGGCATCAAGGTCTGCAAGACGACCGGCGTGCCGCACGAGACGCTGGGCGAGATGGTGGTCACGCTGGTCGCGCCCGAGGCCGGCCATGCCGTGACCGAGAAGGAGGTGATCGGCTTCCTCAAGGCGCGGCTCGCCAGCTACAAGGTGCCGCGCAAGGTGATCTTCGTCAGCGAGGAGGAACTCAACCTCACCGGCACCGCCAAGATCAAGCCCGCCGAGGCCCGCGCGCTGGCCCGGCGCAAGATGGAGGAGGAAGCGGCCCGGTAGAGGCGCGGCGTTACGGGATCGTCGTGCCCTCGGCCTCCATCTCGGCGAACGCTGCGAGCATCGCGGCCTTGGCGATGTTCGACTTGGGCAACCCGCAATAGGGAATCGCGCTGTAGTAGATCTCCTGGATCTCGTCCCGGGTCAGTCCGTTGGCGATGCCCATCCTGGTGTGCATCTTGATCTCGTCGGAAGTGCCGAGGCCGATCACCATGCCGAGCACGGCGCAGCTCCGCAGCTTGCGCGGCAGTTCGTCGCGGGTCCAGATCGTGCCGAAGGCCCATTCCATGGCCCATTGGGCCTGGAGATTGCCGAACGCCTCGTCCTGTCCCGAATAATGGCGGACCCCCTCGGCCATCTGCGGGCCATAGACTTCGCCAAAGACTTTCAGCCCTTTCTCGAACGCGTCGCTCATCGTCCTTCTCCTATCCCACGCGGGTCAGCGCGCCGCCGGCGGCGGACGAGGCGCGCATCGCGTCCAGTATCTGCATCGAGGCGAGCCCGTCGCGGAACGTCGGGACCGGCACCGGCGCGCTGGCCTTGCGGCCTTCGATGCCGTCACGCAATGCCTCGCACAGCCGCGTGAAGGGGCCGATCTCGAAATGCGACATGCGGCGGCTGGAGCTGGGGTCGGCCGCCGGCGGCGGCGGGGGCAGGGCAAGGTCGGCGGGAACTTCCAGCTCGCGCGTGCCCTGTCTGTCGGCGATGAAGACCTTGCCGGCCTCGATCCAGACCGTGCCCTTCGTGCCGGCGCAGCGCCATAGCGTCGCCATCGGCCCCCAGGCGCCGGCGGTCTGCTGCATCGAGCCTTCGGTGCCGTTCTCCATGCGGAAGCGCATCGAATAGCTGTCCTCCACCTCGGCCTTGCGGTCGGAGACGAGGAAGAGGTTGGCCGACAGGTCGGCGAATTCGCCCAGCCAGGCGCGGATCTGGTCCATCAGGTGCGATCCGCCCGCGCCGAGCCAGCCGCCGCCCGAGGCCTTGTCGAACCACCAGGGCGGCAGCGGCGTCTCGGGATCGGCGCAGAACGGGATGAACTGGTCGAGCGCGAGGAAGCGCGGCTCGCCGATCAGCCCCTCGGCGATGGCGCGGCCGAACAGCGCGCGGTCGGGCAGCCAGCGGAACTCGTGCGCGACCATGTGGCAGACGCCGGCCTGCTCGGCGGCGTCGAGCATTGCCTGCGCCTCGGCGGCGTCGAAGGCGAAAGGCTTTTCGCACAGGACATGACAGCCGCGGGCGATGGCGGTGAGCGTCAGCCG
>JBAYPJ010000055.1:0-23742 GCA_041677785.1 Novosphingobium sp. | reverse complement strand
GGGCCGCTCGCCAGCGACGACTTCGACCGCGCCAACGGCGCGCCGGGGACAACGCCGGTCGGCGGGCTGGCGTGGTTCGGCCCGGCGCAGATCGCCGGCAACAAGCTGGTGCTGGGCCAGGCGACCAGCGGCTACGGAGCCATCGACCCCGGCGTGGGCGATGTCGCCTACACCGTGGACGTGACCGTTCCCGGCAGCGGGCTGGGCAATGTGCGGCTGATGATGCTGGGCAAGCAGGTGGCGGTCCACACCGACTGGCGCAATGCCTTCGGGCGGTTCTACATCCTCGAGCTGGCCGAGGGGAAGCTGGGCCTGCGCCATGAGACCCTGGGCACCATCACCCTCGCCACGTTCACCGGGCTGGGCGCGGGCACCTACACGATCCGGGTCGTCGCCAGGACCAGCGACCGCACGATCAACGTCTACAACGGCGAAACCCTGCTCGTCTCGGGCACTTATTCGAGCGACGGCAACTGGCTGCCGCAGGGCACCTGCATCGGCGTGCTCGACAACTTCCAGAACGCCAACATCGCCATCGACAACCTGTCGGTGGCGGCGGCGTGAGGGATGCGCCGGCGACCATTTACCGCTGACCCTTCATGCGTACCCTTTTGGGACTCACCGAACTGCCGGCTGGCATTAGCCGGCCAGATGGGATACCGCGGATTATCAAGCATTTTTCCGAATTTGCATCGCAGGCGGGGCATATCGCGTGAACTCCGATACAAAGTTCATCGACGCCTTTTCCAAGGAGCCGCCGTTTTTCGCGTCCAGGCGGAAGCGCCTGGCCGGCGACAGTCGCATCGCCGCACGCGACATGCGCGTCATTCTTTACGGCCTGTCACTGTTCCTCGACTGCTGCGCACTGATCGCGGGCTTTTCTACCGCCACGCTTGTCCGTGAGGACGAATGGCTGTCGGCCGGTGGCTACTCGCTGCTGGCCCTCGCCCTGCCGATTTTCCTGATGTTCTCGATCGCGCGGGAAGTGCAATCGGTCGAAACACTGGAAAGCCGGTCGCTGGGAATCAGCCGCGCGCTCGGCGCGCTGGCGGCGACCGCGATCTTCGTCATCCTGCTGATGTTCCTTATGAAGGCCGAGGCCATATCGCGCGTCGGCTTCGCGATCTCGTTCGGCGCGTCGGCGGCGTTCATTATCCTCGACCGGATACTGCTCGACATGATCTTCTGGGCGACGATGAAAGGCAGCGCCACCGCGAAGCTGCTGATCCTCGACGGCGTGGAGGCGAAGCCGGTCCCAACGATGGACGTGATCGACCTCGGCGCACACGGCCTGTGGCCGGACCTCACCAGACCCGAGAAGATCGACGCGCTTTCGCACATGGTCGCAAACTACGACCGCGTCGTCGTCGCCTGTCAGGAAGATCATCGCCGGGCCTGGTCGACATTCCTGCGCGGCTCCGACGTAGGCGGTGAAGTAATCGTCAACAGGAATCTGCTGCAAGGCGCCGTGGCGATCGGACAGTGCGGCGGAGCGGATACGCTGATTCTCTCGCACGGTCCGCTAAGCCTTGCCAGCCGCATTCAGAAGCGCACTTTCGATCTGGCCGTGGCGACCCCGCTCACCCTCTTCCTGGCGCCGCTGTTCATCGCGGTCGCGATTGCGATCAAACTCGACAGCCGCGGCCCCGTTTTCTTCCGGCAGGTCCGCGTCGGCCAGGGCAACCGCCAGTTCCGCATCCTCAAGTTCCGCTCGATGCGCACGGAAGCGTCCGATCCCAACGGCTCCCGCTCGACAGGCCGCGAGGATGATCGCATCACGCGCGTGGGCGCCTTCATCCGCCGCACCAGCATCGACGAACTGCCACAGTTGCTCAACGTGCTGCGCGGGGACATGAGCCTCGTCGGACCCAGGCCGCATGCCCTCGGCTCGCTCGCGGGGCAATCGCTGTTCTGGGAAGTGACCGATAGCTACTGGCTGCGCCACGCGCTTAAGCCCGGCATAACCGGGCTGGCCCAGATCCGGGGCTTCCGGGGGTCGACCGATCGACCCGAAGACCTTACCCAGCGCTTGCGCTGCGACCTTGAATACCTGAGTTCGTGGAGCATCTGGAAGGACTTCCTGATCTGCCTGAGAACCCTGCGCGTCGTCGTTCACAAAAACGCGTACTGACAGCCATCGTGATCGGCGGATCGTTGGCACTCGGGGCATGACATGGGCATGAGCGAACCCGGCGCGCGGCGCGAAAGTCGCTTTGACGCCTGTTTGAGGCGTGACCTCACCCTGCCCGGAGGGCGAAGGATTTCCGTGGGCGTGGCGGTCGTCGCCGGCCTCCTCGCGATCGGCGTCTGCATCCGCGTGGCCTGGAGCCTGCTTCGCGACGGGCACGGCGCCACCGGCGAGGCGTTCAACGTGGCACGCGCAATCGCGGAAGGAAGAGGCTTCGCCGATGCTTTCCGCGTCGGCCAGGGCCCCACCGCGCACCTGCTGCCAATCAGTCCGGGCATCGCTGGCGGCGTCTACCGCCTGTTCGGCGTACATAGCCCTGCGGCCGAATCCATCCTGACGGCCTGGGCCCTTATGCTGATGCTGGGGACCTACCTCCTCCTGTTCCGCTTGTTCGGCAGACTGGGCGTCTCCCGCTGGGCACGGCTCGGCGGGCTGGCCTATCTGTGCCTGAGCCCCGTCTATATCGCGCAGGAAGCGGTCGATTTCCGGATCTGGGAAGGCGGCCTGGCGGTATGCCTTGCCGTGATCCTGCTCAGCGCGCTGGTTGCCGCGGAACGGGTGGAACGCATTTCGGCGGCGCGAACGGCCGGTCTTGCCGTCCTCGCGGCGGCGCTGTTCTTCGTGAATCCGATCATCGGAGTGGCGGGGTATGCCGGCACGCTGATCTTCGCCTGGCGCCGCTTCGGCATGTCGCAGTTCGTACTGGCGGGCCTGATGGCCGCCGCTGCGCTCGCGGCCTTCGCGGCGCCCTGGGCCTTGCGTAACGCCTCGCAGTTGGACGCCTTCGTGCCGCTGCGCAGCAATGCCGGTCTGGAGCTTGCGTTGGGGCAGAACCCGCATGCCGTGGACGGCGCTGACCGGGGAGAGGTCTTCCGGCGGCGACTCGCGGAAATTCATCCGGCCGTAGGCAGCGAAGCCTATCGCCGCCTGACCGCGATCGGCGGTGAAGTCCCTTATTCCCAGGCGCTCGGCCGTGAGACCCGAAACTGGATCGCGGATCATCCGGGCGATGCCGCTCGCCTGACCCTGCGCCATATCCGGCAAACCCTCGCGCCCGAACCCTGGCAGTTCGGCAACGGTTTCCTGCCGGAATTGCGCGCGATCCTGGCAAATCTCAGCGGACTGTTGGGGCTCGCCGGGCTGGCGCTCGCCTTGTCCGGGCGGCGCCCGCTATGGATATATGTCGCACTGATGGTCCTGGTGCCCGCGATCGTCATGTCGCCGTTCCAGCCGATTTCGCGTTATACCTACCTCTTCTATCCCTGGCTCACCTTCTGCGCGGCCTACCTTGTCGACCGGATCGTATCGGCGAGATTTCCGGCACGCGGACAAATCGCCGAAAACGCCAGCTGACAGGCGCGGGATAATCCCACCGCCCCCCTGCACATCCCTTCCGAACGGCGCCCCGACGGTCCGGCCGATAACGATAGCCGCTGGCGGAATCCGCAAGAGTCGGTCAGACACACTTCATCTTAACCATCATCGACGAGAGATAGCCGCGGCAGGACGCGGTGCGGATGGAGAATGGAGATGAGTTCGGATTGGGGGAATTTGGACGTCGTTCGCGCCATCCTCACGGCATCGACCTGCATCCCTTTCGTCCTGTTCGGCAGTGCGGGCGTCTGGCATTTCGGCGGTGATCACAAATCCGGCACGAAGCTGGTGTCGATGGCATCGCTGCTTGGCTTCGCTGCCGTGATTTATACCCTCTGGACCCGGGAGGGAGTTTACGTCTGGTCCGTGCTGGGCGTGTCCCTGCAACTGCTCGCGACATTCCTCTTCGGATGGTGCATCGGAACTTCGGGAAGGCGGAACCTGGCGCTCGCCCTGAGTGAGAATGCCTCGAAAAAACTCATTACGGAAGGGCCGTATGCGCTGGTAAGGCACCCATTCTATACGAGCTACATTCTTTTCTGGATCGGCGGTGTCGCAGTAGCAAGCTCGCTTTTCACGGTTCTGACCACACTGCTGCTGATATTCATCTACTTCTATACGTCCCGCCGCGAAGACAAAGTGCTGGCCCGGGTTTTCGCGGATGAGTTTCCGCAGTGGCACGAAAGGACCGGGGCCTTCTTCCCCAAGTGGCGCTGATCCTCGTAACGATGGCCCGGCGCTGGCGCGTCAGTGCATCGCCAGCGGGGATGCGGCGCCCGGCGCCGGCATACGCAGCAGCATGACGAGCGGCACGAAGATCAGGCTGATCACCGTCAGAAACAGGAACATGTCGTTGAACGTCATCACCTGCGCCTGAAGCATGATCTCGGCGTTGATGCTGCGGATCGCCGCCGCCGCTGCTTCCGGTCCACTGCCGAACGTTCTCGCGACGGCCGCGACCCATTGCTGCAATTCGGGATCGGTGGCGGACAGCGCGGCATTGATCTGCCAGTAATGGATGTCGAAACGCTCGCCCTGGAAGCTGGCGATCGCCGCCAGCCCGATCGAACCGCCCAGATTGCGCGCGACGGCTATCATGCCGTTGGCCTCGGGGGTATCGTCCATCGAAACTGCGGCAAAGACCGCGCTCTGCAGCGGAATCGACGCAAGCGTCGTACCCACGCCGCATAGCAGCAGGCTGAGCGCGAAATCTCCGCCGGCCGACTGCGCGGTCATGCCGCTGGCGCGGTAGACTCCGAACGCGATCAGCAACATCCCGGCCGCCACGATGACACGCGCATCGACGCGGGTCACCAGCAGCGGATACAGTATCGCGGTGGGAATGGCCGCCAGACCGCCGAGCGACGCCACCTGCCCGGCATTGAATGCGTTGTAGCCGGAGATGGCGGCCAGGAACTGCGGGGTGATGAACAGGCAGCTATACAGCAGCACGCCCACCACCAGCATCAGCCCCACGGCAGAGGCCAGGCCGCGGTTGCGCAGGAGCGACAGCCGAAGGACCGGCCGCTCCGCGCGCACCTGGCCATAGGCGACGAGCGCGAGACCGGCCACGGTCCCGATCGCAAGCTGCCATATGAACGGCGAATCGAACCACTGCTCGCGATGCCCTTCCTCGAGCAGCGTCGTGCCCGCGCCGAGACTGACGATCAGGCCGAGCACGCCCGTCCAGTCGGCCTGGCGCAGCTCGCGCCAGTCGCCCGCGCTGGGACGAATCGCGATCAGGATCATCACGGCCTGCAGCGCGCAGATCGGCAGGTTTATGAGGAAGGCATAGTGCCAGCTCAGGTTGTCGGTCAGCCACCCCCCCAACATCGGACCGACCGCAGGGCCGAGCAGCGCCGTCATCGCCGTCATCGCCAGCCCGATCGGCTGCTGCGAAGGCGGCAGCCGGCGCGCGATGATGGTCAGCGCCGTCGGGATCAGCACGCCGCCGGCCAGGCCCTGGCCGATGCGCCCCAGGATCAGCGTCTCGAGATTGGCCGAAAGCCCGCAGACGACCGAGAACAGCGTGAACAGCACGGCCGCGCCCAGCAGCAGCCGGCGCAGTCCCAGTATCCGTTCCATCCAGGCGACCAGCGGGATGACGACGATTTCCGCGACGAGATAGGCCGTGCCGACCCAGGTTCCTTCGGCGGCAGTCGCGCCGATCTCGCCCTGGATGGTCGGCAGTGCCGCATTGACGATGGACACGTCGACCAGCGCCACCGTCGCCCCGAGCGTTCCCGCCGCGACGGCGAGCCAGTCCTCGAAGCTGGCCCTCTGCGGATGGGTGCCGGTCGCGGCGGCTGCCGTCATTGGCAGGAGCGCCCCTGCCCGGCGCGGCCGGCGTGGTTCAGCTCGCTGGCGGCGCGCCGCTCAGATCCTCGCATTCTTGGCTTCCTGGCATATCCGGCGGAACGATCGTGGCAGGCATACTACGCAGCACCCCCGCCGCCGACAATGGCCCGCACCGCGCAAATGCACGGGCCGCGTCCGGCCGTACCGCTATGAGCCGGCGGGCGCGGCGCCATCGGCAAGCGGCTGCAGGAACGGCAGGGACAGATAGTGCATGCGCATCGCCTCGCGCCTGCCGCGAACCACGGTGTCCAGGATCAGGCCGGTGAATGCGACCAGGAAGGCGAGGATCATCAACGCCGCGCTGAGAATCGCGGTGGGAAACCGGGGAACGAGGCCCGTTTCCATATAGGTGACGAAAAGCGGGATCGCCAGAATCGTCGATGCCAGCGCGAGCAGACCGCCGATCACCCCGAAGAAGAACAGCGGCCTTTCGAGCCTGACCAGGTTCAGGATGGTCGACAGGATGATCAGCCCGTCACGGTAGGTCGACAGCTTGGAGGACGACCCTTCGGGCCGAATGAAATAGGGCGTGTCGACTTCGCCCACGGGCATCCGCATGCGCAGGGCATGGACGCTGATCTCGGTCTCGATCTCGAAACCGGCCGAGAAGGCCGGGAACGATTTCGCGAAGCGCCGCGAGAAGACGCGATAGCCAGACAGGATGTCCGAGAAGCTGCGGCCGAAGAAGCTGCTGAGGATGCTGGTGAGGAGGTGATTGCCGAAGCGATGGCCAGAGCGGTAGGCCGCCTGCTCCTCGGACTTCCGGCACCCCACCACCATGTCCAGCCGATCGCGGCAGGCACGCTCGACCATTTGCGGGGAGGCCGAGGCATCGTAGGTCGCGTCGCCGTCCGCCATGACGTAGAAATCGGCGTCGACGTCGGCGAACATGCGGCGCACGACGTTGCCCTTGCCGCGCAGTGTCTCGAACCGCACGATGGCGCCGGCAGCCGCGGCGACTTCGCTCGTCCGGTCGCTGCTGTTGTTGTCATAGACATAGATTTCGGCATGCGGCAGCGCGGCGCGAAAGCCGGCGATCGTCTGCTCGATGGCGTGTTCTTCGTTGTAGCACGGCAGCACCACGGCGATCCGGGGAGAATTGGGCGTCATTATCGATCTTGCTCCGGCAGGGGTCTGCGTCTCGCGGCCAGGATCGCCAGCGTCGTCAGTTGCAGGACCCAGAGAATCCTCACGTTGTAGCGATCGTGCGGCTTGGACAAAGTGCCGGTCACGGCGGCATTGATGGCGATCGCCGTCAGGAGGAGGACAGCGGCGGCCCGGATGTCCGGGCGCCCCCGTTCCCTCGTCCGGCCCGCGACGACGCAGGCCAGAAAAATCGCCGCGGCGACGGCGGTGATGGTGTTCATCCACCCGCTGACGATGACCGGATTGCCGCCGGCGGCGAAACGGCTCGCCCGCACTTCGGCCTTGTAGCGGGCCGGCAGGTTGTCGGCGAAGGCGGTGTCGCTGCCGGCCTGGCCGGTGGAATTGAAGACGTTGAGCCTGGTCAGGGACAGCTGCGTTGCCGCCTTGCCCATACTCGACGCCAGCACCCCCATGGGATCGTCGCGAAAGGTCGCGATGGCGAAAGCGACGTCCTGCTTCGCCAGGTTGCGCTGGACGGCATGGCTCTCGACCGAGAACACGCCGTCGGCCGGCACCTGGCTCCACAGGAAGGTGTCGCTGTCGCGCGGCATGCGATCCCGAAAGTTGCACGCCTCCAGACCGATCTCCGGGCAGCGCCTGCCCAGCAGCGCCAGCCGGGTCCGTCGTCGATGAGCCGCGCCGTCAGGAACGGCGGCCGAATCGGCGGCTGACCCATCTTTTGCGTGGTCGCGAAGATGAACGCCTGCTCACCGACGAGCCCGGCGACCGCCGCCAGCAGCATCGCGGCCAGACCGGCCTTCAGGTTCAGCCGCATAAGCCAGGATACCGCCAGCGCTATGCAGGCCAATGCCATCAGCAGCAGCACGTGCGAACTGTGCGCCATTCCGCACAGGACCAGCAGCGCGACAAGACCGGCGCGCTCGGCGACGGCAAGACGGCCCCAGCCGACGCAGGCCGAAACCGCCAGGACCACGGCAAAGCCGGCAAAGACGTCGGGCATGAGCATGGACACGAAGAACGGCAACGACGTCAGCGCCGCCAGTACCGCCGCCGAACCCAGGAGCCAGGCGGCCATGCGCGGCCGGGGGACGGCGAATGCCGCAAGCGTCAGCCAGATCGTCGCCACGGCCAGCGCCGATTGCAGCGCGACGACGCCCAGGCTGCCGAACAGCACCATGAAAGGAAAGATCGTCAGGCCGTAATAGATCGACCTGCCCAGCAGCGGGGGATGCAGCGGACCTGCCGCCGGCGGCGGGGCGGGGGCCGCCTGCTGCGGCGACCGCGGCGCTTCCGCTCTCGGCAACGCGGCGTAGAACTGGTGCTTGTCCGACCATTCGGACCGCCAGCCGGTGAGTTCCCCGACAGCGGCATCGGCCTGGCGCAGATAGTTCGAGCTGTCCGGAAAGAAGAAGCCGCCGCCGTTCAGCAGCGCCGGCCAGCACAGCATCAGCGTGGCCAGCAGCGCCGCGGCCAGCCCACAAGGCACGCGCAAGCGATGTCCGCTCACCCGAATACCCAGCTTCTGCACAACAGGAAGGCGACCATCGGCGTGACCGTGCAGAACGCGACCGGCGGCAGCCAGGCCGGCAAGTGAAGAATGTCGATGATGACGATGACGAACGCCACGTTCAGAAGGTATCCGATGCCGGTCGTGATCAGGAAGCGCATGAAACGCCGGCCCGCGTTCCCGCGATCGCCGAAGCCGCGGAAGCTGAAGCGGCCGTGGACGAAGTAGCCGACCACCGCGGTCAGCGCCGTAGCCACGGTAACGGCAACGGCCGGCAATGTGGCCGTAAAGGTTACGATCGCCAAGTAAACAGCCGACATCATCGCGGTGAGTACAAGTCCCGCCAGGCCATACCTGACAATCTGCCAGAAATACGCCTGGTGCACCGGATTGAATCTCTGCCGTATTATGTTCCGCAAAGGCATGTTCGGTGATTTCCGGGGCAAAATTGTCGCTGGAAAGGGAGGCATCGCGTTGATTCGCCGGACCATATCGGGTTGCGTAAATGCCGCATAGCGGCTTGTTCCGGCCCCCGGAGCCTGTATCGCTTCGGGACGAGCCCGTTAGCGAGCCTTAAAGATCGCCCCGAGCCGCCCCAAGCCGCCGCGCCAATCCGCCGGCCCCCGGCGATCGCGCTTGTGCCAATTCGACACACGCGGGACCATTTCGATCCAATTGACCCGGGCCCGGCGGAAAGTTAATGTTGGCGCAAGCAATTCCCGTGGGCCTTTTTAAGCGACAAGCGACATTCTTATGCGGAACTCACTGAAAGACCGTCTCGTGACGACTGCGCGCCAGACTGCTTGCGCAGCGCTCGCGGTGTCGCTGGGCCTGGCCGCCGCCGCGCCGGCCCACGCGACCGACTTCGTGTTCGACTTCACCAAGCCGAACTCCGGAAACATGGCGAACAACCAGACGGCCAGCGTGAACAACAACGTCGTGGATTCGGGTGCTAAATATGCCACCACGACGTTCACCAGGACGACGGGCGGCGAATCGCTGGTGCTGCAGTTGTCGGCGTGGAGCATCGACACGTCTCCCAACCCGGACAAGACGTACAATGCCGTCATGCAGTTCTGGAGCGGCGGCGTCGGCGTCCTCAACGATTACGAGAACAATAGCGAACCCAAACGCCGATCCGGCGAGTCCAACAGCAGCCCCGACCATGCGATCGACAACGATAACGGCAATATCGATTTCCTGGTGCTGCAGTTCAGCAAGCCGGTCAATCTGACCAGCATCAACCTTGGCTGGATCTACAACGATTCGGACGCGACGATCAACTGGGGCGATGCCCCGGGCGCCTGGAATGCCCTGCCAGTGCTGGACAACAAGACGATCACCGGCGCGGGCGGCCTCAACAGCATGATCGACGGCATCCTGCAGGCGCCGGGCGGGAATAAAAACGCGGATTTGGGATTACGCGCAACGCCCAACGGCGGGCTGTCGGACTTCTGGATCATTTCGGCCGCGAACCCCAACCTCAGGGAGGGGAGCAAGGCCAAGGCCGACTACTTCAAGCTGTCCGGAATCGTGGTCTCGGAATATCCGCCGCTGCCCGAGCCGGGAACGTGGATGATGATGATCGTCGGCTTCGGCGCGATCGGCGGCACGATGCGCCGGCGCCGCAAGTTCGCCGGCGCTCCGGAAACGCTCGCGCTGCGCTGACGGGATCGGCGTTGCCGGTCCGGGCTAGAGCCTGTCCTGCTCAGGTTGATACGCCGGGACGGAACCACGCGATCAGGGTCTCCTCCGTCCGGGCCTGCCCCGGAGAAACTCGCTCCCTCGCAGATAGACGCAATCCCGGCGATCCCGCCGCCGCGTCATCGTTCGGGCATCCGGCCCCTATCGCACCGCTGTCCCTGTCGCACCGATAACGCCACGATCCCGAGGCGCGGGCCGCCCTGTTCAGGCCGCGAGCTGGCGGAAATAGGCGATCGTCTTTTCCAGCCCCTCGCGCAGGGGCACGCTCGCCTCCCAGCCCAGTTCGGTGCGCGCCAGCGTGGTATCGGGCTTGCGCTGGGTGGGATCGTCCGACGGCAGGGGGTGGTGGATCAGCCGCGAGCCCGAATCGGTCATCTCGAGGACGAGTTCGGCAAGCTCGCGGATGGTGAATTCCACCGGGTTGCCGATGTTGACCGGGCCGGTGAAGCCCGCGCGGCTGTCCATCAGCCGCAGCAGGCCCTCGATCAGGTCGTCCACATAGCAGAAGCTGCGGGTCTGGCTGCCGTCGCCGAAGATCGTGATGTCCTCGCCGCGCAGCGCCTGCATGATGAAGTTGGACACCACGCGGCCGTCCGCCGGATGCATCCGCGGGCCGTAGGTGTTGAAGATCCGCGCCACCTTGATTTCCAGCTTGTGCTGGCGGTGGTAGTCGAAAAACAGCGTCTCGGCGCAGCGTTTGCCCTCATCATAGCAGGACCGCAGCCCGATCGGGTTGACGTTACCCCAATAGCTTTCGGTCTGCGGATGCTGCGTGGGATCGCCGTAGACCTCGCTGGTCGACGCCTGCAGGATCGGGCAGCGCAGCCGCTTGGCCAGGCCCAGCATGTTGATGGCCCCGTGGACCGAAACCTTGGTGGTCTGCACCGGATCGTACTGATAGTGGATCGGCGAGGCCGGGCAGGCGAGATTGTAGATCGCGTCCACCTCCACGAACAGGGGAAAGCACACGTCGTGGCGCATGAATTCGAATTGGGGATGGGACAGCAGGTGCGCGATGTTGCGCTTGGCGCCGGTGAACAGATTGTCGACGCAGAGCACTTCATGGCCCGCCGCGATCAGCCGGTCGATCAGATGCGAGCCGAGGAAGCCGGCGCCGCCTGTCACGAGAATGCGCTTTTGACTGAAGTATTCCCGTGCCATGCTTGGATTTGTCCCCTTATTTCCGACGGCAGGCAAGCCGTCAGAACCGCCGATCGCAACGCAAGGCGTTATAATCCAAAACAGTTTAGCATAGAGTTAGCGAATTACGATCCTCCCGGCTCAGGCGAAGGCGCGCGATGGTTCTGATCGAGATTCTTGCCTGGTTGATCGCCGGGCCTCCCGCACTGGCACTGACGATCTACACGCTGGAGATCGCGGCCGGACTGGCGGGGGCGCGCGGACGCCCGCCGGCGACCGGCCCTGTCGGCCCCGCCGCGATCCTCATCCCCGCGCACGACGAGGCCGCGGGCATCGCCGCGACCGTCGCGGGCCTGAAGGACGTGGCGCCAGCCGGGACGCGCATCCTTGTCGTGGCGGACAACTGCACCGACGATACCGCCGCCCGCGCGCGCGGCGCCGGCGCGGACGTGGCGGAACGCTTCGACGCGGCGCTGCGCGGCAAGGGCTATGCGCTGGCCTTCGGGCGCGAGGTCCTGGCGCAGGACCCGCCGGCGGTGGTGATCGTGGTCGATGCCGACTGCGCGCTTGTTTCCGGCAGCGTCGAGCACTTGTGCCGCGCCACCGCGCAGGGCGGGCCGGCGCAGGCGGCGAACCTCCTCATTCCCGACCACGACGCGCCGGCGCTCGTGCAGATTTCCAGCTTCGCCCTGCTGGTAAAGAACCTGGTGCGCTCACGCGGGCTCAGCCGCATCGGCCGCTGCGCGCTGCTCACCGGCACCGGCATGGCCTTTCCCTGGCAGGTCTTTGTCGCCGCCCCGCTGGCCAGCGGCGACATCGCCGAAGACCTCGGCCTCGGCATCGCGCTGACCCGCCGCGGCATCCGCACCCGGCTGGTGACCGAGGCGATGGTGCGCAGCCGGGCGGCCTCGCTGGGCGACAGCGCGGCGCAGCGCCGGCGCTGGGAGCATGGCTTCCTCGCCAATGCGCTGCGCCATGCGGTGCCGACACTGGCGGCGGGCCTCGTCCGGGGCTCGCGGCCGATGATCGCGCTCGGGGCACATCTGCTTGTGCCGCCGCTGGCCCTGCTGTTCCTGATCGCGGGCGCGGCGCTGGCGCTCGTCGCGGCAGCCGGGGCGATCTGGGGCCTATGGCCGCCCGCCGTGGTGCTGGGAGCGGCCATGGCGGCCGCGCTGGCGCTGACGGCGCTGGCCTGGCTGCGCCATGGCCGCCAGACGCTGAAATTCACCGCGCTGCTCCAGGCGCCGCTCTATGTGGCCTGGAAGATCCCCACATACCTGCGCTTCCTGTTTAAGCCGGAAACGCGCTGGCAGCGGACGCGGCGCGAAGGCGATGCCTGAACGAGAAAGGGACCGCGATGCATTACCCGGACATTCTGGCAATCGAACCGGAACCGGCCGAGTTCGTTTATGACGACAGCTATACGATGCTCTACGCGCTGGGCCTGGGCTGCGGCGCACAGGGTGATGACCTGCGCTTCGTCTACGAGAAGGACCTTCGGGCGCTGCCGACGATGGCGGTGATGATGGGCGGCGCGGCCGGCGATTTCATCGAGAAGGGCGGCATCGACTATACGATGATCGTCCATGGCGAACAGCGGCTGACGCTGCACGCGCCGTTGCCGCCGGCCGGGCGCATGATCGCCACCGCCCGCTGCCTCGGCGTGGTCGACAAGGGGCGCGACAAGGGCGCGCTGGTCAATATCGAGAATACGGTCCGCGACGGGGCGGGCACGCTCCACGCCACCGCGGTGATGACGCTGTTCTGCCGCGGCGACGGCGGCTGCGGCGGGCCGAGCGCGGGCGAGCTGACGCTGGCGCCGGTGCCGGAACGCGCGCCGGATTGCGAGGTGGCGATCCCGACGCTGCCGCAGCAGGCGGCGATCTACCGCCTCTCGGGCGACCGCAACCCGCTGCACATCGACCCCGAAATGGCGGTCCGTGTCGGCTTCGAGCGCCCGATCCTGCATGGCCTGTGCACCTACGGCATCGCCTGCCGCGCGATCATGCGCGCCTGCGCCGGCAACGACCCCGCGCGGATCGCCGCCCTCGATGCGCGCTTCTCCGCGCCGGTCTATCCGGGCGAGATGGTGACGACGCGCATCTGGCGGGACGGCGATGCCATCTCGTTCGAATGCGTCGTGGCCGAACGCGGCGTCACGGTCATCCGCAACGGCGCCTGCCGGCTGCGCGGGTAGATTCCTCCCCCCTTCTGCAAGGGAGCGGGGTGACGACGGCCATCCGGACGGCGGCCATCCACAGGCGATCAGTCGCCCAGCGTTCCCCTGGCGACTTCTGCCTGGAGCAGCGCGCTCGGCCTGCCCGCCACGTGGAGCCCGGCAAGCCAGCCGTGGACCATGCCGCGAGCGTTGGACACGCCGCTCTGCATCACCGCGCCGGTTTCCAGCCGCGCAACCGAGTTGCCGGCGGCATAGAGCCCCGCGATCGGCTGCTCGTCCCAGCCCATGACGCGCTGGTGCTGGTCGGCGACTACGCCGGTTGAGGGAATGGCGCTGCCGCCGGTGCGGACCAGCTCGACCGCATAGAACGGCCCCTGCGCGACCGCCCCCAGGTTGGGGTTCGGCGTGTGGAACTTGTCGCCCGACATATAGGCGCTCCACACGTGCGTGCCGCGGCCGAAATCGGGGTCCTCGCCCTTTTCGGCGAAGGCGTTGAAGCGGGCCACGGTCTCTTCGAGCCCCGCCGCGTCGATGCCGATCCGGCGGGCCAGCTCCGCCAGCGTGTCGGCCTTCACCGCCATGCCCTCGGGGAATTCCTGGCCCGGCATGACCGATCCGAACGGGTACTTGGCCCGCGCCTGGCTGTCGAGGATCGCCCAGCAGGGGAAGTTGGGATGGGTCTGGTTGCCGCCGTCGATCACGTCGATCATGTAGAGGAACTGGCGGTAGAACGCCTCGTTGCCAAAGCGCCTGCCCTTGCGGTTGACGACGATAGTGTGCGGCAGGCCGATCGGCTGCATGGCGCTACGCGTCAGCGGGCTGCCGTCCTCCTGCTCCTCGCCCGGCACGCGGAAGCCCGCCATGGTGATGTCGGGCACCTTGGCGATACGCGCGCCGGCCGGGCCCATCAGGCGGAAGTTGGCGCCGTCGACGGTCGCGAACACCATCGATCCAAGGTCGAGCTGGTGCGCCAGCGTCTTGTTGTAGCCCTGGTTGCGCTCGTAGCTGCTCACCGCGACGACCACGCCCTTGTGCGCCCGGACGAACACGTCCCGCCCGTCCGCGACCGCGCGCACGCCGACGATGCGGCCGCCGTCGCCGATCAGTTCCTGCACGTCGAAGCCGGTGTGGAGCGGAATCCCCCGGTCGAGCGCGCCCTTGACGAAGTAGGCGGCAAGGCCCGGCCCCAGGCAGCGCTCGTCGTTGGCCAGCCGTTCGCCCATCAGCGCATAGTCCCAATTGGCGATGTGGGCGGTGCCGCCGCGCTCCATCATGTCGGGGTGCGTCATGCCGTAGGGCGCGATCGGCGACACGCGCGTCCGCTCCTGCCATTCGCCCAGCGTCGCGGCGGGAAACGGCCGCACTTCCAGCAGCCGGCCTTCCGCGACGCTGTCGTTGCTGTGGCCGTAGTAATAATCGGGGCAGCCGCGGATCACCATCATGGCCAGGCCGATGCGGTCCTCGAAATAATCCAGCGCCGCGCGCGCGTGGACGGTGAGGTTGAGGATCGCCGCATCGTCGGCATAGCCCATCGCCAGCCGCTTCAGATAGCGGAAGCCGCTTTCGGGCGAATCCTCGATGCCGAGTTCCGCCTCCAGACGGTTGCCGGGCACCCAGACCTCGCCGAGCGAGAGCGCGGTGACGCCGCCGACCTTGTCGGTGCGCTCCAGCACGATAGCGCCGGCGCCGTGGTCGTGCGCGGTGATCGCCGCGGCCAGGCCGCCGATCCCCGAACCGACGGCGACGACGTCGGCTTCCATATCCCACTGCGCGGGTACGTTGTTGATCATCGTGCCGTTTCCTCTCCGGCTGCCGGCCTTATGATACGGCAGCAGCTATTTGTGCTAGGTTGCCCGCCCCCATCACGTCAAGGCGCGGCGGCTCACCATTCGGCGCGGCCGGCGATCAGCGTCCGCACCGTGGATGCGACGCGGTGCTGGCGCATCCGGGCGGTGACGGCCGTGTTGGTCAGCAGCACTTCGACGTACCAGCCGCGCAGCGTGTAGATGAACGTCTCCGCCACGGCGCGCGGGTCGCGGCAGGGCGTGCCGTCGGCCTCGGCGCACGTGCCGATGAAGTTCGCCACGTCGCCGATGCCGCGCTGGGTGAATTCGGCGGCGGCCTGCCCCAGTTCGGGAAAGCGGCCCGATTCGCTGTAGATCAGCCGGTTGACCTGCAGCAGCGCGCCTTCGAGGCTGATTTCGAGCGTGCGGTTGCCATAGGCGTCGAGCCCGGCCACGAGATCGGGCGCCCCCGGCGTCGGCCGCAGCGCCGCTGCCGCCGCGAAGCCGTCGATCTGGCGTTGCATGATCGCGCGGAACAGCGCCTCCTTCGAGGCATAGCGCGTGTAGAGCGTCGTCTTCGAGATGCCGGCCGCCTTGACGATGCTGGTCAGCGAGGTGCCGCCATAGCCGCGCGCGACGAATT
Organism: Novosphingobium sp.; assembly: GCA_041677785.1. Classification (GTDB taxonomy): domain Bacteria; phylum Pseudomonadota; class Alphaproteobacteria; order Sphingomonadales; family Sphingomonadaceae; genus Novosphingobium. Next base: position 7,758 of record JBAYPJ010000055.1, on the reverse strand, counting down.
CGTGGAACGCCACGTCGAGCAGCCGGCTTTCGATCGCCGCCACCTCCTCCGCCTTCGGCCGCCCTCGCGGCCGGCGCTGGACCAGTTCCTCATCCTGCGGCAGCAACATCATCGCTCCTGCATACCAGCACATTCCGTCGCTTGCCCATAAGCAATCCGCCGTGTCGCCATCGTCGTTCCGGGCGTGACCGGGGGCGCTGGCCTCGTCGATGCAAGGTTCAGTCGGGCCGGCGGCGATCCCCGGCCAAGTCCGGCACGACGTTTCCGGCTGCCAGTTCCTCGACCGCGGCCGCGACCACCGGCGAAAGCGCCGCCCGGTCGTCGGCCAGCAGCGCGGCCCGCATCCGCGGGTCCCAGTAGAGCCGAATGTGCTCGGCGGTCGCGGCAGCCGCGACATCCGGCCCCTGGATCGCGAGGTTGCGGGCGATCTGTTCCGCCATGTAGCGCAGGCGCTCCTTCCGCATGACTATTCGGCCGGCTCGGCCGGGACGATGCGGCGGGCGCGGGCGGTAAGCCCGGCGTAGTCCTCCTGCCATTCGCTCGGCCCGTTCGACGGTGCGACCTGCACCGCGGTCACCTTGTATTCGGGGCAACTGGTCGCCCAGTCGGAATATTCGGTGGTGACGACGTTGGCCTGCGTCTCGGGGTGGTGGAAAGTCGTATAGACCACGCCCGGCGCCACCCGGTCGGTCACTTCGGCACGCAGCGTGGTCTCGCCCTTGCGGCTGGCGAGGCGCACCCGGTCCCCCGTCTTGATTCCGCGATTCTCGGCGTCGGCCGGGTGGATTTCCAGCAGGTCCTCGTCGTGCCACACCAGGTTCGCGGTGCGCCGCGTCTGCGCGCCGACATTGTATTGCGACAGGATGCGGCCGGTGGTCAGCAGCAGCGGAAAGCGCGGCCCGGCCTTCTCGTCGGTCGGCACGTAGTCGGTAACGACGAACCTGCCCTTCCCGCGCACGAAACCGTCCACATGCATCACCGGCGATCCATCGGGATGCGCATCGTTCACCGGCCATTGCAGCGAGCCCGCCTCCTCCAGCCGCGCGAAGGACACGCCGGCGAACGTGGGCGTCAGCCGGGCGATCTCGTCCATCACTTGCGCGGGATGGGTATAGCTCCAGCCCAGCCCCATGGCGTTGGCCAGCGCCTGCGTCACTTCCCAGTCCTCCATCCCGTTCGCCGGTTCCATCACCTTGCGCACGAGCTGGATGCGCCGCTCGGCGTTGGTGAAGGTGCCGTTCTTTTCCAGAAAGGTGGAGCCGGGCAGGAAGACATGCGCGTAGCTGGCGGTCTCGTTGAGGAACAGGTCGTGGACGATGACCAGCTCCATCGCCGCCAGGCCCGCCGCGACGTGGCGCGTGTCGGGATCGGACTGCAGGATGTCCTCGCCCTGGATGTAGATCGCGCGGAACGAGCCGTCGAGCGCGGCGTCGAGCATGTTCGGGATGCGCAGCCCCGGCTCGGGATCGAGGCCGACGCCCCAGTCCTGCTCGAACAGCGCGCGCGTCGCGGGATCGGAGATGTGGCGATAGCCCGAAAGCTCGTGCGGAAAGCTGCCCATGTCGCAGGAGCCCTGCACGTTGTTCTGCCCCCGCAGCGGGTTCACGCCCACGCCCGGCCGGCCGATGTTGCCCGTCGCCATGGCGAGGTTGGCGATGGCCATCACGGTCGAGGAGCCCTGGCTGTGCTCGGTGACGCCGAGGCCGTAGTAGATCGCGCCGTTGCCGCCCGTCGCATAGAGCCGGGCGGCAGCGCGCAGCTCAGCGGCGGGCACGCGGGTGACGGCCTCCAGCGCCTCCGGGCTGTGGCGCTGGTCGGACACGAAGCGGGCCCAGTCCTGATACGCGTCGTATTCGCAGCGGGCGCGGATGAAGGCCTCGTCCGCCAGCCCCTCGGTGACGACGACATGCGCCATCGCGGTCAGCACCGCGACGTTGGTGCCCGGCTGGAGCGCGAGGTGGTGCGCCGCCGCGACGTGCGGGCTGCGCACGAGGTCGATGCGGCGCGGATCGATGACGATCAGCTTCGCACCTTGCCTGAGCCGCCGCTTCATGCGGCTGGCGAAGACCGGGTGCGCGTCGGTCGGGTTGGCGCCGATGATCAGGATGACGTCGGCCTGCATCACGCTGTCGAAATCCTGCGTCCCGGCCGAGGTGCCGAACGTGGTCTTGAGGCCGTAGCCGGTCGGCGAGTGGCAGACCCGCGCGCAGGTATCGACGTTGTTCGAGCCGAAGCCGGCGCGCACCAGCTTCTGCACCAGGAAGGTCTCCTCGTTGGTGCAGCGGCTGGAGGTGATGCCGCCGAGCGCGCCGGCGCCGTAACGCGCCTTGATCGCCTTCAGCCTTTCCGCGGCAAAGGCCAGCGCCTCGTCCCAGCTCGCTTCCCGCCACGGCTCTGCCGTGCTCGTGCGGATCATCGGGGTGGTGATGCGGTCCTTGTGATTGGCATAGCCCCAGGCGAAGCGGCCCTTGACGCAGGAATGCCCGCGATTGGCCTTGCCGTCCTTCCACGGCACCATGCGCACGAGCTGCTGCCCCCGCATCTCGGCGCGGAAGGTGCAGCCGACGCCGCAATAGGCGCAGGTGGTGACGACGGCACGCTCGGGCCTGCCGATCTCCCGCACCGCCTTTTCCTGCAAGGTCGCGGTCGGGCAGGCCTGAACGCAGGCGCCGCAGCTTACGCATTCGCTCGACAGGAAGTCGTCGCCCGCCTGCCCCGCGCTGACTTTCGAGGCGAAGCCCCGGCCGTCGATCGTCAGCGCGAAAGTGCCCTGCACCTCGTCGCAGGCGCGCACGCAGCGCGAGCAGACGATGCACTTGGCCGGGTCGAAGTCGAAATAGGGGTTCGTCGCGTCGACCGGCTGCGCGAGGTGGTTCGCGCCCGCGTAGCCATAGCGCACGTCGCGCAGGCCCACCGCGGCGGCCTCGTCCTGCAGCTCGCAGTCGTTGTTGGCCGAGCAGGTCAGGCAATCGAGCGGGTGGTCGGAGATGAACAGCTCCATCACCCCGCGCCGCAGCTTCTGCAGCCGCGGCGTCTGGGTGTGCACGACCATGCCTTCGGCCACCGGCGTGGTGCACGAGGCGGGCGTGCCCTTCGCCCCCTCGATCTCGACCAGGCAGAGCCGGCACGAGCCGAACGCGGCGAGGTTGTCGCTGGCGCAGAGCCTGGGAATCGCCCCGCCGGCAAGCGCGGCGGCGCGCATCACCGAGATGCCGGCGGGCACCGCGATCGCGCGCCCGTCGATCGTCAGGCAAACCTGCTTTGCCGCGCCGGTATCGGGCGTGCCCATATCCGGCTGGCGTTCATAACCCATGCCGTTGCTCCAGCGCGGCGAGATCCGCCTGCGTGTTGATATTAGCAGGTTCGGCCGCGACTTTCACCGCCCGCGCGCCGATGGCCGCGGTGAAGCGCCTGAGCGACCGGGGCTCGTCCGCGTGCAGGATGCCCTCGATCGTGCCGACGACGCCGGCCGGCCAGAGCCCGATGATCGGCTGTGCCGCCAGGAACGCGGGCGCGGGGGCGAGCAGATCGGGCAGGTCCTCGGGCAGCGCCAGCGAATCGACGCCGCAGGTCAGCAGCAGTTCGTAGCCCTCGTCGCGCGCATGATGCAGCGCGGCGGCGATCCCGCCCAGCGGCCCCATGTCGGGGCGCGGCCAGTCGGGCAGGGTCGGCGCCGGCGCGGTCTCGCGCCCGACGACGATGACGTGCTCGCACCAGCCCGACAGCGTGTCGACCGCCCGGGCGAGCAGCGTCTGCCCGCGAAACTCGGCCAGCGCCTTGTCGCTGCCGAAGCGCGAGGATTGCCCGCCGGCCAGAACCGCTCCCAGGATCATGCAAAGTCCTCCGGCCAGTGTGCGAGTGCGCTCAGCACGGGATAGTGCGTGAAACCGCCCAAGGCACAAAGCGAGCCGAAGCGCATTGTTTCACAAAGGTCTTCCAGCAGGGCAACTTCTTCCGCGCGGCTGCGGCCGGCGCCGGGCGCGTTGTGCATCTGGGGCAGCGCCTCGACCGGGTCCGCCCCGCGCCCGCCGGCGGCGATGCGGTCGAGCAGCTCAGCCCCCCGCACCGCGCCGATCCGGCAGGGCGTGCACTTGCCGCAGCTCTCCTCGGCGCAGAACCGCATGGCGAAGCGGGCAAGCGCGCGCATGTCCGCACCCTCGTCGAACACCACCACGCCGCCGTGGCCGATCAGCGCATCGGCGGCGGCATAGGCCTCGTAATCGAACGGCAGGTCGAAGCGGCCGGGCGGGATGTAGGCCCCCAGCGGCCCGCCCACCTGCACCGCCTTGACCGGGCGGCCCGAAGCGGTGCCGCCGCCGATGTCGTGGACCAGCTCGTCCAGCGTCGCGCCGAAAGGAACTTCGACGAGCCCGCCGCGCCGGACGTTGCCCGCAAGCTGGATCGGCGCCGTCCCGCGCGAGCGCCCGGTTCCGAGGCTCTGGTAGAGCGCCGCGCCGCCTTCGGCCAGAATATGCGCCGCGGCGGCGAGCGTGAGCACGTTGTTGACCACCGTGGGGCAGCCGAACAGCCCCGAAACGGCCGGCAGCGGCGGCTTGGCGCGCACCTCTCCGCGCCGGCCCTCGAGCGAGTTCAGCAGCGAGGTCTCCTCGCCGCAGATATAGGCGCCGGCACCGACGCGCAGCTCGATGGCGAAAGGCGCGACGATCGCGGCGGCGAGCGGCAGCGCCGCTTCCAGCCGGGCGATCGCGTGCGGATATTCGCTGCGGACGTAGATATAGCCCCGGTCGGCGCCGACGGCATGGGCGGCGATCGCCATGCCCTCGATCAGCGCGAAGGGATCGCCCTCCATCACCATGCGATCGGCGAAAGTCCCGCTGTCGCCCTCGTCGGCGTTGCACACGACGTACTTGCGGGTGCCCGGCGCCGCGGCGACCGTCTGCCACTTGATGCCGGCGGGAAACCCCGCCCCGCCGCGTCCGCGCAGGCCGGACCGGACAAGTTCGGCAACGACCTGTTCGGGCGTCAGCGAAAGCGCGCGGCGCAGGCCGGCCCAGCCGCCGGTGGCGGCGTAGTCGGCGAGGCTCAGCGGCCGCGTCCGCCCGGCGCGCGCGAAGGTGAGGCGCTGCTGGCGGGCAAGGAAGGGATGGTCCGCGATGCGCCCGATGCACAAGTCCTGCCCCACCTCGCCCGGAGAAGGGAATCGCGGCGCCCTTTCCCCTCCAGCCCCCGCTTCGCGGGCGCTTCCCGAGGCAAGCCCGGAGAGGATCGTTTCGACATCCTCGACGCGCACCGGGCCCCAGCCGATGCCGTCGATCTCCACCAGCGGCTCCAGCCAGTGCATCCCCCAGCTCGAAACCCGCTCGACCGTGCAGCCGGCCCGCGCGAAGGCCGCCGCCACCGCGTCGGCCCCGCAGGCGATCGCCAGCGCGTCGTCCGCGATGCGCACGGTCTTCACGCCGCCGCCTCTATCAGCCGGACCAGCGCCGCCGCGTCGAGCCGGGCGAACAGCGCATCGCCCACCCGCGCATTGGGGCCGGCGCCGCACAGGCCCAGGCAGTGAACCGTCGTCAGCCGCACCCGCTGCCCCGCCGCCGCCTCGGCCGCCGGCACCAGCGCCTCGACCCCGCGCGCCTGGCAGGCCTCGGCCCGGCAGAGCTGCACCTCGGGCCGCGGATCGGCCGAGGAGCGGAAATCGTGATAAAAGCTCACCACGCCGTGCACTTCGGCGCGGCTGAGGTTCAGCGCCTCGGCGATCAGCGCCTCCGCCTCCGCGTCGATGCAGCCGAACTCGGCCTGGACGTCATGCAGGATCGGCAGCAGCGGCCCTTCGCGATGGCTGTGCGCCGCGACGATCCGGGCCAGGCGCCCGGCGCGATCCCCCGACCCGCTCAACAGGCCGCCACGCGGCGGCGAACGGATTCGCCCGCGTGCCCCGGATCGAAGCCCGTGCCGATCTCGAGCGGCTGCGCGGGCGCGGCGCAAGTCCTCATCCAGTCTCTCCTGCTGCCCAGCCTCTCCTGCTGCCAGGTCTCTCCTGCTGCCAGGTCTCTCCTGCTGGCTGTGGTGCCAGCTATAGCGCGCGCCGCCCCCCTTTGGGCAAGAGACAATCACGCCGCGCGGCCAGGGACGATTCTGCGCCAGCGAGCACTTGTGAACAGACACGCCCGCGCCGGCGATCCTAAAGCACCGGCCATGGGTCGCGCCAGCAATCAACGCCGTGCATCGCGCGCGGGCGTCCTCATTCCCGCAACCTGCCGGACGGCGACGGGACGGCGGGGCGACGTCACCATCGTCGATCTCACCGCGCAAGGCTGCCGCCTGTTCACCCGCGCGGTGCCGCTGAGCGCCGGCCTGCGCCTGCGCATCCGGCCGCAGGATTTCGAAAGCCTGCCGGGTGTCGTGCGCTGGGTGCGCCAGGGATTCGCCGGCATCGAGTTCGACAGGCCGCTCTACGAACCGGTGGCCGAGCACCTCCAGCGCGTTTTCGGCCGATGAATCGGATTGCGCTGCGATACGCCATCGGCTAGGTGCCCGCCTTCCACGCAAGACTGCGCCTGAGGCCCGATGGCGGAGTGGTGACGCAGCGGACTGCAAATCCGTATACGCCGGTTCGATTCCGGCTCGGGCCTCCACCCCCTCGCGGGGAATCCGGGATTTCCCAGGGGATCATCCTTCCCGGCCCGGACCTGGGCCCCATGCCAGACCGGGGCCCCATTCCAGCCGGCAACGTGACGGGTCACGCCGCCGGCCGGGCATTTGCCTCTCACATGCCGTCGAGGCCCTTGCTGACGAGGATATTCACCGCGACGCGGCGGTTCTGGGCCTTGCCTTCGTAAGTGCCGTTGTCCGCCAGCGGGTCCGCTTCGGCCATGCCGGTGGGAGTCAGCATGCGGTAGGGCTTCCAGCCGCAGGCCTGCTGCAGATGGTTGACGACGCGGCTGGCCCGCTTTTCGCTGAGCACCTGGTTGAATTCCTGGCTGCCCGTGGAATCGGTGTAGCCGACGACGAGCAGCAGGGCGTTGGGCACGCCCTCGGCCGTGGTCGCCGCGGCGCAGAGATCGTTCTTCGCCTGGGCGGACAGCACCGCCTTGCCGGTGTCGAAGTTCACGTTCGTCGTGCCCTTGATGTTGTACTGGCCGATGTCGGCCACGCGGCTGCGCAGCGCCTCGGTCGCCGCGGCCTGTTCGGCGAAGCGCTGGTTGGTGCCGCCATGGATCATGGCCGCGGTCCTCAGGTCCTTGTTCTTGAGGTCGATCCGGCTGGCCACCAGGCCGTCGCCGCCCTGCAGCGTCTTGACCGTGACCGGCAGGCCGTTGAGCAGCGCGTTCGCGGCGAGTTCGTCGCGATTGAGCCCCAGGAAGCCGCCGCTGGCCCTGATCCGGGTGGCATCGCTGATGGTGACGATCGTGCTGGTGCCGTCGGCGGCCGTGACCTGCACCCGGTCGCCGCTGCGCGCGGAAATGATGCCTTCGACATCGGGCCCCTCGGTCATTTCCGCCGGCCGGGGCGCCGCCATGTCCGATACGGTCGCCGTGAAGTCGGTCTCGTCCGGGTCCTGCGGCTGGGCCGCCGCGCCGACCGGCGCCGCCGCCGCGGCAAGCATGGCAAGCGGCAGGAGAACCCTGGGGCTTGTGGGAATGACATTCATGATGCTGCTCCTTCAAATTCGATGCGTCGAGCGCTGCGTGTTCACGCCAACCTTTCGCGCAGATGAACGTCGCCGTCGATCGCGGACGATATGCCGCCAGTTCGAGCGCGGGGTGCGGCGGACCGATCCCGGCGGGGCGCCGCGCGCAG
>JBAYPJ010000054.1:0-24233 GCA_041677785.1 Novosphingobium sp. | reverse complement strand
TGACGGCAAGGCGCTGCCCGCCGGCCGCATCGGAGAGATTCGCGCGCGCGGTCCGGCCATGCTGGTCGGCTATACCGATCACGAGGCCTTCGCCCAGGCGATCGACGAGGACGGCTATTTCCGCACGGGCGACCTCGGCCTGGTGACCGAGCGCAATGCCGTGGTCGTCACCGGCCGCCTCAAGGACATCATCATACGCGGCGGCGAGAATCTGTCGCCGGTGGAGATAGAGCACGCGTTGGAGCAGCATCCGGCCGTTCTCGAAGCGGCGGTCGTTTCGATGCCGCATCCGCGCCTGGGCGAGGGCGTTGCCGCCTTCATCCGAACCCATGAGGGTAGCGAACTACCTTCGCTGATCGAGGTCGCGGATTTCCTGTCGCAGTGCGGTCTCGCCAAGCAGAAGTTTCCCGAACGACTCGAATATATCGACGACTTTCCGCGGACGGCTTCGGGTAAGGTAAGAAAGGATCGCTTGCGGGAAGCGCTGCGCAAGCCGCTGGTCATTACCGTCGAACAGGTCGCCGCGTTGAACAAGACCGATGTGCGGAGCCAGGACCGGTGAACCTGAAACCCTCCGAAGACGCGGTGATGATTGGCGAGGCCGCCAATCGCTTCCTTCAGGACCAGGTCGCCGCGACCGCTACCGGGCGCATCGCGGCGAACGATCCGGCGATCTGGGCCGCGATGGCTGAGATGGGCTGGCTGGCACTGGCCTTGCCCGAGGAACGCGGCGGAATGTCGGCTTCGCCCGAACTGCTCGCGGTGATCGCCGAGGCGCTTGGCCGCGCGGGCGTGTGCCAGCCTTTCGCGGCATATGTCGGTCTCGCCCAGCAGGCGTTGATCCTGGCCGGCAGCGACCTCGCCATGACGATCGCGGACGGAAACCGCAAGGTCGCGTTCGTCCACTCTTCGGATCTGCGCGCCGAGCGTGCGGACGGTGGCTACCGCATCGATGGCGCAGCGGCGCTGGTCGCCGGAGGGGCGGGGGCAAATAGCTTCCTGATCGCCGCCGAATTCGGCGGTTCCCTTGCGCTCTTCGTCGTCGATGGCATGGCTGAGGGGCTGGTCCGGCAAGCGGTCGAGACGGTCGATGGTTCGGACATGGCCGACATCGCCTGCGCGGCCGTTCTCGTCGGCGAGCCGCTGCTCGCCGGGCCTGCGCTGATCGAAGATCTCGCACGGATCGATGATCTTGCCGCGACGCTGCTCTGTGCCGAGGGTGTCGGTGCCATGGACTCGCTCCTGCGCGCCACGGCCGAATACACCGCCATGCGCCAGCAGTTCGGCAAGCCGCTGCGCAGCTTCCAGGTGGTCGAGCACGCCCTGGCCGAGATGCGCGTGGCGGTGGCCGAGGCTCGTGCCGCGCTCGGCGCCGCGGTCTTCCGCCTGTCCGGCGAAGCAGACCAACGCGGACGGAGCGTCAGTGCGGCGGTGGTCAAGATAGCGGTCCAAGGACGCAAGGTCGCGCACCAGGCCATCCAGTTTCACGGCGCGATGGGCGTGACCGAGGAACTGACCATCGGGCTCTTCGCCAAGCGGTTGCTGGGCATTGCCTGCACCCTGGGTACCGAGGCCGAGGCGCTCGATCGCTATGCCGGGCTGCTGATCGAAGGCACCTGCTGGTCCTACCTCGCAAAGGGCGCCGCCGAAACCGACGCCTTCCGCCAGGAGGTGTCCGATTGGCTCGACGCAGAGCTGCCCGAGCCTATCGCCGAGGGCTATCGCCGCACCACCATGGTCTATGCCGAGGCCGAACTCGCGCAGCCCTGGCACCGCATCCTGGCGAAGCGCGGCTGGTCAGCGCCGAACTGGCCTGCCGAATTCGGTGGCACCGGCTGGAGCCCCGAACAGCGTTATGTCTGGGCCCACGAGAGCTTCTCGCGCTTCGCGCCGTTCACCTCGCCGCTCGCCCTGCCGCTGGTCGGCCCCGTGCTGTTTCACTACGGCACGCCCGAGCAGCAGGCCCGCTACCTGCCGCCGATCGTCTCTGGCGAGGAACTCTGGTGTCAGGGCTTTTCCGAGCCTGGCGCAGGGTCTGACCTCGTCGCGCTGTCGACCCGTGCGGTGCGCGATGGTGACGACTACGTGGTCAATGGCACCAAGATCTGGACCACTCAGGGCCACGAGACGCAGATGATGGCGGCGCTGGTCCGCACCGGCGGCAGCCGCAAGGAAGGCATATCGTTCCTCCTGATCGACCTGCGCAGCCCCGGCGTCCAGATCCGCCCTATCGATACGATCGGCGGCGATCACGAGCTTAATCAGATCTTCTTCGACGACGTGCGCGTGCCGGCGGCGAACCTGGTCGGCGCCGAGGGGCAGGGCTGGGAGATCGCCCGTTTCCTGCTGGAGTATGAGCGCGGCGGCGACATCATGTCGGCCGGCCAGCGCGCCCTGCTGCGCGACATCCATGCCGCGGCCGAAAAGCGCGGCGCGCTGGGCGAGGACTATCGCCGCGCCGTGGCTCGCGTTGCCATCGACATAGACACGCTCGAGGCGATGGAACTGCTTGTCCTGCTGGGTGGCAGCGATGATCCCGCGATCCCCTCGATCCTCAAGCTGCGCGCCAGCGAGACGCAGCAGGCGGTGACCGAACTGGGCGTCTCGGTTCTGGGGCGCGACGCGATCCGTTGGACGTCGCGCCGTCCGCTCCACGCCGAACCGATGGTGGCGGTCGAGGATTGTTTCGTATCGCGCTATCTCAACAGCCGCGCGAACACGATCTTCGGCGGCGCGCGGGAAATCCAGAAGACCTTGATCGCCAGGACAGTCTCGTGACCCTGCGCATGCCCGAACCCGACGCGTCGGTGCTGGCGCGGCGCGAAGGCATCGTCGCGGCGCTTCGGCGGATCGTGCCCGAAGGCGTGATCGCCGAGGCCGAACTGCTGCGTGCCTACGAGTCCGACGGCCTGACCGCCTATCGCCAGCCGCCGATGGTGGTCGTCCTGCCCGAGACCGTCGATCAGGTCTCCGCTGTCCTCGCCTATTGCCTGGGCGAGGGCGTGAAGGTCGTGCCGCGCGGTGCCGGGACTTCGCTTTCCGGCGGGGCTTTGCCGCTGGCCGATGCTGTGCTGCTGTCGATGGCGAAGTTCAATCGCGTGCTGGCGATCGACTATGCCGACCGGCTGGCCGTGGTCCAGCCGGGGGTCATCAACCTGGCGATCACCCAGGCAGTCGAAGGCGCGGGCTTCTACTACGCGCCCGATCCGTCGAGCCAGATCGCCTGCACCATCGGTGGCAATGTCGCGGAGAATTCGGGCGGCGTGCACTGCCTGAAATACGGGCTGACCACCAACAACGTGCTCGGCGTCGAATTGGTGCTGATGGACGGCAGCGTCGTGCGCGTTGGTGACGGTACGCTCGAGAGTGCGGGGCTGGACCTGCTCGGCATCGTCGTCGGCTCCGAAGGGCTGCTCGGCGTCGTCACCGAAGTGACCGTACGCATTCTGCCGCGCCCGGAATCGGCGCGGGCGCTGCTGATCGGTTTTCCCACGGTGGTGGGGGCCGGCCATTGCGTGGCCCAGGTCATCGCCGAGGGCATCATTCCCGCGGGTATGGAGATGATGGACCGTCCCGCGATCCATGCTGCAGAGGCCTTCGTCCAGGTCGGCTACCCGCTCGACGTCGAGGCTCTGTTGATCGTCGAACTCGACGGACCCGAGGCCGAATGCGATGCGCTGTCGGCTGAAGTCGAGCGGATCGCGCTGGCCAATGGTGCGGTGAATTGCCGGATCTCGCAGGACGAAGGCGAGCGGCTGGCGTTCTGGAAGGGGCGCAAGGCGGCGTTCCCCGCGGTCGGCCGGCTCGCGCCCGACTACTATTGCATGGATGGCACGATCCCGCGCCGACGCCTGCCGGAAGTGCTCGAGCGCATGGACGTGCTGTCGCAGCAATATGGCCTGGGCGTCGCCAACGTTTTCCACGCGGGTGACGGCAACCTGCATCCGCTGATCCTCTACGATGCCAATCAGCCGGGCGAGTTGGAACGGGCCGAGGCCTTCGGCAACGACATCCTGCGGCTCTGTGTAGAGGTCGGCGGCGTGCTGACCGGCGAACACGGCGTCGGGGTCGAGAAGCGCGACCTGATGTCGACGATGTTCGACGAGGTCGACCTTGCGCACCAGCAGCGCTTGAAGTGCGCCTTCGATCCCGAACTGATGCTCAATCCCGGCAAGGTTTTCCCCCAGTTGCATCGCTGCGCCGAACTCGGCCGCGTCCATGTCCACGGTGGCGAAACCCGCTTCCCCGAACTGCCGAGGTTCTGATGGGAAGCGTGAATGCCATGCGGCCGACATCGGAAGGTGAACTGGTCGAGATCATCGGGGCGGCGGGCGGCGCCGGGGCGCGCTTGCGCATCCGCAGCGGCGGCAGCAAGGACGGGGTCGGTGCGGCTTCGTCGGCGGGCGTGCTAGACATGAGCGGCTTTTCGGGGATCGTGGATTACGATCCGTCCGAGCTGGTCCTGACCGCGCACGCGGCGACGCCGCTGTCCGACGTGATGGCGGCTGTGGCGGCAGAGGGCCAGGCATTGGCTTTCGATCCGTTCGACCATGCGCCGCTGTTCGGCCATGCGCCCGGTGCGGCGACGCTCGGCGGCGTGATTGCGGGCAACGTTTCGGGGCCGCGCCGCCTCGCGCGCGGTGCGGCGCGTGACCATCTGCTCGGCTTCGTGGCGGTGTCCGGCCGGGGCGAGCGCTTCATCGGCGGTGGCAAGGTCGTCAAGAACGTGACCGGCTACGATCTGCCAAAGCTGATGGCGGGAAGCTGGGGGCGGCTTGCCGCCCTGACCGAACTGACCGTCAAGGTGCTGCCACGCCCGCGCACCGCGGCCATGCTGCGTATCCACGGCCTCGACGCCGCGGCCGCCGTTGCAGCCATGGCCCAAGCCATGGGATCGCCCGCCGACGTCGCCGCGGCGCGCCACGTGCCTGAGGGCAAAAGCGGCCCTGCCGTGACCGAACTGCTGATCGACGGCTTTCCGGCTTCGGTCTCCGCCAGGCTCGGAGCACTGGCCGATCTGCTCGTCGGCGCTGTCGGATCCGCGCGGATCGAGACGATCGCCGCGGATGCGAGCGCATGGCCGGCGCTCGATCTGGTTCGCGACATGCCTTCGGAGCATGCCTTGTGGAAGGTCAGTCTTCGCCCGAGTGCGGCCCCCGGCTTCGTCGCGCAGGCCGAGGCGCTCGGCGCGCAGTGGGCCATGGACTGGGCGGGCGGCCTGGTCTGGGTAGCGATCGATGATACCACCACACGCGTCCGCGACCTTGCTGTGATGGAGGGCGGACATGCTGCGCTGATGCGTGCGCCCGACGTTCTTCGCGCTGCGGTTCCTGCTTTCCAGCCGGCCCCGACCGAGGTCGCGGCCCTGGAAGAGCGCGTGCGTCGCGCGTTCGATCCGTTGGGCGTCTTCGAGACGGGGCGGTTCTGATGCGCACCAGCTTCACGTCCGAGCAGCTCGCCGATCCCGCCACCGCCGAGAGCGAGGCGATCATACGCAAATGCGTGCACTGCGGCTTCTGCACCGCGACCTGCCCGACCTATACGCTGCTGGGCGACGAACTCGATTCCCCGCGCGGCCGCATCTACTTGCTCAAGGAAATGCTCGAGAACGCAGCGGAGCCGACCCCGCAGGTCGTGCGCCATATCGATCGGTGCCTGTCGTGCCTGTCCTGCACGACCACCTGTCCGTCGGGCGTGGATTACATGCATCTGATCGACCACGGCCGTGCCTATATAGAAAGCAACTATCGGCGCCCGCTGGCCGACCGCCTGATCCGCCGGATGCTGGCCGGAATCCTCCCCTATCCCCGCCGTATGCGCGTCGCGCTCGGGCTGGGCGGACTGGCGCGGCCGCTCGCGCCATTGTTCGCTCGTATTCCCGGCATGGCGCCGATCGCGGCGATGCTGCGCATGGCGCCCGACAGCCTGCCTGCCGCAGCGTCCCCGCCGGTCAGGACGGGCCGTCCTGCCTCGGTTAAGGGAAGGGTCATAGTTTTCGGAGGCTGTGTCGAGCCGGTGTTGCGCCCCTCGTTCGGCGCGGCGCTCAAGCGGGTGGTCGAGCGCTGCGGCGTGGACTGGGTCGAGGCCCAGGGCGAAGGCTGTTGTGGCGCGCTGGCCCATCACCTCGGCCGTACCGGCGAGAGCGTGGAGGCGGCGCGGCGCAACGTGCGCGCCTGGCAGGCCGAACTGGCGCGCGGACCTGTCCTGGGCATCGTCACCACGGCATCCGGCTGCGGCACGATGCTCAAGGACTACGGTCATCTTCTTCAGGACGATCCCGAACTGGCCGAGACGGCACGCGAGATCGCCGCGCTGATCTGTGACAGCAGCGAACTGCTGTCGCGTCTGGACTTGCCGCCCGCGGTACCATCCTCGCTGACCGTCGCCTATCACGCGGCCTGCTCGCTACAGCACGGTCAGAAGCTGGGGCCGCTGCCCAAGCGTCTGCTCGAACAGTGCGGCTATACCGTTCGCACCCCGGCCGAGGCGCACCTGTGCTGCGGCTCGGCGGGAACTTACAACCTGCTTCAGCCCGAGATCGCCGGGAAACTGGGTGATCGCAAGGTCGGCCATCTCGAAGCCCTGCGCCCTGACGTGATCGCCACCAGCAATATCGGCTGCGCCACCCAGATCGCCGCGCGCAGCGGCGTGCCGGTGGTTCACGTGGTGGAACTCGTCGACTGGGCGACGGGAGGCCCGGCACCCGCTCCATTTCAACTCGATCGAAAGCACATGGCATGACCACCATCACACTCGATACCGCCAACACGCTGATCGCCGCGATCTTCGCCGAGGGACAGGCCAAGGGCCTCAAGCCGCTGAGCGCCGTGGTGACCGATGCCGGCGGACACGTGATCGCCTTCCAGCGGCAGGATGGAGCTTCGTCCGGGCGGTTCCGCATCGCGCTCGGCAAGGCTTCCGGGGCGCTGTTCCTCGGCATCAGCAGCCGCAAGGTCCAGGAGATGGCGGCGGAACGGCCGACCTTTCTGGGTTCGCTCACGCCAATTGCGCCGGACGGCATCGTCCCGGCCGCCGGCGGCCTGCTGATCTACGATGCGGAGGGCACCTTGCTGGGCGCCGTGGGGGTGACGGGCGACACGTCCGACAACGACGAAGCCGCCGCCGCTGTCGGAATCTCGGCTGTCGGGCTGCAGAAAGGCATCTAGGTGAGGTTTGATCATGCGCAATGTGCAAAGCTAAATTGCAATTGCACTAGATTGTTTGTCCGCCCGACTGGGGCGAATGGTTACCCCGTCAAAAGCGGAGGTTGCGGGGCTTAAATCCAGTGCTCTCCTGAAATCTAGACAACCAGAAGCGAACTGCGTCGCCCACAGGGGAGGAATCAGGTATGTTCAAAACGAAGGTATACTATTCGCTGTTGCTCACTTCGATGCTGGCGGCGCCGGCATTTGCGCAGAATACTCAAGAATCCGGCGATGAAACTGTTGCAAATTCAGATGATATCGTTGTCACGGCGCGTCGGCGCGAGGAAACTCTGTCGCGCGTGCCCGTATCGATTTCGGCCTTCGGTGCGGAGGACCTGGAAAAGCGCGTAATACGCAGCGAAGCGGATCTTCAGTTGGCCACGCCGGGCGTGACCGTGCGACAGAACCTGAGTCAGAACCAGTTGAACTTCTCGATCCGCGGTCAGTCGGTCGATGCCTTCTCCAACTCGTCGCCGGGCGTGCTGCCTTATATCAACGAGGTTCAGGTGTCGGCGAGCACGGCCACCTCGTTCTTCGATCTGCAAGGCATCCAGATGCTGAAGGGACCGCAGGGCACGCTCTTCGGGCGCAATGCCACGGGCGGTGCGGTGCTGTACCAGACGGCCAAGCCGACCAACGAGTTCGAGGGCTTCTTCACGGCGCGGGTCGGCAACTACGGCCAGCATGGCTTCCAGGGCGCGATCAACGTGCCGATCATCGACGATACCGTGCTGCTGCGCGTTGCGGGCGACTATTCCAAGAGCGACGGCTACGTGCACAACGTCTACCGCGATACCTGGACGGGTGGCCGCGATGCGCGTTCGGTGCGGGTCTCGCTGACGATCAAGCCGTTCGAGGGGCTGACCAACGAACTGGTCGGCCAGTACGGCTATTTCGGCGGCACCAATGCCGATCCCTATCTCTACTCGGTCAACGCCTGCGGGCTGACCAACAATGGCTATACCCCGGCTTCGGGCGCGGCTTGCCTCTATAGTCCAGCCTTCCCCGCTTTTGCCGACTACGTCGCTGCCAATCCCGGCGTGTTCCCCGGCGGTGTGAAGGCGCTGGAAGCCTATGTCCGCACGCTGGGCAACTTCACCGCCTACAACGATTTTCCCGCCCGCCACCGCGCCAAGGCCGGTTACATCTCAAACGCGACCACGCTTGAGCTTAGCGACACGCTGACGCTCAAGAACGTGATCGGTTTCACCCAGTCGCGCGCCAACGAACAGAACGATCTCGACGGCTCGCCCTATCCGATCTTCGGTGCGCGCTCTCCCGCCAATCCGGTGGGCGAGACTTTCCGCACGCGCCAGTTCTCGAACGAGCTGCAGCTCCAGGGCAAGGCCTTCGACGGGCACCTCGACTACATCGTCGGCGGTTACTACTCGTTCCAGCGCGATCGCCAGGACTATCCGCTGCTGGCCTTCGACCTGTCGCCGAGCCAGCCCGGATCGCCGGTCGACTACGGCTGGACTACGGTCGACCGTTCGCGGGCCCTGTTCGCCCAGGCGACCTATCGCTTCGACAACGGCTTCAGCGTCACCGGCGGCTTCCGCTACACTTGGGAGACCTATTCGATTTCGCAGGCGCCCGGCACGCTGTTCTTCGGGGCTTCGGACGAGCGGATCAAGTTCAACAAGCCGAGCTGGACCTTCGGAGTGGACTATCAGGCCACGCCCGATCTGCTGGTCTACGCGGCGACGCGCGGCAGCTGGCGGACGGGCGGCTTCAACGGCTTTTCGCCGCCGATCATGGCCACCGCTGAAAACGGCGGGAATCTGTTCCTGCCGGAGACGGTCAAGGACGTGGAAGTCGGCGCCAAGTATTCAGGCCGGCTGGGCGGCACGGTTCCCTTCCGGCTGAATCTGGCCTTCTACAACCAGTGGGTGAACGACATCCAGCGCACGGCCTATGCCAACATCAACGGCAATCCGGCATCGTTCACCGCCAACGTGCCCAAGGCCCAGATCACCGGCTTCGAGGCTGATACCTTCATCCGGCCGGCATCGTGGCTCGAACTCGGCGGCTCGGTCGCTTTCGCCAATGCGCGTTTCACGGACCCGCGCGTCTCGTTCTTCGGCACGGCGACTGATTTCGGCCCCTACGGCGATACGCCGCGCTGGTCGGGCACGGTCTTCGCGCAGGTTTCGCAGGATCTTCCTGGCGATGCCGGCAAGCTGTCGCTGCGCGGTGAGATCTATGCCCAGACGGCGCAGTATTTCTCCAATCTCAACAACACGCTGAACCCGGAAACCCGGCTGCCCGGCTATGCGCTCGGCAACCTGCGGCTCGACTGGGAAGACATGATGGACTCATCCGTGACGCTGAGCGCTTTCGTCAAGAACGTGGGCAATCGCGGCTATTGGGTCGGCGGCGTGCCGCAGGGCGCCAATCTGGGCCTGAACATCGCGGCATGGGGGCAGCCCCGCATGTACGGCGCCGAGATGCGCTTCACGTTCTGATGGCCATCCGCACTTGAGCCACCGGGCCGCACCCGATCCTGATCGTGCCAACCTTGGGGAAGGATCGCATTTCTTTCAGGTGAAGGGCGATCAGGCGTCTGGCCTGCTCCGATCGGGAGCGGGCCAGACTTGGTGGCCGAGGGGTCGCAAAAGTTCTGCATGGAGGTTGCAAAGGTGAACAGTTCCGCAAGTCTGCCTGAAGAGGTCATGCTCGACATCTATCGGCGCGCGAATCTCATCTATCAATGCGATGAGAAGTTCAGGAGTCTCATCCTGTCCGGCGAGCTTCAGATCCTCTACTACAGCCCGCGCGGCCAGGAGATCCTGTCGGCGGCGCTGATGGCGGCGCTCAATCAGGACGATTACCTGGTCACGACCTATCGCGGCATGCACGATCAGATCGCCAAGGGCATCCCGACGCGCGATCTCTGGGCCGAATTTGCCGGCAAGGGCAACGGCACCTGCAAGGGCAAGGGCGGGCCGATGCACATCACCCACCCCGATACCGGGGTAATGGTCACGACCGGTATCGTCGGCTCGGGCATGCCCATCGCGAACGGCCTCGCATTGGCCAGCCAGCTCGAAAAGGACGGCAAGGTCACGGTCGTCTGCTTCGGCGATGCATCGACCAACATCGGCGCTTTCCACGAAAGCCTGAACATGGCGCAGATCTGGAAGCTGCCGGTGATCTTCGTTTGCCAGAACAACCTCTATGGCGAGCATACGCCCCAGGCGATGTCGACCGGCTGCAAGGAACTGATCGACCGCGCGCCAGGCTATGGCATCCGCGCCGTGCAGGTGAACGGCAACGATGCCTTCGCAATGCATGCGGCCGCCAGGGAAGCGGTCGAATATGCCCGCGCCGGAAACGGTCCGACCTTCATCGAGGCCAAGACCTTCCGCTTCCTCGGCCATCTGCTCGGTGACGACAGCCATTACATCCCCGCCGAAGAGATGGCTGCGGCCAAGGCTGCCGATCCGCTGCCGGCTTACCGCCAGGCCCTTCTCGATCGCCAGATACCCGCCACCGTGCTCGATGCGATCGACGCCGCGATCTTGGCCGAGGTTGAGGAGGCCGCCGGGCACGGCCTCGACAGTCCCTATCCCGATACGGCCGAAATCGGCCGCGATGTGTTCGAGCAGGAGATCGCCGCATGAATGCCGCCGCACGGTCCAAGCGGATCAATTTCGCGCAAGGTATCAACCTCGCGATGGACGAGGCGATGGCTGCCGATCCGCGCGTCATCCTGATGGGCGAGGATATCGCCGACGACCAGGGCGGCGGCGTCTTTGCCGCGACCAAAGGCCTGTCGGCGAAATACGGGGTGGAGCGCGTTCGCTCCACCCCGATCGCCGAGCAGGCGATCATGGGCGCGGCAGTGGGCGCGGCGCTGGTCGGCTATCGGCCCGTGGCCGAGATCATGCTGATGAACTTCATGACCGTGGCGATGGACCAGGTGGTCAACCACGCCGCCAAGCTGCGCTTCATGTCGGGCGGGCAGACCAACGTCCCGCTTACGATCCGCACGGCCACGGGGGCGGGCGCCGGCTTTGGCGGGCAGCATTCGGACATGCTCGAGGCGTGGTTTGCTCATGTGCCGGGGCTCAAGGTGGTCACGGCTTCGAACCCGGCCGATGCCAAGGGCCTGCTGCTGTCGTGCATCTTCGACAACGATCCCTGTATCTTCATCGAGAACACGGTGAGCTACGGCGTTTCCGGACCCGCACCCGAGGAGGGTTACCGCATACCGCTGGGCAAGGCCCACGTGGCGCGCGAGGGAACCGACGTGACCGTGATCGGCTATGGCCCGGCCGTGACCCACTCGCTCGCCGTCGCCGAGGAACTGGCGGGCGAGGGCGTGTCGGTCGAAGTGCTCGACCTGCGCACGATCGCGCCGTTCGATCAGGCGGCAGTGCTCGCCTCGGTCGGCAAGACGCGGCGTGCCGTCGTCGTCCACGAAGCGGTCCGCCAGTTCGGTGTCGGCGCGGAGGTCTCGTCGGTGATTCACGAGAACCTGTTCGACGATCTCAAGGCGCCCGTGCAGCGGGTCGGGTCGGCTTTTTCCCCGGTGCCGTTCTCGCCGGTGCTGGAGCAGGCGTTCCTCTACCAGCGGCAGGACATCGCCGCTGCCATTCTCAAGACAGTGAGGCGTTGATGGCTAGCGCGGTAATTCGCATCCCCAAGATCGGCATCAGCATGACCGAGGCGACGCTTCGGGAATGGTTCGCGGCAGACGGCGACGAGGTCGAAGCGGGCCAGCCGCTCTATTCGATCGAGATGGACAAGGCGACAAACGAGATCAGCGCGCCGATCGCCGGCCGCCTCGAAATCATCGGCAAACTCGACGAAATCTATCAGGTCGGCGACCTGATCGGAAAGATCGTCGCGCCGTAACGCAGCGGGGGTTTCTATGCAGGGAAGGTTGTTAGGGCTGGTCGCGGTGGTGACCGGCGCGGCAGGCCTTCGGTCCGGTCGACATCCTTGTGAACAACGCGGGCATCTTGTTGAAGGTTTGATGACGCCGTCTTTCCGCAAATCGAAGCTATCTGCCTAACAGAACCAGCGAGAACTCTGACATGACGATCTATGCTCTCGGCGACGTCGCGCCGACCTGCGCTCCTACATCGTGGGTTGCCCCCAGCGCTGACGTCATCGGAGACGTCAGGCTGTCAGGCGAGGTGAGCGTCTGGTTCAGTGCGGTCATCCGCGGGGACAACACGCCCATCGAGATCGGCGCGCGTACCAACATTCAGGACGGCGCAGTATTGCACAGCGATCCGGGAAGCCCCCTCTCGATAGGGAAGGACTGCACGATCGGACATCGCGCAGTCCTTCATGGATGCGAGATCGGAGATAGGGTTCTGATCGGCATGGGCGCTATCGTGCTTAACGGTGCCAGCATCGCGGACGACTGCATTGTCGGCGCGGGCGCATTGGTGACCGAGGGCAAGGCGTTCCCATCGGGAAGCCTCATCGTGGGGTCTCCCGCTCGCGCTGTGCGGGAAATCGACGATAGCCTACGATCTGCTTTGTTGAACGGTGCCAGCGAGTATGTCGTGAAGTCCGCGAGCATGAGGAGGGAACTAAGGCTATTGGGCGATTGCGCGTGATCTCGATCTGTCCGGTGGGGGCCATAGCTCTCGGCATGGTCTGGCGTATTGACGCGAACGGGCGATGCTGCGGTTCCGCCAGATGAAGTCGCTACAGAATTTGCCTCGGCCCAAGGCAGCATCCACAACCACTTCAACCAGGAACGTCACCTCATCAATCGAAAGCCCTACAAGGAACGCCGCTCTGCCGCGCTGGCGGCGTGGTGGTCGCTCGCCGCCTGACGCAGTGCTGCTCCTGGGACCGGCTTGCCAAGTGGACACCGGTGACAACACCGCCAGTAGACGTTGATTTTCTTGATAGCTTGTGCACCCCCGCTTCGGGGAGGACCAGCGCCTTGCGCAAATTCACCGTGCCCGATCGGCTGGGGTTGGCAGTACCGGCGGAACGATCGCGCTGGAAACCATGGCAGCGCTGCGGGACGGTGAAGTTCGCTGACGTTGGCGATCACCGCATGACGGCTAAGCTGGCGCGCTATCTCAGCGACGACGAACTGCACTGGTTCAAGGCAGTTCGGACAAACGATGCCCCTGCCCACGCCATGATTGATGCCGAGATCCGGCGGCGTGAGGCGTGGCCACCCCGACTCGCGCTCATCATCTCATCCTTGGCGCTCGGAGTGTCTCTGGCGGGTGTCATCGTCAACGCCCTCCAATGAATGGGGCCGGGAGGGTGGACAAGGATTCCCTCCAAGTCTCTACGCGACGCTGGGGCTGCCCGCCAGCGCCGCGAACCAGCCGTCGGTAAGCGGACGCCGATTCGCATCTCCCGCGCCAGCGCATCGTGCCGCACGACGCTTATTCGCGTTCGAATGCGAGAAGCGGCGGCGCCAGTTCGCCCCAGCTCGAGAACGTGCCGCCGCGGTTATGGCGATCCGCCCAGGCCCGTTCGTCGAAGGGTAGTTCCTCCAGTCGGGCGTTGGGCATCAGGTCGGCGATCATCTCGGTCCAGCAGCGGCGATGATTTACGTCGAGATGGAGGCTGTTGAACACCAGCGTCCGGACTTTCATCGCCCGAAAATCGTCGGGCACGAGACCGGGAACCGGCGATCCTTCCTGCGGGATCAGCGCCTCGGCCCAGCGGTCCATCGTGGCGACGAAAGATGCGACGTCCTGCGACAGAATGCGATCGCGATTGTCCGGGTTGCGCGCGACGCATTCCTTGAACCAGCCTTCTTCGAGCACCGCTTCCATGCCATGGTTGAACGCGGCAAAGGCGGCGTTGCTGCAATAGAGCTGGATATGGGTGCCGACCATGAGCGCCCCGCCGCTGACCCAGAGGATGGCGAGCTTGCGCACGACGTCGGGATGCCGCTTGGCCGTCAGCAGCGATATGCGCGAGCCTGCCGATCCGCCGATCACGAACGCGGGCGCCAGATCCAGCTTGCGCAGCAGCCCGGCCAGCACGTCGGCATTCAGCGTCCATTCGTTGTCGCCGATGAAGCAGACGTCGGATTCCCCGCAGTTGGGGCGATCCCAGATCAGGACCTTCAGCCCGCCGGCAGCCAGGTTCTCGGCCAGGTCGCGAATGCCGGGCGCGTCCTTGGAATAGCGGCCCCCGCCGGTGATGACGGCGGTGCGATCGCCATCGCCGATGATTTCGTAGGCGATATTGAGATCGAGCACTCTCTCTTTCGGCATGGTTATAGCTCCTTGTCCTGGCGATCTTCCGAAGGCGGATAATCGGCATCGAGGGGGCTGGCGATGGCCGCGGCGGCGAATTCACAAGGACGGAAAAACAGCCGCCTCCGTACCGGCATCGCCGCGGCGCACGCGTTCTTTCCGTCCTTATGAATTCAAGGGAGATGCTATCGCCAAAGAAGATCGTGGCGAGTACGTGAAAGGACGGCCAATCTGGCATGTGCGGCATCTTCGGTCGTGCGTCCGTAACGATCTATTATGGATAGTATATACTATTCATAGTGAATTGATTTGATCGATTTTCACGAAATTCGAAGTGCAGGAGGGATTGTCGATGCCCAAGGCAAATATACTAGGAATCGATATTGCTTACGATATCATCGGCGATGGCGAGCGGACAGCGGCGATCACGACCGGCGGACGCTTCGGGCGCGATACGCCAGGCGCTCTGGAACTTGCCGAGGCGCTTGCACAGTCCGGATATCGAACCGTGATCTGGGATCGCCCCAACTGCGGGGAATCCGACGTCTGCTTCATCGGCGACAACGAATGGACGTTGAATGCCGATATGCTCGCGGGATTGCTGCGCACGCTGAATATGGCGCCGGCGCTGGTCTATGGCGTCTCGGCCGGATCGCGCGTATCGCTGCTGACGGCCAAGCGGCATCCCGACGTCGTGCGCAAGCTCGCCATCCAGTGGGTCAGCGGCGGCCCGTTCATGGTCGGTGTCCATATCCCCCTTTACTGCAGCAACGCCGCTTTTGCCGCGCTGGCCGGCGGCATGGAAGCGGTGCTCGAAGACCCGGCGCTGCAGAACTCAATCGCCAAGAACCCCGGCAACCGCGAGCGTATCCTTGCGATCGATGTCGGTTCGTTCGTGGCGACGATGAAGCGTTGGTCCGATGCATTGATCCCGATCGGGGATTCGCCGGTGCCGGGGCTTCTCGTCGAGGACTTCCGCGAGCTTCACGTCCCGACGCTGGTGTTCAACAGCAGCCCGGCCGACTATCATCACGGCCGGCAGTACACCGAACAGGTCGCGCGGCTCATGCCGGACGCCCGCCTGGCCGAACTGCCGTTCGAGCGTCCGACGGAATTTCAGGACCGCTCGCGCGAAGGCAGCGGCCTGTTCTCGTCGCTGCCCTTGCTGGCGCCGCAGCTTATCGCCTTCGACGACGAGTAACAGGGCCGGTTAGCGAAATCCGCCGCGAATGAGCCTCGCCGGATTTCGCGCCGCCGGTTAAGCTGTCCGCGGTCCGGACCGCCCGCGGCGGCAATCTCAAGGGCTGGATGATTATGAAGATCGGATTTGTCGGTACCGGGATCATGGGCGCTCCGATGGCGGCGCATCTGCAGAAGGGCGGTCACGACCTGCTGCTCTTCCGGCATCGCTCGCCGGTGCCCGAAGCGCTGCTCGCGCGCGGCGCTGCCGTATATGCATCGCTCGCCGAGCTGGCGCGCGATGCCGAAGTCGTCATCACCATGCTGCCGGATACGCCCGACGTCGAAGCGGCGCTGTTCGGCGAAGGCGGACTTGCGGCAGGCCTGGACGGTAAGCTGTTCATCGACATGAGTTCGATCTCGCCGATCGCGACCAAGACTTTCGCCGAACGGGTCATCGCGCTGGGAGCCGACTATATCGATGCGCCCGTGTCGGGCGGCGAAGTCGGCGCCCGGAACGCCACGCTGACGATCATGGCGGGCGGCGATCCCGAGGCTTTCGCACGCGCCGAGCCCCTCTTCCGGCTGATGGGACAGAACATCACGCGCGTCGGCGGCGTCGGAGACGGTCAGATCGCGAAAGTGGCCAATCAGATCATCGTGGCCCTGACGATCGAAGCCGTGGCGGAAGGTCTGCTGTTCGCTTCCAAGGCTGGTGCCGACGTCGGCAAGGTAAGGGCCGCGCTGCTGGGTGGTTTCGCCTCGTCGCGGATTCTGGAGGTTCACGGCGAGCGCATGATCAACCGGACTTTCGATCCGGGCTTCCGGATCGGGCTGCACTCGAAAGATCTCGATCTGGCGTTGAGCGCGGCCAAGTCGCTCGGGCTTGCGCTGCCCGGAACGGCCTCGGCGCAGCAACTGTTCAACGCCTGCATCGGCATGGGCGAGGGCGAGCGGGACCATTCGGGCATGCTGCTCGCGCTCGAGGCCCTGGCGGCCCACCGGCTCGCCTAGTGCAAGCGGGCCCCGAAACGGCATTGCCGCCCGATATCACCAATCCGCGGCTGCGATCGCTGCTCTGGGCGTCGATTATCGATTTGCTCAGCGCGCGTTCGCGCTCTCCGCTCGTGCTCAGTATCTGCGGCGCGCAAGGCAGCGGCAAGTCGACACTGGCGGGCGAGCTTACGCGCAAGCTCCGCAACGAGGGCCTCGCCGTGGCGACGCTGTCGCTCGATGACATCTACCTGACGCGTGCCGAACGCGATGCGCTTGCGCGTGACGTCCATCCGCTGTTGCGGACGCGCGGAGTACCCGGCACGCATGACGTCGCACTGGGGCTGTCGCTTCTGGCCGACATCGATACCGGCAAGCCGGTGCTGTTGCCTCGTTTCGACAAACTGGCCGACGACCGCCTGCCGCGCGAATGCTGGGAGCGGGTCGACCAGCCGCTCGACGTGCTCATCTTCGAAGGATGGTGCGTCGGCGCGCGTCCTCAGCCTGCGGCGCTACTGGAAAAGCCGATCAATAGCCTGGAGCGGGATGTCGATCCCGATGGCGTCTGGAGATCCTACGTCAACACCGCGCTCGCGGGCGATTATCAACTGCTTTTCGGTCGGATCGATTTCCTCACGCTGCTTGCGGCGCCGACTTGGGATGTCGTGCTCGAATGGCGCATCGAGCAGGAGTTCGACTTGCAGAAGCAGGCGCGCGGGCGCTTCGGAACCGCGATGGACGCCAGTGAGATCGCGCGTTTCGTACAGCACTACGAGCGGCTGACCCGGTACATCCTCGAAGAGATGCCGGGGCGGGCCGACCTGACCATCCCGCTCGGTGTCGATCGATCGTGGCGCGATACGGCATGGGATGCGGAGTGAACGGAGCCGTGACTTCCGCGCGCCCGGCCCGCTTCCGTCCTTGTGAATTTCGCGTGCATCGGGCCGATGCCGTGGCGGGTCAGCCGGATGATCGTAAACGGCAGAAAAACGCAGTTTTCGAAGGGGTTTAAGCTAAATTGGCGGGCCGGTTTGGTGCCGGTGCCGGCCGCGAGGTCGGCCGGAACCACTTGCGCCGCATCCGCCGCGGACCATAACCTGTTGCCAAAGGAGAGGGGAGATGAAGCAGACTTCGGCAATGCGCCCTGCGGATGACAATCCGATTGCTCCGAAGCCCTGGCTAAGTCACAATATCCTGCTTCCGGACCAGACGGTTCCGCTCGCGCCGCTGGCTGCGGTCCGCGCATCGGGACAGCTTCACAACACGGCAAAGTCGGCGGTGCGCGCGCTCGACATCGTCGAACTGCTGGGCAGGTCCGCAACGCCGCTGCGCGCTTTTGAAATCGCCGGCGCGACGGGCCTCAGTCCTTCCAGCGTCGATCAGCTCCTGAAGACGCTGGTCGACAGTTGTTACCTGATCTTCGATCCCGCATCGAAGTTCTATCACGTTTCCCCCCGGCTGGCGGCCATCGGTGCCGCGCTCACCTCGTTCTATTTCCCCGAGAACCGGCTCGAAGCCTTCGCGGCGGCCGTTCAGGCGGACTTGCAGCGCACTATTACCGTGCTGTGCTCGCAGGGCACGTTCCTGCATGCCGTGCTGCGCAACCCGAACGACGGGATCTCGGGCCTGCGGCTACCGGTGCTCGGTTCCAGTTCGGGGGCGGCGTGGCTCGCGGCGCAGTCCGACGACATAGTGTCCGCGACGATAGAGCGCTGCCGCCGCGAGCTGGAAGACGTCAAGCGTGACACTCAGCGCATTCTCGCCGCGATCGAGCGCGTCCGGCGCGAGGGCTATGCGATCGGCGGCCTGACCATCGAGAATGGACTTTGCGGAATCGGCGTGGCCCTTCCGCCGGCGCGCAACGGCGTCATCCTGGTCGTTTCGGTGACGGCGCCGGTCGCCGAACTGAAGGAACGCCAGGGCGAGTTCATGTCGGTGATCAAGCAGCGGATGAACGAGCACCTGATTGAGTTTGGACCCTAGGGTCCGCCCTGAATCCGTGATCTGCGCCTGTCCGAATATAACCCCCATTCCGTCGTTATGAATTTGCCTCCTGGCGAAGCGGAAGTTCTGGCATTCTCCCCAAGAGAAATTAACGTCGAAAATGAAAGCAGAGATTGCTTGAGTTGTTCGAAGTTATGAAAAGGATGTGAGCGATAGGACGATTGTAATCGCCCTAGTTCGCGACATTCGAAATTTCTTTCAAAAATAGGAATAGCGGGAGGGAGGATCTGTATGTCTCGAACGTCATCTTTCAAGGCGATCCTATTCGCCACGGCAGCGGTAGCCGTTACGATCCCGGCTCCGGCTTGGGCTGCGGAAGGCGATGGCGACATCGTGGTGACGGCGCGAAAGCGCGTCGAATCCATCCTGAAGGCGCCCGTCATCGAAAGCGTGCTGACGCAGGAGATGATCGAGCGTGCCCAGATCCGCACGGTGAACGACCTCGTTACCAAGACCACGAATGTCCTCGTTGGCTCCAGCACGCCCGATGTCGGCTCGTTCATCACCATTCGCGGCGTCGGCAACACCAGTCCTGAGCCTGGTGTCGATCCGTCGGCGTCGTTGAATGTCGATGGGCTGCAACTGGCGCACGGCACGGCGTTCACCGCTTCGCTGTTCGACATGGAGCAGATCGAGATCCTCAAAGGCCCGCAGGCGCTCTACTACGGCAAGAGCAGCACCGCCGGTCTCGTCTCGGTGCGGACGGCCGACCCAGGCGACGAGTTCGAGATGATCGGCCGCCTCAGCCACGAGTTCGCCGCGCGCGACTGGCGCGGGGAGGCCATCATCTCGCTGCCGATAAGCGAAAGTCTCGGTATCCGGCTGGCGGTGCTGCATTCGCAATCGGGCGACTACTTGCGCAACAAGGCCAGCTTCCTCCCCGAAACGGGGGCGAGGCCGTTGCCCGCCAACTATGGTGATACGAAGACGACGTTCTTCCGCGGCACCGTGCTGCTGCGCCCGTCGAGCACCTTCACCGCCCGGCTCAAGGTCAACATCACGCGCGACCGCCTTACCGGCACCCCGGCGCAGGTGAACGTGTCATGCCCCGACGGCACCGGTGGCTATGCCGATGCGGGAGGGCTTACCGCGATCCCGTTCATCGATCCCGCAGACAACTGCAAGATCGGGCGGACCTATTACCAGACGGTGGCAACACGCGACGCTTTCCCGCGCGCGCGCAACAATGGCGAGGAGTTCCAGCTTCTGAAGCAGGAGTTCGGTTCGCTCGAACTGAACTTCGATCTGCCGAGCAGTCTCGCGCTGACATCGGTTACCGGGTACTATCACTCGACGCTCGACGCGCTGATCAACACCGGTTCGGGTAGCTATGCGGCCG
Source organism: Novosphingobium sp. (assembly GCA_041677785.1). GTDB lineage: Bacteria > Pseudomonadota > Alphaproteobacteria > Sphingomonadales > Sphingomonadaceae > Novosphingobium. The sequence goes on along the minus strand of JBAYPJ010000054.1, from coordinate 4,317 downwards.
CCACAATCGAATCCGAGCGCGATTTCTATCGCAAGGAGTTCATTCAGGAGGTTCGCCTGAATTCGGACTGGTCCGGCCCGCTCAACCTGAATGTCGGCACCTTTTACCAGCGCGCGACGATGTACGACGAGCTGCTGACCAATGGCAACGTGCTCTACGATTTGCCCGCCATTCTGGCCCAGCGTGCGCACAAGCTGAAGATCCGGTCGCTGTCGGCATTCGGGCAATTCCTGTTCAAGCCGGCCGATACGATCGAGATCGCCGCGGGTGCGCGCTGGACGCACGAGAAGCGTTCGGACTTCATCACCGTCACCGGCGCCACGGGCATCACCAATCCGACCGTCCCCGATCTCTCGACGAAGAACTGGTCGCCCGAGCTGACGATCACCTTCATGCCGACCGATGATCTGACGCTGTTCGGGTCGCTTAAGCAAGGGTACAAGTCGGGCTCCTACGCCTTTGTCAACGTCGTCCAAGGGCAGGACAACTCGTTCAAGGACGAAAAGGTCCAGGGTGGCGAGATCGGCCTGAAGTCGCGGCTTGCGGACCGGCAATTGTCGCTGAGCATCGCGGGATATTATTACAAGTACAAAGACCTGCAGGTCGGCACGATAGTGTCGCCGCCGGGTGGAGGACTGCCGCAGACGGCAATCTTCAACGCGGCGAACGCGAAAGTCTACGGCATTGATTTCGAGATGACCTACAATCCGGTCTCGGTGCCGGGCCTGAGCTTGCGATCGGCGGTGGCCTGGAACCGCGCGCGCTTCTCCAGCTTCCCGTCGGCGCCCTGCTGGGGTGGCCAGACCGTCGCGGAAGGTTGCAGCCTGGCTCCCAACAGCTCTACCGGTCGCTATACCGCGCAGGATCTCAGCGATGCGCCGCTCGTGCGCGCGCCAGCCTGGCAGATCACGGCCGGCGCCGACTACGAAACGCCGGTGTCCGGGGATCTCGTGCTATCGCTTGGCGCCGACATGCAATATGCCTCGCGCTACCTGACCGTGCTGGGCCGGCGCGACGATTTCTACCAGGGCGCTTATGCCAAGCTGAATGGCCGGATCGGCGTGCAGAATGTCGATAAGACCTGGCAAATCGAATTGCTCGGCAAGAACCTGACCGACAAGTTCACCGCCAACGCCTGCAGCAACGTCGCCCGTGGTGGTGGCGGTGTTTTCTCGGGGCAGTTGACCGGGGGCACCACCCGGGGGCCTGGCGGTATCGATGAAGTGAGCTGCTACGTCGATCGCGGCCGCGAGGTGACGCTGCGCATGACATTGCGCATCTAGCGTGCCAGAGGCGATGGTCGGGCGGAAGGCGGTGACGGCCGCCGAGGAGTGGCAGGCACATTGGCCCCTGGTGCTCGCCTGCGCTCTGGGTGCGAGTCTTTCGGTCAATGCGATCGCGCACCTCGGTGTCTTCATCCAGCCGCTGGAACAGGCCTTCGGATGGGATCGCGCGCAGATCTCGGCCGGTCTGACGCTCTACGCGATCAGCGGGCTGATCTGCGCGCCGCTGATCGGATCGCTGGTCGACCGCTGGGGGCCACGCCCAATCGCGCTGACGGCAGTGATTGCCGACGGCCTGGCTTTCGCGCTGTTCAGCACAGCCACCGGTTCGTTCTTCCAGTGGATGTCGCTCTGGCTGGTCTTTGCGCTGGCTTCGCAGGGGACGCGGATGCTGGTCTGGTATTCGGCCGTGTCCGCCAGGTTCGAGGCGAGCCGCGGTCTGGCCATTGCCGGAACCTCCGCCGGTGCCGCAATCGGCTCGATGGTTTCGCCGATCGTGGCGGACTATCTGATCGCCGAATTCGGGTGGCGGCTTGCCTACGTCATCATGGGGCTTGGCTGGGGAGGGCTGGCCACCGTGTTCTGCTATGTCCTGCTCGATCGCCGGACAGCGCCGCAGCGGGAAAAGGCGGCAAAGCCTGGCAGGGCGGCCGACCTGCCAGGCTTGCCCGCGAAACAGGCGATATTCTCGTCGCGGTTTCTGCGGATCGCGCTGACAGTGCTGCTGTTCGAAGTCGTCTTCGTTGCGCTCAACATCCATATGGTTCCGCTGCTGGTGTCGAAAGGGACAACCAGTCAGGAAGCCGCCTGGATCGTGGGGATGTCGCACCTGGCCGGCACGGTCGGCCTGTTCCTGTCGGGCTATCTCGTCGGCCGCGTGCCGGGACACTATCTCGGCGCGATCTTCCCGCTGGCGGCGATCGTGGCTTGCGTCATGCTGCTCCTGCCGGCGGCATCGGTCTACGAACGCGTGGTTCCGGTGTTGATCCTCTTCGCGTCGATATCGGCGTTGAACCACCTGTTCGCCTATCTGACCTCGCGGTACTTCGGCCTGCGCGCCTATGGCCTCGTTTACGGCCTTATCGGCAGTTTCATGGCCACGGCCATCGGCGTCGGGCCGGTCCTGGCCGGATTCGTCTTCGACCGGACCCAGAGCTACGACCTCGTGCTGATGGCCGGTATCCCTTCGGCCATTGTATCCGCCGTCCTGCTGTTCTCGCTGGGGCGCTATCCCGAGTGGGAATGAATGTCTGGCCCCCGGCGGGGTCTTGTCCGGGCAAATGCACCTGATTGGAAGGCAAGGCTGGCGCGGGGAGCCCCGGCCGCCGAGGCATGCCGCCGGATCGCGGTCAGCGAGCAGGTGCCTTGAACTCGATCAAGGCACCGCCTAGGGTTTGTCGATCCGGCTGCAGCCCTTCTCCTTGCCAGGCTGTGCCTTCCTTCTGTTAAGATCCGACCCCATGGGACAGACATCGAGAGCATTCAAGGCCGGCCCGGTTCCGGCCCCGCAATACAATCTGATGAAGCAGAAGCTCGGTGCGAAAGGCATCGCCACGCGCCAACGCATCCTCGATTCGGTGGTGCGGCTGGTCGACGTCCAGACGGGGGAAGTGCCGTCGATCTCACTTATCTGCCGTGCCGCGCAGACATCGAAGGCGACGTTCTACCAGTATTTCGAGGACTTCAATGCGCTCGTCATCGAATTGCTGCGTCCGGCTGCGGCCGAGATCGAGACGTTTGCCGCCATGCTGGCCGAGGAGTGGCCGGCGGACGAGATTCACGATCGTTCCTATCGTTTCGTCGATGCCTATTTTGAACACTGGAACAAGTATCGGGTGCCTTTGCGGTTGCGCAACATCCTTGCCGATTCCGGCGACAAGACCATGATCGACGTCAAGCTCCGCTCGATCGATCCGATCATCCGCGTCCTTGCCGGCAAGCTTTGCGCCGCGCGCGGCAACGGGCGCGAGCGCCGCGATGATCATGCGCTGGCCATCGCCCTGATGAACGCGGTCTCAAACGCGGCGATGATCATTACGCACAACGTCTATCCCAAGGCCATCGACGAGGCCATCGTGCGTATCCACGGCTATCCCGGCGATTGTCAGCATCGCGCTCTGGCCCATCTTCTTTCCATCGCGCTCCAGAACCCCGAGGTGCCCGTCCGCGCCTGACATCTCCTATCGACACAGCGTATAAAGCTGACTAATAGTCTGTTTTGCGGCCCGGCAAGGGCTGGCTGTGAACCATTGGGATCGGGGTTGCCGAAGTGATATCAGAAGATGCCGAGCTTGCGGCCTGGCGGGCCGAGCTGCGCGACTGGCTGGAAAACAATTGTCCGCCGTCGTTGCGCGCGCCGGGCGGCGAGACGCGTGCCGCCTGGGGCGGTCGCAACCGCGCGGGGCAGGCGCCCGATGCGCTGGCCTGGATGGACGCGATGGCGGGGCGCGGTTTCATCGCGCCGACCTGGCCAAAGGAATATGGGGGCGCCGGCCTGAGCAAGGCCGAGGCGGCCATCCTGGGCGAGGAGATGAAGCGCTTGGCAGCGCCGCCGCCGATCATGTCCTTCGGCCTGTGGATGCTTGCGCCGGTGCTGCTCGAATATGCGACAGAGGAGCAGCGCCGCCGCTTCCTGCCGTCCATCGCGCGCGGTGAGATCCGCTGGTGCCAGGGGTATTCGGAGCCCGGCGCGGGCTCCGACCTTGCGGCGCTGCAGACCCGCTGCGAGGATGCCGGCGATCACTGGCTGATCAACGGGCAGAAAATCTGGACCAGCGACGCGCATCTTTCCGACTGGATGTTCTGCCTCGTGCGTACCGATCGCACGATCAAGCAGGCTGGTATTTCCTTCGTCCTGATCGATACGGAGACACCGGGCATCGAGCGCCGGCCGATCAAGCTGATCTCGGGTGCGTCGCCGTTCTGTGAAACCTTTTTCACCGACGTGCGCGTACCCAAGGACCAGATGGTCGGCCGCATCAACGGTGGCTGGGAGATCGCCAAGCGGCTGTTGCAGTATGAGCGGACGATGATC
>JBAYPJ010000053.1:0-25237 GCA_041677785.1 Novosphingobium sp. | reverse complement strand
CCGGCCATTGCGCCGGCGGCGGCCGCGGCGGCGGCGCTTGCGCGGTCCTTCGCCGTCTTCGGTGGCGTCGTTGGCCGCAATGTCTTCCTCGCTCTCGGCATCTTCGGCGGCCTCGGCCCCTTCGTCACCTTCGGGCGCTTCGCCGGCTTCCTCGGTCTGACCGTCCTCGCGGCGGCCGCGGCCGCGGCGGCGCTTGCGGCGTTTGCGGCGGCCGTCACCTTCGCCGTGCTCACTGGTCTCTTCGCCTTCCGCCTCGTCCTCAAGCTCCTCGGGCGGCAGGTCCTCGTCGTCGTCATCGTTGACGATCGGCTCGAAGCGGGGGACGAATTCGGGGCGCGGGCCGGAGGAGGCGACGCGCATCTTGGCGCCCTCGTTCTCGCCCTCGGGGATCACCTCCACCGCGACGCCGTAACGCTGCTCGATCTCGGCGAGGTCGGCGCGCTTGGCGTTGAGCAGATAGATCGACGCCTCGGTGCTGGCGTAGAGCGAGATGAGGCTGCCCTTGCCCTTGGCCGCCTCGTCCTCGATCAGGCGCAGCGCCGAAAGCCCGGCCGAGCTGGCCGTGCGGACAAGGCCGGTGCCGTCACAGTGCGGGCAGGTGCGGGTGGTCGCCTCGAGCACGCCGGTGCGCAGACGCTGGCGGCTCATCTCCATCAGGCCGAAGCTGGAGATGCGGCCGATCTGCAGGCGCGCGCGGTCGTTCTTGAGCGCTTCCTTCATCGCCTTCTCGACCTTGCGGACGTTCGATCCGTATTCCATGTCGATGAAGTCGATGACGACCAGCCCGGCCATGTCGCGCAGGCGGAGCTGGCGGGCGATCTCGCGCGCCGCCTCGATGTTGGTGTTGACCGCCGTCGCCTCGATGCCATGCTCCTTGGTCGAGCGGCCCGAGTTGATGTCGATCGAGACGAGCGCCTCGGTCGGGTTGATGACGATGTAGCCGCCCGACTTGAGCTGCACGACCGGATCGTACATCGCGGTGAGCTGGTCCTCGGCGCCGTAGCGCTGGAACAGCGGCACCGGATCGGCATAGGCCTTCACCCGCCGGGCGTGGCTGGGCATCAGCAGCTTCATGAAGTCGCGCGCGGCGCGGTAGCCGTCCTCGCCCTCGACGACGACTTCCTCGATGTCGCGGTTGTAGATGTCACGGATCGCGCGCTTGATGAGGTCGCTGTCCGAATGGATCAGCGCCGGCGCCGAACTCTTGAGTGTATTCTCACGGATCTCGTCCCACAGGCGGGCGAGATAGTCGAAATCGCGCTTGATCTCGGCCTTGGTGCGCGAAAGGCCCGCCGTGCGCACGATGCAGCCCATCGACTTGGGCAGGTCCAGCTCGGCGATGATCGACTTCAGCCGCTTGCGGTCCGAAGCCGAGCTGATCTTGCGGCTGATGCCACCGCCATGGCTGGAATTGGGCATCAGCACGCAATAGCGGCCAGCCAGCGAGAGGTAGGTGGTCAGCGCCGCGCCCTTGTTGCCGCGCTCTTCCTTGACGACCTGGACGAGCAGCACCTGACGGCGCTGGATGACGTCCTGGATCTTGTAGCGGCGGCGCAGCGCCATGCGCTTGGCGCGCAGCTCGTCGGCTTCCTTCGAGCGGCCGCGGCCGCCCTGGCGGCGCCGGCCGCGGCGCGGGCGGTCCCCGCCGGATTCGTCGTCGCCTTCGCTCTCGGCGGTATCGCGAGCTTCCTCGCCCTCCTCGTCGGAGTCCTCGAAGCCGTTTTCGACGTGGCCGCCCTCGATCGTCGCCACCTGGTCCTTCTCGGAGGTGTCGATCTCGGTGACGCCGCCGAAGTCATCGGCTGAGCCGCCGGCGAAATCGTCGGCCAGCGCTTCGCCCAGTTCGTCGTCGCCGAGGAAGTCCTCGTCGCCCTCGTCGGCGGCGCGCAGCGCGGCCTCCTCCTCGGCGTGCCGGGCTTCCTCGGCCAGCAGCGCCTCGCGATCCTCCTTCGGGATCTGGTAATAATCGGGATGGATTTCACTGAACGCCAGGAAGCCATGGCGATTGCCGCCGAAATCGACGAACGCCGCCTGCAGCGACGGTTCGACCCGGGTTACCTTGGCGAGATAGATGTTGCCCTTGATCTGCTTGCGATCGGCAGATTCAAAGTCGAACTCCTCAATACGGTTGCCTTTGAGCACCGCCACCCGGGTTTCTTCCTGGTGGCGCGCATCGATGAGCATGCGCGTTGTCATTATGAATTCTCCAAGCGCGCCGCGGCACGGACCCCGCAAGAACGGGGGCCGGCAGGGCGGCGCGAATATGCAAATGGCCGCCGCCGGGCCCGAGCGCGTCGGGGCCGGTCGTGCGGCAATCGGGGTTGTGCGTGAAGCCCGGGCGCATCGGCATCCGGGCGGTTTGCTTCGTGTCTGCGAGCGGGAGAATGCGCGGCGAAATCGGACGCGCACGACCTGTATCGGAAAGGCCGGCCGCCCAAGCCTTCCGCGCCTGTGACGGCTGCGGCTGGCGTGACGGCAAGTGGCTTCTCATGGATCGCATCAACCTGTTCGGTCCGGGCAGGACGCCCGGATTGTCGGCCGCGCATAAGCACGTTCCCGATCCCGCCCGACTGCGCTGTTGCGCCCTGTTTCGGTGCACGAGGATCGGGCAGGCTCGCCCGGCACCCGCCATCTAGCAGCCAATGCCTTGATCGGCAAGGCTTGCCATGGCCGGGGAAGGGCGCGCGAGAGGGCATTGCGAATGGCTGCCTGTGGTAATAGCAGTTGCGGCCCATGCCGCGTTCGCTCCAGCTCGTTCTGCTCGTCGCCGCCCCGTTGGCGCTCGTCGCGGCGATGCTGGCGGCCGATCGCCTTTTCGCCGCGCCCGGGCGGGGTTATGGCTATGTCGAGCGGATCGCGCTGGCGCCGCCGAACGGCGAGATCGGCCTGCCGCCGATCCAGGGGCCGCTCGACGCCAGCCGGCCGCTGGTGGTGATCGACGCGGGCCACGGCGGCCACGATCCGGGCGCCGGCAGCGAGCCGCTGCTGGAAAAGGACATCACGCTGGGCCTGGCCCGAGCCCTGCGCGACGAATTGCTGCGCGGCGGCGGCATTCGGGTCGCCCTGACCCGTGAGGACGACCGTTTCCTCCTGCTGCCCGAGCGTTCGGGCATCGCCCGCCGGCTCAGCGCCGACCTGTTCCTGTCGATCCATGCCGACAGCGTCGAGGGCAACGCCGAGGCGCGCGGCGCCAGCATCTATACGCTGTCGGAGCGCGGTACCAACGAGACCGCGGCGCGCCTCGCGGCGCGCGAGAACCGGGCCGACACGATCAACGGCGTGTCGCTCGCCGGCACCAGCGATGCGGTCAGCGCCATTCTCGTCGATCTGTCGCAGCGCGAAACGCAGGCCCGGTCCGAACAGGCCGCCAGCCTGATCCTGCGCGAGATCAGCGGCGAGCTGCCGCTTCACGACCGCAGCCCGCAATCGGCCGCCTTCGTCGTGCTCAAGTCGCCCGACATGCCCTCGGTGCTGTTCGAGAGCGGCTACATCAGCAATCCGGAAGAGGCGGCGCGGCTGGCCTCGGCCGAGGGCCGGGAGATTTTCGCTCGCGCCACCGCGCAGGCTATCCGCGCCTACTTCGCCCGGCAATCGAGGCAGTAGGGTTCGATCCGCTTCCCCTCGGGCCGGACAGGCTCTAAAGGCGGGGCGATGGCTGATTCCGCATCGTCCGGCAGCGAGGACCTGCACTACCGCATCCGTCGCGAGGCCAGCGGCGCCTGGGGCTGGCTGCGCGCGCAATGGCGCGGCAAGCGCCCGGTGCGGCTGCTGGGCTATGCGCTGGGCATGTCGGTGCTGATCCTGGCGGCGCTGTGGCTGCTGGTCGGGCGCGATCTGCCTTCGACCGACAAGCTGCTGACCTACCAGCCGCCGCTGCCGACCATCGTGCGCGGGATCGACGGCCAGATCGTCTATTCCTACGCGCGCGAACGGCGGGTGCAGCTTCGCTTCGCCGATTTCCCCAAGCCGCTGGTGGACGCCTTCCTTTCGGCCGAGGACAAGACGTTCTGGACGCATGGCGGCGTGGACTACACGGGCCTTGCCGGCGCGGTGGTCGACTATGTCTCCAAGCTGGGCTCGGGCCAGCGGGCGAAGGGCGGCTCGACCATTACCCAGCAGGTCGCCAAGAACATCCTCATCGGCGACGAATACTCGATCGGGCGCAAGCTCAAGGAGATGATCCTGGCGCGGCGGATCGAGGCGACGCTGAACAAGCAGCAGATTCTCGAACTCTATCTGAACGAGATTCCGCTGGGGCGGCAGAGCTTCGGTGTGCAGGCGGCGGCGCGCGCCTATTTCGGCAAGGACGTGGGCGATCTCGATCTGCGCGAGGTGGCGTTCCTGGCGATCCTGCCCAAGGCGCCCGAACGCTATGGCCGCGCGCGCCACGCCGACGCGGCGATCGGGCGGCGCAACTATGTGCTCGACCAGATGGAGAAGAACGGCTGGGCAACAGCCGAAGCCGTGGCCGAGGCGAAGGCGCTGCCGCTCGGCATCATTCCCCGCCGCGTCGAGAGCTACGACCCTTCGGTCGGCTATTTCGTCGAGGAAGTGCGCCGCCAGCTCATGGATCGCTATGGCGAGAAGGCGGAGGACGGGCCGAACAGCGTCTATGCCGGCGGCCTGTGGGTGCGCACCTCGCTCGATGCCGAACTGCAGAACGCGGCGCGTGATGCGTTGCGCGCCGGGCTGCTGCGCTATCACGGCAACATGGGCTGGCGCGGGCCGATCGATCGGCTCAAAATCAACGCCGACAACTGGCAGACGCAGCTGGTCATGCTCAACAAGTCGGTCGCCTACCGCGACTGGCGCGTGGGCGTGGTGATCGAGCGCAGCGGCGCGCAAGCACGTGTCGGCTTTCCGGACGGCCAGACCGGCAAGCTCGTCTCGCTGCCCGACGCGCTGCGCCAGGGCGACGTGATCGCCGTCGCGCCGGCCGGAAACGACACGTTCGCGGTGCGGATCATTCCCGAAGTCTCCGGCGGGATGCTGGTGGAAAGCCCGATCGACGGGCGGATCGTCGCCATGCAGGGTGGCTTCGATGCCGGCCTGGCCTCGTTCAACCGCGCGACGCAGGCGCTGCGTCAGCCCGGTTCGACGATCAAGCCGTTCGTCTACGCCACGGCGCTCGACTCCGGCCTGACGCCGGCGTCCATGGTGCTCGACGGCACGTTCTGCGTCTACCAGGGCGCCGCCGGACAGAAGTGCTTTCGCAATTTCGGCAATGCCGGCGGCAGCGGCAACCACACGATGCGCTGGGGTCTGGAACAGTCGCGCAACCTGATGACCGTGCGGCTTGCCAACGATGCCGGCATGGAAAACGTCACCAAGACGTTCGCCCGCGTCGGCATCGGCGAGTACCAGAACTATCTTTCGTTCGCGCTGGGCGCGGGCGAGACCACGGTGATGCAGATGGTCAACGCCTACGCGGCCCTGGCCAACAACGGCGTGCAGTATCCGGCGTCGGTCATCGATTATGTCCAGGACCGCAACGGCAAGGTCATCTTCCGCGCCGACACCCGCCGCTGCGACGGCTGCAACATGGCACAGTGGGACGGCAAGCCGATGCCCCGCTTCGAGCAGCGCGGCAAGGTCGTGATGGACCCGCGCACGGCCTACCAGGTGGTCCACATGCTTGAAGGCGTCGTCACCCGCGGCACGGCGGTGGTGCTGCGCGATCTCGGCATGCCGCTGTTCGGCAAGACCGGCACGACCAGCGGCCCGACCAACGTATGGTTCGTCGGCGGTTCGCAGAAATATGTCGTGGGCGTCTATCTCGGCTACGACAAGCCGCGGTCGCTGGGCGGCTATGCGCAGGGCGGCCGCATCGCCGCGCCCATCTTCAAGCAGTTCGTCCAGGCGACGCGCGACCGCTGGAGCGATCTGCCTTTCATCGCGCCCGAAGGCATCCGCATGGTCCGGATCGACCGCGTTACCGGCAAGCGGGTGTTCGGCGTCGAGCCGGGCAGCGAACCCAAGGCCAGCGTGATCTGGGAGGCGTTCAAGCCCGACACCGAGCCGGCCCGTCCGACGCGCGCCGATGAGTTGGTGAAGCAGCGCGAAGCTCTCCTCGCCGCCATCGCGCGCGGCCGGCAGGCGGCCCAGCAGCGCGGGGAGGATGCCGCGAGATCCAACGAACTGCGAGACTTCGCCGAGGAACAGGGCGGCGTCTATTGAGTGCGATGCGCCAGCATTATTGACACCAGAGTTCCTACTTGTCATCTGAGAGCGCGATGCTCCGGCACTCTGCGCGCGCGGGGCCGGGACGAGGAGAAGCAGGTTGGGACCGAGGCATAGTTTCTGGAGCGTTCTGGGTCCGGCCGCGGCGCCGAAATTCGGTTCCGGCTCGCGCAGCGCGCGCGGCGGCATCGACCCTTCCGAAGCCACGGGCCCGGAAAGCGAGGCATCGTCGCGGGTTGCCGAGGTCGTGCGGGTCCTGGGCGAAGCCAACCGCGTGACCAGCCGCTGCCTGCAGCTCTTTGCGCAGGTACGCGAGGCCAGCGGCCTGTCGGGGATCGAGACGCTCACGCTGATCGCTATCACGCACGCGGCCGTTCCGCCCACGGTTCCCCAGGTGGGGCGCTCGCTCGGCCATCCGCGGCAGGTGATCCAGCGCGCGGTGCGCGTGCTCGAGCAGGAAGGCCTGGTCCGGCCCACGCCCAATCCGGTCCACAAGCGTGCCGCGCTGCTGGCGGCGACCGATGCCGGCCGCGAACTGGGCCGCAGCATCGATGCGCAGGCGGCGGAGATCATCGCGGGCCTGGCCGGCGGGCTCGACCTCGAACTCGGCGAGCTTACCGCGCTGAGCGAAGGATTGATCGCGCTGCGCGACCGCATGGACGACCACATGAGCGCAGGTGACTGATCCGATGTCCGGTTTCCATCCCTCCTGCCACGCGCAGACCCGGCCCGACCATCCGGCGATGGTGATCGCCGACACCGGCGAGATCCTGACCTATCGCCAGCTCGACGATGCGTCGAACCGGTTCGCGCAGCTCCTGCGCGCGCTGGGGCTGAAGCCGGGGGACCGGATCGGCCTGATGCTGCGCAACTCGCCGGCCTTCCCGGTCGTCTATTGGGGGGCGACGCGCTGCGGCGTATTCGTCACGCTGCTCTCGACCCATCTCAAGCCGGCCGAGGCCGCTTATATCCTCAACGATTCGCGATCGCGGGTGCTGGTGCTGTCGGCGGCGATCGGCGAGACGCCGCGGACGCTGGCGGCCGACGCGGGCGAACTGATCCCGGGCGTCGAGAAGATCTATTACGCCGGCGACGAGGCCATCGCCGGCGCCGAGCCGCTGGCCAACGCGCTGGCGTCGATGCCGGCCGAGCGGGTTCCGGACGAGATATCGGGTTTCCACATGATCTATTCGAGCGGGACCACCGGCCGTCCCAAAGGGATCGTCCTGCCGTTCACGCCGGGCCCGATCGACGAGATCAACCCGCTCGAGGGCGTCCGCCTGCTGCCGGAAGGGGCGGCATCGCCCATCGTGTTCAACGCCGGCCCGCTCTATCACGGCATGCCGTTGTCCTGCATGGTCGGGCCGCAAAGGCTGGGCGGCACGGCCGTCAACCTGGCGAAATTCGATGCCGAAGAGGTGCTGAAGGCGATCGAGACCTGGCGGGTCACGGAAGCCCAGTTCGTGCCGACGATGTTCGTGCGCCTGCTGGCCTTGCCGGAAGAGGTGCGGAAGAAATACGATCTGTCCTCGCTCGAACTCGTGGTGCACGCGGCAGCGCCCTGTCCGGTCGAGATCAAGCGCCGGATGATCGAATGGCTCGGCCCGATCATTTACGAATACTATTCGAGCACCGAGGGCGTCGGCGTGACCGGCATCACCTCGGAGGAATGGCTGCGAAAGCCCGGCTCGGTCGGCAAATCGGCCATGGGCCCGATCCACATCTGCGATGAGGAAGGCCGCGAACTGCCGGTGGGCGAGGCGGGCCTGATCTACTTCGAAGTGCCCGCGGGCCGGGCCGTGGGTTATCTGAACGATTCCGAAAAGACCCGGCGTGCCGCGCACCCTGCGCATTCCGACTGGTTCACCGTCGGCGACATCGGCCGGATCGATGAGGACGGCTATCTCTTTCTCACCGACCGCAAGGATTTCATGATCATCTCGGGCGGAGTGAACATCTACCCGCAGGCGATCGAGGATTGTCTGATCGTTCACCCCAAGGTGCTCGACGCGGCGGTGATCGGCGCGCCCAACGCCGAATACGGCGAAGAGGTGAGGGCGATCGTCCAGCCGAAGGACTGGGCGGATGCCGGCCCCGAGCTGGAAGCCGAGCTGCGCGCGTGGGTGGGCACGCGAATCTCGAAAGTAACCTGGCCGAAAAGCTACCAGTTCGTCGAGGAACTGCCGCGCATCCCCTCCGGCAAGCTGGCCAAGCACGAATTGCGCAGGCTCTACGGCAAGTGATTCAATTCCTTCCCGAGACAGACTCAGGGAGGAATTGACACGATCATGTCAAAATGACACGATCGAAGCATGCATGGCAAATTCGATTCCCGGCATCCCCTAGTGGGCCTGTCCGATGAGCTGATACGGCTCAACGGCCGGCTCAAGGGCCTGTTCGCCGGCGTCCGCCGCTCGGAAGGGCTGGGGGATTCGGAGCTGATGGTGCTCAACTCCGTGGTCGAGGCCGACCGGCCGCCGACGGTGCCGCAGATCGGCCGCTCGCTCGGCCAGCCGCGCCAGCTCGTACAGCGCGCGGCCAATTCGCTGATCGAGGCGGGGCTGATCGAGGCGGTGCCCAATCCCGACCACAAGCGCGCCGTGCTGCTGCGCGCGACCGGGCAGGGCGTGGCGCTGAAGCGCGGGTTCGACGCGCGCGCCGACGTCATTGCCGAAGAGATCGCCGGCAACCTTGACGCGGACCTCGTCCGGCAGGCCGCTGACCTGCTGGGCACTATCCGCAGGGAACTCGAAGCGCGGCTGCGCGCATCCGATGGGAGAAGCTGAATGGACGTCGACCTGGACGAACTGGTAAACATCGCCAACCTGACCGACTGGCTCGATGCCAACGTGCCCGAACTGGGCAGCGGGCCGCTGCGGTGCGAACTGCTCCACGGCGGCACCTCCAACGTGGTCTTCACGCTGGACCGCGGCGGGCCGAAGATGGTGCTGCGCCGGCCGCCCGCGGTGCCGCCGCCGGGCGCTGAGAAGGGCGTGCTGCGCGAGGCGCGCGTCCTCACCGCCCTGAACGGAACCGACGTGCCGCATCCGCAGTGCTACGGCTCGTGCGAGGACACCAGCGTCATCGGCGGCTGCTTCTACGTGATGGAGATGGTGGACGGCTGGGCGCCCAACCTGCGCGACGAGAAGATCCACAACCGGCCACCGTTCGACCGGCTGCCCTACGAATACAACATCCCCTTCGCCATCGTCGACGGACTGATCGCGCTCGCCAACGTCGACTACAAGGCGGTGGGGCTCGGGGATTTCGGCAAGCCCGGCAAGTTCCTGGAACGGCAGGTCGATCGCTGGGCCGGCCAGCTCGCCTCGTACAAGGAGCGCTACGGTTACGAGGGGCGGAAGCTGGAAGGCTATGACGTAGTCGAGCAGTGGCTGCGCGCCAACACGCCGGCGCAGGAGCATGTCGGCATCATCCACGGTGACGTCGGCACGCCCAACATGATGTTCAGGTGGGGCCCGCCGGCGCGGCTGGCGGCGATGATCGACTGGGAACTGTCGACCATCGGCGACCCGATGCTCGACATGGGCTGGTTCACCGGCGCCATGCGCGACGAACGCTGGCCGGACCTGACCAACGCCGCCGGCCTCAACGACCCGAGCAAGTTCCCGACCCGCCAGGAACTGGTCCGCTATTATTGCGGCGGCACCGGCCGCGATCCGGCGGAGATCGACTATTACACGCTGCTCGCCGGCTTCAAGTCGGGTTGCCTGCTCGAATACAAGGTCGCGCAGGCCGAGGCGGGAATTCTGCCCAAGGAGGTCGGGCGCTTCTTCGCCCGCATCGTCGAGGAAAGTTTCAAGAAGAACGCCGAGCTGGTGCGGCGGATTTCATAGCGACGGTTCCTCCCCGGAACGGGGAGGATCAGGAGAGAGATTATGATCGATTTCAGCGTTGAGCCCGAATTCCAGGAAAAGCTGGACTGGATGAACACCTTCGTCCGCGAGGAATGCGAGACGATGGACCTGCTATTCCCCGACATGGGGCTGCCCTACGACGTCACGCACCGGCCCTCGCGCAACCATCTCAAGCCATTGCAGGAGCAGGTGAAGGCCAAGGGGCTGTGGGCCTGCCATCTCGGGTCGAACCTGGGCGGCCCCGGCTACGGCCAGATCAAGCTGGCGCTGATGAACGAGATCATCGGTCGCTCGAACTGGGCGCCCACCGTCTTCGGCACCGCCGCGCCCGATACCGGCAACGCCGAGATCCTGGCGCTGTTCGGCACGCCCGAGCAGAAGAAGAAGTACCTCGAACCGCTGATGGCGCAGGAGATCGTCTCCTGCTTCTCGATGACCGAGCCGCAGGGCGGCGCCGATCCGGGCGAGTTCGTCTGCAAGGCCTGGCGCGAAGGCGACGAATGGGTGATCGAGGGCGAAAAGTGGTTCTCCTCGAACGCGCGCTACGCCGCCTTCTGCCTGGTGATCGCGGTCACCGATCCCGAGGCGAAGCTGACCGAGCGGATGAGCATGTTCATCGTGCCGACCGACACGCCGGGCTTCGAGATCATCCGCAACGTCGCCATCGCCGGCGAGACCGACCCCGCGGACGGCGCCCAGTGCCATGTGCGCTACGACAAGGTGCGCGTGCCGCTCGACTATATGCTCGGCAATCCGGGCGAGGGCTTCAAGGTGGCGCAGGCGCGCCTCGGCGGCGGCCGCATCCACCACGCCATGCGCACGGTCGGCAAGTGCCAGCGCTTCATCGACATGATGCTGGAGCGCGCCGTATCGCGCCGGACGCGCGGTCGCATGCTGGGCGACCACCAGTTCGTCCAGGGCAAGATCGCCGATTCGATCATCGAGCTGGAACAGTTCCGCCTGATGGTGCTCAAGACCGCCTGGATCATCGACGAGATCGAGGCCGGGCGCATGCCGCATGGCGCCTCGCGCAATCATATCGGCATGTGCAAGGTGGCGATGGCCAGCGTCTACGGCAATATCGCCGGCCGCGCGCTGGAACTGCACGGCTCGCTCGGCATTTCGCTCGACATGCCGCTGGCCAATGCCTTCGGCGGCTACATGTCGCTGGCGTTCGCCGACGGCCCGACCGACGTGCACCGCTCGCAGCTCGCGCGCGCCTATCTCAAGAAGGCGACGCCCGCGCCGGGGCTGTTTCCCACCGAGCATATCCCGACCCGGCTCGCCGCCGCGCTCGAACGCTATCCCGATGCGCGCGAGAACTGGAGCTGAGCCATGGACCCGCTGTTCGACTTCACCGGCAAGGTCGCGCTTGTCACCGGCGGCTCGCGCGGGCTCGGCTACCAGATGGTCAGGGCCTTCGCCGAGCGCGGGGCGGACGTGATCATCGCCAGCCGCAAGCTGGAGAATTGCGAGAAGGTGGCCGAGGAAATGCGCGCGCTCGGCCGCAAGGCGCTCGCCGTCTCGGCCCATGTCGGCAAGTGGCCCGAGTGCGACCGGCTGATCGAGGAGGCCTATGCCGCTTTCGGGCACGTCGACATTCTCGTCAACAATGCCGGGATGAGCCCGCGCATGCCCAGCCATGAAGTGACCGAGGCCCTGTTCGATTCGGTGCTGAACCTCAACTTCAAGGGCCCGTTCCGGCTCGCCAGCCAGATCGGCAAGCGCATGTTCGACCGGGCCAATGAAACGGGGGAGGGAGGCTGCATCATCAACATCACCTCCTCGGGCTCGCTGATGCCGCTGCCCCAGGTCGTGCCCTACGGCTCGTCGAAGGCGGCGCTCAATGCGATGGGCCGCAGCCTTGCCTGGGAATACGCGCCCAAGGTGCGGGTCAACACGCTGTCGCCCGGCGCCTTCCGCACCGACATCGTCGAGGCCTGGCCCGACAAGGGGCAGGGGCCGATACCCATCCCGCGCGGCCATGCCGCCGACCCGCAGGACATCGTCACCGCCGCGCTGTTCCTGGCGAGCCCCCATTCGGTCAATGTCACCGCCTCGCTGGTGCGTTGCGACGGCGGACAGCATTGAACCGATCTTCCGCTCTCGCGGGGGGGAGGATCGCAAAGGGAGTACCAGACCATGACCCGTGCCATCATCGCCGACGAATTCGGCCCGCCCGAAGCCTACGCGATCCGGCAAATCGAACTGCCGCCGCCCGGCCCGGGCCAGATCCGCGTCGCGGTGAAGGCGATCGGCATCTCCTATGTCGACGTGCTGACGGCCGCCGGCAAGTACCAGGTGACGCCGCCGCTGCCGTTCATCCCGGGTAGCGAATGCGCCGGCGTGGTCGAGGCGCTGGGCGAGGGGGTGAGCCACCTTGCGGTAGGCGACCGGGTGATGGGCAGCGGTTTCGGCGGCATCTTCACCGAAGCGGGCAACTTCCGCGCCTCCAGCTTCAACAGGGTGCCCGAGGCGCTGACGCTGGAGGAGGCGGCGGTGTTCCCGCCCAGCTACACCACCGCCTTCCATGCGCTCGTCGACCGCGGCCGCCTGCAACCGGGCGAGACGCTGCTTGTGCTGGGCGCGGCAGGCGCGACCGGCATCGCGACGATCCAGGTCGGCAAGAGCCTCGGCGCGCGGGTCATCGCCTCGGCCTCGACCGAGGAGAAGCGCGCACTCTGCCTGGCCGCCGGCGCCGACGCCGCGGTGAACACCCGCAGCGACACCTGGCGCGATGACGTCAAGGCGGCGGCGGGGGGCAAGCCGATCGCCGTCGTGTTCGATCCGGTGGGCGGCGACATGACCGATCCGGCCTTCCGCACGCTCGGCTACGACGGGCGCTACCTCGTCATCGGCTTCACCGGCGGCATCGGCTCGCTCAGGACCAACCTGCCGCTGGTCAAGACCGCCAGCCTGATCGGCGTGCAACTCCGCGCCTTCGGCGAGGCGGAGCCGGAGAAGGCCAGGGCGAACTTCGCCAAGGTGCTGGAGCTTGCCGGCGAGGGCCGGCTCAAGCCGGTGATCGGCAAGGTCTATGCCTTCGACGACTATCGCGAAGCGATGAACGCCGCGTTCATGGGCGAAGGTGCGGGCCGCGTGGTGATGCGGGTCTAAAGTGATTTCGAGCCAGATGGAATCATCTGGCGACTGGGAACCCGAGGCGGTCCGAACAGCCTCGGTTTTCCTACTTGCACGGTATCGGCTATCCGGAAGGGATGGCCCGCTTGCTTTCCCTTCGCCTGTGCCGGTTGCCGCGATCTCGCGGCGCGGCGGGCAGGGGGCGGTTTCTTTTCCCTGAACACCGTCAACTCTGTCAACTTCGTCAACCGCAATGCCGCGGCAGGCAGCAAGGCGGTGGCGGGACCGGCCGCTGCGTGCCCGTCAGCGCGACGTCAGCACGCCGCCCGGTATTGCTGCGGGGTCATTCCCGTCCAGCGCTTGAAGGCGCGGCCGAAGCTGGTCTGCTCGCCGTAGCCCAGGCGGTCGGCGATCTCGTCGAGCGAAAGCTGCCGCTGCGCCAGATGCGATTTCGCCAGTGCCGCGCGCTGGGCCTCGACCAGCTCGGAGAACCGCGCGCCTTCGGCCGCGAGCTTCGCCTGCAGCGTGCGGACCGAGGTGCCGATCTTCTCGGCGCAGCGCTCGATCGTGCAGTTGCCCGAAGCGAGCGAGCCGCGGATGTAGCTTTCCACCCGGTCGATGATCGACTGGCTGTGCGCCGCCTTCACCGTCTCCAGATAGCCGCCGAGCAGCCGGAACAGCAGGCGGTTGGCGCTCGGCACCGGCTGCTCGAGCGCGTGCACGGGAAAACCGATCGAGTTGTGCGTGCCGCGCGGCGAGACCTTGCAGCCCAGCAGCCGCTCCAGCTCGGGCATGTCGGCCGGCCGCGTCTCGGCCGAAAGGCTGACCCACGAGGGCTTGAACGAAGGCCCGCCGATCGATTGCAGCAGCTTCACGTTGAGCATCGCGGCCTGGTAGTTCGCCTGGTCGTTGACGCCCATGTCGGCATTGACCAGCCAGGCCAGTTCGGCCGTCTCGCGCCCTTCGATCAGCACCACCTCGCAATCGGGCGCGTGCACCACGGGCAGGTAGTCGATCAGGCAGCGGATGCCGGCGCGCACCGTCGGCGCCGAGCGGCAGAGTGCGGTGACGCAGCCGAACACCTCGGGGTCCTGGGTCGTGGCCATATGCAGGCCGAACAGCGCATCGTCGAACAGCGTGCTGCAGTATTCCAGCGTGTCGGCAAGCTGCTGCGGTGCGATCAGGCTTTCCGGATCGGTCAGCACGCGCGCTTCCATGCCATGCCGCTCGACGATGCCGCGCGCGTCGCGGCCGAACTGGCGGGCCACGTCGGCGAGCCCGCTGAAGTTCGCCGCGCGGACCTGGCCACCGCCCGGCGCGATGTCGAGAGGTCCGTCGAGGCTGAAGAAACTTTCCTGGGCCATGGGCCTGCTTCTTTCCACTGCCGGCGCAGCCGGTCATCAACGATAGCATGCAATATCGAGGGTGTTGCGTCAAATGCCAACGCCTTCGGCTTGCCTGTGGCGGCAGCGAGGCCTGTGGCGGGAGCGAGACCAGTGGGGCAGCGAGGACCGTCGGCCGCGCCTGCTGCCGGGACCCTGCGCCAATTGTCGAAGGCGATGCGTGGCTTGCGTAGCATGACCGGCGGGGCGCGTTATGAAGGCTATATAAGAAAGGCGGGTGTGTGCCCGCCCCAGGTGGGAGATATCCATGGCGGAGACCTTGTTCTCCTTCGACCGCCGCAATTACCGCGAGTGCCAGGCCAAGTTCCGTGGCGAGCGGGAGCAGGAATACTATCGCGGCGATTTCTGGATCGAGGATGCCTCGACGATCGAGGTGCGCTCGGAACGCAAGATCGTCGGGCCGATCTCGATCATCAGGCAGCGTTCGGCGACCAACCTGTTCTTCCGCCGCACGCGCCAGCATATCCGCGAGGATGCGACCGACCTGTCGATCCTGTGGTTCGTCAAGCACGGCCGGCTCGGCTTTTCCAACCAGTGCGGCAACAAGGTGGCGCAGCCGGGCGATTTCGCCATCACGCGCTCGATGTCGCCGTTCTTCATCGAGTGCCAGGTCGACCAGGAATCGGTGCAGGAATTGCTGCACGTGACGATCCCGACGCACATCCTGCGCGCGCATATCCCGCAGGATTTCTCGACGGGGCTGTTCATGCCGGCCAACCGGCCCGAACTGGCCATCGCCGAAAACATCCTTACCGACGTCTTCGACGACGATGGCGGTCTTTCCGAGGAATCGGCGCGCGTGCTGGTGGAAACCGCGCTCACGCTGATCGGCAATGCCGTGCGCGCGAGCGAGGACGCGGTGCCGGCCCGCCAGACGATCGCCGACCGGCGGCTGCAGGACGTGCTGCGCTTCATCGAGGTGCACCTGTCCGACCCGCAGCTCTCCACCGCCATGGTCGCCAAGGGCTGCGGCATATCGCCGCGCTATCTCTCGTTCCTGCTGCGGCTGCGGGGGACCAGCTTTTCCGAGCTGGTCTGGGAGCAGCGGCTGGAGAAGGCGAGGGACTGGCTGTCGGCCTCGGACCCGCGCGACATCTCGATCAGCGAAATCGCCTATGGGGTGGGCTTCAAGAGCCCGGCGCATTTCAGCCGCATGTTCAAGCGCGTGTTCAAGGTGAACCCGCGCGAGTTCCGCGGCGAGTGCAGCGAACATGCGGGGCTGCCGCAGCCGGCCGAGCGCGATCCCTTCGCGAATTTCCCCGGCGGTATGCTGCAGTAATGCTGCGCAGCATCGGGTGACGCGCCGCCCCGGCGAAAGCCGGAAACCCGGCCTTGAGGCTTGCCGGCGGCCGGCTGGTGTGGTGAGGGGCGGAGCATGAGCTTCGCATCGCTTCTCGCCGCGGCCGAGCCGCGCGACGGCGGCTTCGCCGTCCGCATCCCCGAGGACTGGCACCAGGGCCGCACGGCCTATGGCGGGTTTTCCACGGCACTGGCGCTGGCGGCGGCGATGCGCGCGGGCGAGGACCTGCCGCCGCTGCGTTCGGCCCAGGTCAGCATGATCGCGCCGGTCTTCGGCGAGGCGCAAGTGCGGGCGCGGCTTCTGCGGCGCGGACGCAACGCGACCTGGGTGTCGGCCGAGATCCTGCGGGAAGGGGAACCGGCCTTCACCGCCAGCTTCGCTTTCATGGGGCCGGTCGAGAGCGCGCTGCACATCGACGACCGGCCCGCGCCCGAGGGGTTGATCCCGGTCGCGGAGGCGCGCGCGTTCGCCAACGAGCGCGCGCCGGCGTTCCTGCGCCATCACTTCGACATGCGCTTCGCGCTGCCCAGAAGCGGGGAGAAGCGGCCGGAGATGTGCTGGTGGGTGCGGGCGCGCGAGCGCGCGGGGCTCGATCCCATGGTCGAGCTGCTGCTCTGCGCCGATGCGCTGCCGCCCGGCGTGATGTCGCTGCTGGCCCCGGCGACGCCGGTCAGCACGATGCAGTGGCAGGTTAACCTGCTGACGCCGGCGCCCGTGACGCATGACGGCTGGTGGCTGCTGCGCTCGACCGGAGACTATGCCGAGCGGGGCTGCTCGAGCCAGCGCATGGCGATCTGGAACGCCGACGGCGCGCCGATGCTGGCAGGCATGCAGTCTGTCGCCCTGTTCGGGTGACGCGAAGCTTAGGCTTCCCGCAATAGCCTCGGCGCGAGCAGCAGCTTGAACAGGGTGAAGGCAACGAGCCCCACGCCCGCGGCGGCCATGTGCAACAGCCAGAAGGTCGTCGTCGGCATCGTCGTGTACCAGCCGCCGACCGTGCCGACGATCTTGTTCGCGGCGAAGAAGGCCAGGTAGTAGATGCCCAGCACCGTCGCGTTGAGCGCGCGCGGCGCCAGGCGCGAGAACAGCGCCAGGCTGACGGGCAGGATATGCGAGAAGGCGATCGAGTTGAGCAGGTGGAACATCACCGGCCAGAACAGTCCGATCTTGCCGCCTCCCTGCGTCGCCGCAGCGATGACCAGGCAGCCGCCGCCGCCGACCGCGAACAGGCTGCCGATGATCATCTTGCCGAGTTCGTCGGGCTCGCGCCATCGGGAGCCTAGAGAGCTTGCGCCCCACCACTTCCAGAACGCCGTGACGGCGACCAGCATGGTGAAGCTTACCGCCGCATCGATGGTGATCATCCAGCTCGTCGGCAGGGTCCAGCCGAGGAAGCTGAGCTGGAAGTGCTCGTCGGCCCAGACGAGGTAGGCGTTGAAGATTTCCTGATTGGTCAGCAGCGATATGGCGAGGATGGGTACCAGCAGGACGAGCGCGGCCAGCCGCAGCCAGTCGTTGCCGGCCATCGCCGCGCGCGGGCCTCGGTCCCGCTTCGAACGCCGGTCGTCGGGTGGGAGCCAGGGGCCGGCGGCGAGGTAGGCCAGCAGGCCGATCACCATGACCACGCCGGCGCAGCCGAAGCCCCAGTGCCAGCCGAGCTTCTCGCCCAGCGTGCCCGAAAGCAGCGGGGCGCCGATCACGCTGACGTTGATCGCGATGTAGAAGATCTGGAACGCCATCGCCCGGCGGATGTCGTTCTCCGAATAGAGTTCGCCCACCTGGCTGGCGATGTTGCCCTTGAACAGCCCGACGCCGACGATCAGCCCCAGCAGCGCGAGGAGGAAGGTGCCCTCGAAGGCCATCAGGAAATGACCGAGCGCCATGACGAGGCCGCCGAGGACCAGCGTGGCACGCCGTCCCAGCCAGCGGTCGGCGACGATCCCTCCCAGGATCGGGGTGAGATAGACGAGCGCGGTGTAGTCGCCGAAGATGGCCGAGGCGAGCGGCTGGCCTTCGAGCCCCGTGTAGTAGTGCGCGCGCAGCCAGCCGAGCCCGGCGACGCCGCCGATGTGCTCGGGCAGCAGCAGGTACTTGACCATGTAGAGCACGAGCAGCGTCTGCATCGAATAGTACGAGAACCGCTCGCAGCCCTCGACGAAAGCAAGATAGCCCAGGCCCTTGGGATGGCCGAGGAAGGCGCGGTCGTGCGGCGGACTGGCGAGTTCGGGCGTGGCTTCGGCAGCGGTCATGCGCTCTCCCGGGGGGTTGCTGTTAGCCGGGCGCACGACAAAGGAAATCGCGTCTCCCGCAGGATGGCGCCTGCCGTTCGACGCAAGTTATGGCAAGGCTCCCGATATGGTCTTTGCCGGCTGCGTGGCCCTGTCCGGACGGTGTGGCACGTCGCCGGCCAGGATGCGGCGATAGAGCGCGAGGTAGTCGTCGGCCATGCGCTCGGCGGAAAAGCGCCGCGCCGCCGTTTCGCTGACGGTTCTCCGGCTAAGGCTCGCGATCCGGCTGACCGCCCCCACGGCATCGGCTACGCCATCGACGAGGAAGCCGGTTCGTCCGTGCTCGATGATCTCCGGCATCGAGCCGCGGCGGCAGGCGATGACCGGCGTGCCGCAAGCCATCGCCTCGACTACCGAAAGGCCAAACGGCTCGTCGAAGTTGATGAGGTGCAGCAGCGCGTGGGCGCGGCCGAGCGCCCGCCGCCGCGCCGCGCCGCCGACCGGGCCGTGATAGATCACGTGCCGGCCGTCGATCCGGGGCAGCACCTCGCGCTCGTGATAGTCATGGTCCTGCACGATGCCGTAGATGTGCAGGCGCCGTCCGGCGCGGCGCGCCGCCTCGATCGCCTCGCATACGCCCTTGTCGGGATGGATGCGCCCGAAGAACAGCAGGTCCTCGCCGCCCGCCGGATCGAAGGGAAACTCCTCGATGGCGATGCCGTGGTGGATCGTCGCCGCATAGCGCAGCGCGGGGTGACGGTCGGCCTCGCTGATCGCCACGTAATGGACCCGGTGTTCGAACGGCTTGTACATCGGCAGGATGCGTTCGGAGGAGAAGCCGTGGATGGTCGTGACCATCGGCGTATCGACGAGCCCGGAAAAGGCGTGCGCCGGAAAGTCGGCCTGGTTGTGGATCACGTCGAAGCGGTCTGCCTGTGCGAAGGCGTGGGCGAGGTGGCGGTATTCCCAGACTTTCGCGTCGATCGACGGGTCCTCGCTGTAGGGCGCGGGCACCACGCCGTCGAGCTTCGCCGAGGTCAGGCTGTCGCGGGTCGCGAACAGCGTCACCTCGACGCCTCGCGCGACGAGCGCTTCGGTAAGCAGGCTGGTGACCAGTTCCCACGGGCCGTAGTGCCGGGGCGGCGTGCGCCAGGCGATCGGCGCGATCATCGCGACCCGCATCAGCGCGCCTCGATCCGCAGGACCACGCCTTCGTCGCCGGCGAGGCTGCCGTCGAAGGCAGGCGAGGTGGCCGTCGACATCAGCGGTTCGGCGATCCGCATGCCTTCGGGAACAAGCAGCCGCCGCGGCCGATTGCCGAGGTTGAGCGCGACGAGCAGGCGTTCCTCGCCCGCCTGACGCGTGTATTGCAGGACGTCCTCGTCGGCCGCGACCAGCGCCAGGTTGCCGATGCTGAGCGCCGGGTGCCGGCGGCGCAGCGCAAGGAGCCGGCGGTAGAGGCTGAGCATCGAGCCGGGGTCCTCCTCCTGCACGGCGACGTTGCGGACGCGCCAGTCCTCGTTGAGCGGCAGCCAGGGCTCGACCGCGCTGAAGCCGGCGTTGGGGCCGGCGTTCCAGGGCATCGGCGTGCGCGCGGCGTCGCGGCCGAGGCCGAGGCCGGGCTGGCGCAGGTCCTGCGGATCGCGCACGCGGTCGGGCGGGATGGCGACGCGGCCGATGCCGAGTTCGTCACCCTGGTACAGGGTCGGCGTCCCGCGCAGGGTCAGCAGGAGCATCGCCGCGACACGCGCCTGCGCTTCACCGATCCGCCCGGCGAGGCGCGGGGAATCGTGACTGCCCAGCACCCAGTTCGGCCACCCGCCCGGCGGCAGCGCAGCTTCGTAGTCGGCGATGACGCGGGCGAGCACGGCGGCGTCCCACGCGGTCTCGAAAAGCTGGAAGTTGAAAGGCAGGTGGACGCCCGGCGTCTCGGCGGTGCCGTAGTAGGTCACGAGTTGCTCGACCGGCAGGCAGATCTCCCCGACCAGCAGCCGCTCGCCATAGCTGTCGGCCAGCGTGCGGAAGGCATGGGCGATTTCGTGCACTTCCGGCTGGTTGGCCGAATACTGCTGGAGCACCATCAGCTTCTCGCCCATCCCCGGCCGGTACGCCGGATTGGGCGGATTGTCGGGCAGGCCTTGCGCCTTGATGCAGTGCCACAGCACGTCGATGCGGAAACCGTCCACCCCGCGGTCGAACCAGAAGCGCAGCACGTCGAGCATCGCCGCGCGCACCTGCGGGTTGCGCCAGTTGAGGTCGGCCTGCTCCTTGAGGAAGGCGTGGAGATAATACTGTCCCGTCCGCGCGTCGAATTCCCAGGCCGGACCGCCCATGTCGCTGATCCAGTTGTTCGGCGGCCCGCCGTCCGGGGCTCCGTTGCGCCAGATGTACCAATCGCGCCGGGGATTATCGCGGGACGAGCGGCTCTCGACGAACCAGGGGTGCCCGGTGGAACTGTGATTGGGTACGAAGTCCAGCAGCAGCTTCAGGCCCCGGTCATGGGCCTCGGCGAGCAGCGCGTCGAACTGCGCGATGTCGCCGAAAATCTCGGCCACGTTGCAGTAATCCGCCACGTCGTAGCCGAAATCGGCCATCGGTGAGGGGAAGATCGGCGACAGCCAGATGGCGTCGACGCCGAGGTGGGCGAGATAGTCCAGGCGCTGCCGGATGCCGGCGATGTCGCCCACGCCGTCGCCGTTCGAGTCCTGGAACGAGCGCGGGTAGATCTGGTAGATCACCCCGCTTTCCCACCATGGCCGCTCGATGCCCATGACCGGCTCAACGCACAAGGCTGCCGAAGGTTCGCTTGCGCCTGCCGGGCGCGGTCAGCGGGAGAGTTCGCCGTCCAGGAACTTCGCCACGTCGGCAAGGTCGACATCCCTGGCGAGGAACGTCTCGCCGATGCCGCGCATCAGCAGGAAGGGCAGGGTGCCCGCGTCCATCTTCTTGTCGTGGAGCATGTGCGCGGTGAGGTCGCGGCCGTCGCAGTCGAGCCGCAGGTCGGAAAGCTTGCTCTTGATGCCGACCGCGGCGAAGTGGTTGGCGATGCGCTCGGCGCTCGCCCGCGGCATCAGCCCACGATGGGCGGAATAGCGCGCGGCCAGCACCATGCCGAGCGCCACTCCCTCGCCATGCAGCAGGAAGTCGGAGAAGTGGGTCTCGGCCTCCAGCGCGTGGCCGAAGGTGTGGCCGAGGTTGAGCAGGGCGCGCACGCCGGTGGTCTCGTGCTCGTCCTCGGCGACGATCCGGGCCTTGGCAGCGACGCTGTGCGCCACGGCGTATTCGCGCAGCGCCCCGTCGCTGGCGAACAGCGCCGCGCCGTGTTCCTCGCACCAGGCGAAGAAGTCCGCGTCGTTGATCAGGCCGTACTTCACCACCTCGGCATAGCCGGCGCGCAGTTCCCGCTCGGGCAGCGTGTCGAGAACGGCGAGATCGGCGAGCACCAGTGCGGGCTGGTGGAACGCGCCGACGAGGTTCTTGCCCGCTGGCGTGTTGATCGCGGTCTTGCCGCCGACCGAGGAATCGACCTGTGCCAGCAGCGTTGTGGGAAGCTGGATGAAGTGGCAGCCGCGCTTGACCATCGACGCGGCGAAACCGGTAAGGTCGCCGATCACGCCGCCGCCCAGCGCCAGGATATGATCGCCTCGCTCCACCCCTTCGGCCAGCAGCCAGTCGACCGTCGCGGCAAGCTGTTCCCAGCTCTTGGACGCCTCGCCCGGCGGCAGGATGCGCCAATGCGGTTCGTGCCCGCTTTCGGCCAGGGCGACTTCGACCACTTGCCCCCAGGCGGCGTGGACATTCGCGTCGGTGATGATCGGCACCTGCCGCTTGCGCAGCCGGCCGCGACAATGCGGCACCAGTTCTGCAAGCAGCCCGGCACCGACGCGCACCTCGTAGGGGCGCCCGGCGATGTCGACCGGAATTACAGCCATAGCCCGATCCCCTTCAGCACGCTGTTGACCGTCCGGCTATGCGGGCCGTTGCCGCTCAGCACGTGGATGGGCGCCTGCGCGTAGGCGGGACGCCGCTCCTCACGCAAACGCGTGAGCGTCTCGCGCGGATCCCCCTGTTTCAACAGCGGGCGATTGTCCTTGCGCGACGTGCGCTCCATCAGCGTGTCGATGTCGCTGTCGAGCCAGACGGCAATGGCGCGGTCGAGGATCAGGCGCCGCGTCTCGTCATTGACGAAGGCGCCGCCGCCGGTGGCTATGATCTTGCGGGCGCCTTTGTCTTCGATCAGCCGGGCGATGACGCGCCGCTCCCCGTCACGGAAATAGGGCTCGCCATAAGTATCGAATATCTCGGGAATGGTCATTTGCGCCGCGCGCTCGATCTCGTCGTCGGCGTCGACGAATGGCCAGTGGAGCATCGCGGCCAGGCGCTTGCCGACACTCGACTTGCCGACGCCCATCATCCCGACAAGCACGACCGACCGGTCGAGGCGGTGGGCCAGCGCCTCGATCTCTCCGGTGGAGAGCAGGGTATCGTCAACGTCCATTGCAGCCCCGCCTATAGTTGGGCTAGTCGACAGCGCAAGCTTGGCGGGAAGGTGAACGAGTGACGGTGACGATGCGCAGGGGCTGGGTGTTGGCAGGCATCATCACGATCGCGGTCCTGGTTCTCGCCTATGCCTGGATCGATGGCGGCCGCGAGCCGCTGCGCACGATATCCGAACCGGTGCCGGTGCCGGTGTCAGTACCGATGCCGGAGGCGGCCAGGTGAGGCCGCTTCCGCTCGTCATCGGCACCGCGCTGGCGCTGACGTCCGGCTGGGCGCTGGCACAGAAGGCCCCTGAATCGCTGCTGCCGCCGGGTTTCGACGAGCCGGCACCCAAGCCGGCGCCGCCGCCGCGCGCGGAACCGGCCCCCATGCCGCGGCCAACGGCCAGCGCGCCGCCGGCCGCCAGTTCGACGCCGGTGGTGCAACCGCTCCCCGGGGCCGAACTGCCGCCCGCGCCTTCTGTCGCCGCCGTTGCCGCCGCGCAAAAGCTGCCGCCGATCGAAGAACTCGAGAAGATGTCTCCCGAGCAGCTCGAGGAGGCACTGGACCTCAAGCCCAAGTTCGACATCCCTCCGGCGGCGCGCCGCGCGATGCAGCGCGTCGGCATTCTCGATGAGAGCGAGGGCGGCCTGTCCCCGACTTCGCTCGCCGGACAGGACGCTTCGCTGGTTCGCGCGGCACTGGCGGGCAACAAGGGCATGGTGGTCTCGCGCTGGGGGCATATCCTGCTGCGTCGCGCGCTTGCCTCGCGGCTCGATGCACCGGTGGCGATGAACCCCGCCGATTTCACCGCGCTGCGCGCCCAGCTCCTCGTCCGCATGGGCGAGGGCGAGGCCGCGCGGGCGCTGGTGCAGGATATCGACACCGGCAATTACACGCCCGATCTTACCCGCGCGGCTTTCGACGCCTACCTCGCCACCGGCGACATCACCGGCATCTGCCCCGTGATCGCGCTACACGGCGGGGCGGTCAGCGATCCGCAGTGGGACATGGCAAAGGCGATCTGCATCGCCTTCCAGGGCGACGGCAATGCCGCGTTGTCGCACCTCGACCGGACGCTGCGGCAGGGCAAGCAGCCCAGGATCGACGTGCTGCTCGCGCAGAAGTATGCCGGCGCCGCCGGCAAGGCGCGGCGGGCGGTGACGATCGAATGGGACGACGTCGAGGGTATGACGCCCTGGCGCTATGGCCTGGCCATGGCTGTCGGGCTGCAGCCGCCCGATTCGCTGATGCGACGGGCCGGGCCGGGCTACGATTATATCGCCGCGACCGCGCCGATGCTGGGTCTGGCCGCGCGCGCCGGTGCCGCCGATCGTGCCGGCGCCGCCGGGATATTGTCCAGCCAGGCGATGGTGGATCTCTACAGCCAGATATACGCGGCCGACGACATCACCGGCGACTGGGCCGATCGCGCCTCGGCGCTGCGCGATGCCTATGTCGCGGCCGATCCGGCCGCGCGGCTCACTGCCATGCAGCGGCTGTGGAGCGGCACCAACGGGCTGGAGCAACGCTATTCGCGCCAGGTGCTTACGGCTTATGCCGCCGCACGGCTGCCGATCGACGCCGGCCTTGTCGACCATGCTGCGGACCTGATCGCCTCGATGCTGGCTGCGGGGCTCGACGCCAACGCGATGCGCTGGGCTGATCAGGCCGAGGTCGGCAGCGAGGCCTGGGCGCTGCTCGTGCTGGCGGCGCCGGTGCGCTCGCAGCCGGTATCTTCGGGTTCGGTCGAGAGCTTCCGCGACGCCGACGAAAGCGTGGAATCCCGCAAGTCGGCCTTCCTCCTCGCGGGGCTGGCCGGGCTTGGCCGCATCGCGCCCGAGGCGGCCGGCAGCCTGGCCAGCGGGATGAAGATCGACCTCGCGCGCCGGACCCGCTGGACGCGGCTGATCGACCGCGCCGCCGAAGTGGGCAACCCCACGATGGTGGCGCTTCTCGCCGGGGTCGGCATGCAGGGCGATAGCTGGGCGAAGATGACGCCGCTGCATCTCTATCACATCGTCTCGGCGCTGAACCGCGTCGGCCTGGGGGCCGAGGCCCGGATGATCGCCGCCGAGGCGGTGGCGCGCGGGTGATTTCCCGGCTGAGTTTCCCCGCCATCCCCGCGAACGCGCGGGCCGTGGGTTTACCGGCAATGCAGGCATGACTTCCGGCGAAGCCATCGCCATGTTCCTCGCCATGCTCGCCGCCGAGCGCGGCGCGGCGCGTAACACGCTGCTGGCGTATCGCCGCGACCTCGATGCCGCGCACGAGGTTCTCGGCGACCTCGTGCGTGCCGATGGCGCGGCGCTGGCAGGCCTCGGCAAGGCCTGGGCCGATCTCGCGCCGTCGAGCCTCGCGCGGCGCTGCTCGGCGCTGCGGCAGTTCTATGGCTTCCTGGTCGACGAGGGCCTGCGGCGGGACGATCCCTCGCCGGCCCTGCCGCGCCCCGCGACCCGGCGGCCGCTGCCGCGTCTGCTGTCGCATGCCGAAGTCGAGGCCCTGTTCGCCCGCGCGGAGGAGGAAGCCGCCGGCGACAGGCCCGGGGCGGTGCGCCTGCTGGCGTTGCTGGAACTGCTCTATGGTTCGGGCCTGCGCGCGAGCGAACTGGCAGGCCTGCCGCTGGCCGCCGTGCCGCGCGACGCACCGTTTCTCACCGTGACGGGCAAGGGCGGGCAGCAGCGCATGGTG
>JBAYPJ010000052.1:0-25283 GCA_041677785.1 Novosphingobium sp. | reverse complement strand
TCGCTGGCGCGCGAACAGCAGCAGGCGGTGATCCGGATCGAGGACGACGGGCCGGGCATTCCCGAAGCCGACATCGAGCGGATGATGGAGCCGTTCTCGCGCGGGGAGCCTTCGCGCAACACCGAGACCGGCGGCGCGGGCCTCGGCCTCACGCTCGCGCGGGCGATCGCCGAACAGCACGGCGGCGCGCTGACGCTGGCCAACCGGCGCGGACCGGACGGCAAGGTGGCCGGCCTCTCGGCGACGCTGACGCTGCCGCTGGCCTGAAGCACCACATCCTGTCTGCAATCGGCATAATACCCTGAAGAGACGGAGGCTTTCCCTCACTTCAGGCGGGCGAAATCCACGTTGATCTCGTCGCCGCGCCGGTCGCGCAGGATGCCGCAGTTGCGCACGCGCTCGATCGTCCGCTCCAGTTCCAGCGCACCGGGCCGGCCGGCAAAGCGGGGGCGCAGGTCGCGGGCGAAGGTCTCGGCGCGTTCGACCGAGCAGAAACGCGAGAGCAGCGCCGGCAGCCGCGCGGCGAAGAAGATGCCGCCCGCGCCCGAAGTCAGCTCGTCGAGGTGCGCGCGCAGCCAGGCATAGCCGACCTCGCGCGTCGCGGCGGTCAGGATCACGCCGCGCAGCAGGTCGCGCTTCTCGCTCGGGCGCAGCCGCGGGTCGTCAAGCTCGTCGAGCAGCCAGGCCGCAACCTCCTTCGACCCGCTGTCCGCCACCGCGCCGAGCGCCACCGGGCGGAACGAGGGGTCTTCCGAAGCCAGCGCCTTGTCGACCAGCGCCCTGGCCGCGGGCAGCCTGCCTTCGGCGAGATGGATGGCGAGGCCGAGCGGCAGCCAGGCGCTGTCGAGCGCCTGGGCATCGCCCGCGAGGAACGCGCGCGTCGCCACGGTGAGCTTGCGGCGCAGCGGCTTGCTGCGGCCGTCGCGCGCCATTCGGGCGACGATCTGGACGCGCCGCTGCGCCCGCTCGGCTGGTTCGGCGGCATAGGCGCCGGCGCGCGGATCGAAGCCGTGCCGCGCCAGCAGCGGGCGATAGAGCCGTTCGACGAAGCGCCGCCAGCCCCGCCGCCCGGCATCGTCGAGCAGCCCGGTCCCGACCAGGCTGCCCAGCGCGTCGGTGGCCGCGTCGCCGGCGTAGCTGTCGGGATGATGGACCAGCTTTTCAGCCAGCGCCGCGAGCTTCACCGCGCCCGTCCGGCCGGCGAGCAGGCTGGCGAGGAGCGAATCGGCGGTGGCCTGCGCCTCGCCGCCGGTCAGCTTGTCGGCGTCGGCGATCAGCGCGTTCCAGTCCGCCTCGGGCAGCTCGAAGCGGTAATAGCCGGTGCCGCCGGCATTGGGCACCAGCGGGCCGGTGCCGGCGAGCGCCACTTCGGCGCTGTCCCCGGTCAGCAGGCTGCAGGTGCGCGTCTCGCCGCGGCGCAGGCACATCGGCACGCTCCAGCGCGTCGCCGGCGGCGTCGTGCCGAGCAGCGCGTAGCGGCTCTGGCCGACGGTCCAGCCGGCGGCGTTCCGCCGGAACGTCAGCAGCGGCACTCCCTGCTGGTCGACGAAGCTCTGCATGGCGGGGACGATCCGGGGGTCGTGCGCCGCCTCGGCCACGGCGGCGAAGAACTGGGTGCTCGTGGCGTTGCCGTAGCGATGCGCGGCCATGTAGCGGTGCACGCCCGCGCGGAACGCCTCGTCGCCCATGAAGGCCGCGATCATGGCGACGACGTGGCCGCCCTTGCCATAGGTGATCGAATCGAAAGCGGCGTCGATCTGGGCGTTGGTCTCGATCTTCTGGCGGATCGGCCGGCCGGCAAGCAGGGCGTCGGTACCCATCGCGGCGAAGCCTTCGGCCAGCGCCCCGGCGCGGATGTTGAGGTCGGGCCGCCAGGCGTCGCCGATGCGGTAGCCCATCCAGTTGGCGAAGCTCTCGTTCAGCCAGATGTCGTCCCACCAGACCGGGGTGACGAGATCGCCGAACCACTGGTGCGCCAGCTCGTGCGCGACGATCATGCCGAAGCGGCGCTTCTGCGGCGTCGGCGCGTCCCGGTCCATCACGATGATGCCGTCGCCGTAAAGGTCGGCGCCGGCGTTCTCCATCGCGCCGGGCATGATCGGCGAGGTGATCTGGTCGAGCTTGGGATAGGGAAAGCCGTTGGCGAAATAGTCCTCGAGCAGAGCGACGATGTCCTGCGATCCCTGCAGCGCGAAATCGAGCCTGGCGGCGTTCTGCCGGGTCGAGACGATACGCAGCGGCAGGGGCTGCGCGCGCTGGGGCGTCGGCGGCACCGCGCCCTCGACCGCCACGAAAGGCCCGACCATCATCGCCACGAGGTAGGTGGGCAGCGGCAGCGTGCGGGCGAAGCGGTGGACGTCCATACCGCCTTCGCGCGTCCTGCCGGCCTCGGGTGCGTTGGCGATGGCCATGAGGCCCGGCGGGGTGCGCAGCGTGACGGTGAACGAGGTCTTGAACGAAGGCTGGTCGAAGCCGGGGAAGGCGGCGCGCGCGTCGATCGACTGGAACTGGGTCCAGCTATACCAGTCGTCGCCCACCTTGACGCGGAACATGCCGGCCGGGCCGTCCTGGAAGGGCGCGTCGTAATCGAAGGCGAAGACCACCGGCCCGGCCGGCAGCGGCATGTCGAAGCTGAGCGCGGCGACACCTGAGGCGTCGAGCTGCCGCCACGTGCCGGTGAAGACCTGCCGGCCGGCCCTGGCCGTCGCGCGATGCACGGCCAGGTTCCGCCCGTGCAGGAATACCGTGGCGCTGGGTTCCTTCAGCAGCGCGTCGATCTCGACCCGGCCGGAAAAACGCTCCTTCGCCGGATCGACCGTCAGGTCCAGCCGATAGTCCTGCGGCTGCACGGCGTCGGAAAGCTGGCCTTGCGGATAGGCGGGGGGAGCCGGGGTCTCGGCGAAGGCCTCGGCAGCCGGAGCGATGGCCAGCAGCGCGGCCAGAAGCGTGCGGATCATTGGTGGTCCGTCAGCGCAGCAGCCCGCCCAGCAAGCCCCGCGCGAAGCGGCCGGCGCCCGGAACGCCGATTTGCTTTCCCAGCTCCGTCCCGAGCGTGCCGACCGCCGCGCCGGCCACGGTCTTGACGGGTGAGGCGCGGGACTTCCGGCCGGTGATCTTCGCTCCGATCAGCGACCCCAACGAAGCGAGGCCCGCGCCGATCACCGCGTTGGTCATCCGGGTGAGCAGGTTCGATGATCTGCCCCTTTGCCTTCCCCCCTTCGGAAGCTCCTCGGCGGCGTCCGATGCGGCCTGCGCCTTGCGCGCCAGCATTTCGGCGGCGGATTCGCGGTTGACCGCGGTGTCGTACTTGTCCGCGCAGGGGCTGATCGACTGGACGATCGCCCGCTCCTTGGCGGTCACCGGGCCCAGCCGCGAGCAGGGCGGCGCCACCAGCGTGCGCTGGACCACCGAGGGGCTGCCGTCCTCCTGCAGCGTCGAGACCAGCGCCTCGCCCACTTTCAGCTCGGTGATCGCCTTGGCCACGTCGAGATCGGGGTTGATGCGGAAGGTCTCGGCCGCCGCCTTGATCGCCCGCTGGTCGCGCGGGGTGAAGGCGCGCAGCGCGTGCTGGACGCGGTTGCCTAGCTGGCCGGCGATCTTCTCGGGGATGTCGATCGGGTTCTGCGTGACGAAATAGACGCCGACGCCCTTGGAGCGGATCAGGCGGACGACCTGCTCCACCTTGTCCATCAGCGCCTGCGGCGCGTCGTCGAACAGGAGGTGGGCTTCGTCGAAGAAGAAGACCAGCTTGGGCTTCTCGGGATCGCCGACCTCGGGCAGCGCCTCGAACAGCTCGGACAGCAGCCAGAGCAGGAAGGTGGCGTAGAGCTTGGGGCTCTGCATCAGCTTGTCGGCGGCGAGGACGTTGACATAGCCCCGGCCGTTTTCGTCGGTGCGGATGAAGTCGGCGATCTCGAGCGCCGGTTCGCCGAAGAACTTGTCTGCGCCCTGGCTCTCGAAGGAGAGGAGCTGGCGCTGGATCGCACCGACGCTGGCCTTGGTGACGTTGCCGTACTTGCTCGAAAGCGCGCTCGCGTTCTCGGCTGTGGCGGCCAGCACGGCCTGCAGGTCCTCAAGGTCGAGCAGCAGCCAGCCGTTGTCGTCGGCATAGCGGAACGCGACGTTGAGCACGCCCTCCTGCGTCTCGTTGAGGCCCATCAGCCGCGCCAGCAGCAGTGGCCCCATTTCCGAGATCGTGGTGCGGATCGGGTGGCCCTGCTCGCCGTAGAGATCCCAGTAGATCGCCGGGTTGTCGCGATAGACGTAGGGATCGAGGCCGATTTCCCTGGCCCGGCCTTCCAGGATCGCCGCGTTCTTGAACTGGGGGCTGCCCGACATGGCGATGCCCGAAAGATCGCCTTTCACGTCGGCAAGAAACACAGGGACGCCGTTTGCCGAGAACTGCTCGGCGATGGTCTGGAGCGTGACGGTCTTGCCCGTGCCGGTCGCCCCCGCGATCAGACCGTGGCGGTTGGCCCGTGCCAGGTGCAGCACCTGCCGCTCCCCGTTCGCGCCCAAGCCCACGTAGATGTCGTTCATGCCGTTCTCCACCAGCCCTGTCGTGCCGATTGATACCGGGCGCGGCGGGGCGGGGCGAGAGGGTTTTTGCATGCGGCGTGATCGGCGGCTAGAGCGCGGCATGGCCCGGCCCTTCATCCTGCTCGACGATGCGCGCGCCGAAGGGGCGAGCGATGCGCGGCTCTACCGCGATCCGGGCGAAGTGGTGGTCGCGCGGCAGCCGGAGGAAGTCGCCCCCGCGCTGGCGCGGATCGAGGCGCTGAACCGGCAAGGCCGCGCGCTCGCCGGCTATCTCGCCTACGAGGCCGGCCTGGCGCTGGAGCCCCGGCTGGCCCCATTCGCCGCCGCGCGCGCCGGCGCGGCGGGGCCGCTGGTCTGGTTCGGGGCATTCGACGGCTGGGAGACTATCCCGGCGGCACAAGTGCCCGCGTGGCTTGCGGCCCATGCGCGCGGGCCGCGCGGCACGATCGGCCCGGCCGAGCCGCAGCTCTCGTTCGGCGGCTATGCCCGTGCCTTCGCCGCGCTGCGGGACGCGATCCGCGCGGGCGACATCTACCAGGCGAACCTGACGTTCCCGCTGGCGGCGAGCTGGCGCGGCGATCCGCTGGCGCTCTATGCGGCGATCCGGCCGGCCGCCGGCGCGGGTTATGGCGGCGTCGTATTCGATGGGGCGCACTGGCTGCTCAGCTTCTCGCCCGAGCTGTTCTTCGCGCTGCAGGACGGCGCCGCCACGGTCCGGCCGATGAAAGGCACCCGCCCGCGCGGCCGCACGCCCGACGAAGACCAGGCGCTCGCCGCCGAACTCGCCGCCTCGGCCAAGGATCGCGCCGAGAACCTGATGATTGTCGACCTTATGCGCAACGACCTTTCGCGCGTGGCCGAGCCGGGCAGCGTGCGGGTGGAGCACGCCTTCGCGGTCGAGACTTACCCGACCGTGCACCAGATGGTCTCGACCGTGCGCGCCCGCCTGGCGCCGGGCCGAAGTGCGGTCGACATGATCCGCGCGCTGTTTCCCTGCGGCTCGATCACCGGCGCGCCGAAGATCCGCGCGATGGAGCTGCTCCACGCGGCGGAGCGCGACGCGCGCGGGCCCTATTGCGGCGCGATCGGGCGTATCGATGCCTCTGGCGATGCCGCGTTCAATGTGGCAATCCGCACCCTGCGCCTGACGCCGGGCGAGAACGGCGCCGATGATCCGGGCGGTCGGGCGGTGCTGGGGGTCGGTTCGGCCATCGTCGCCGATTCCGATCCGCTCGGCGAATGGCGGGAGTGCCTGGTCAAAGGGGGATTCGTGCGAGAGTCTGCGGCCGACTTCGACCTGATCGAGACCATGGCCTTCACCCCCGACGGGGGCATTCCGCTGCTGGAACTCCACCTCGAGCGGATCAAGGCGAGCGCGGCCGAGCTGGGCTTCGCGTTCGATCGCCACGCGGTGCGCAACGCGATCCAGGCGCTGTGCTTTGAGGCGGACAGTCCCGGCAGATTGCGCCTGGTTGCCGCACGCAGCGGCGCCTATAGTCTGGAACTGGCCGAGATGCCGCCTCCGCTGCCCGATCCGGCGCCCTGCGCGGTGCTGCGCCTGCCGGTCGATCCGGGCGACTGGCGGCTGCGGCACAAGCATTCGGATCGCGGCTTCCACGAGGCCGGCCTTGCCGCCGCGCGCGCGGCGGGGGCGGTCGAGGCGCTGTTCGTGCGCCCGGACGGGCTCGTCACCGAAGGGTGCTTCACCAGCGTCTTCGTCGAACGCGGCGGCAAGCTGCTGACGCCGCCGCTCGCGCTCGGGCTCCTGCCCGGCGTGCTCCGCCGCTCGCTGATCGAGCAGGGGCGTGCCGAGGAGGCGGAGCTGGCGCTGGCCGACCTTGGCCAAGGTTTCCTCATCGGCAATGCCCTGCGCGGGCTCCTGCCGGCCAGGCTTATCCCATGACCCAGACCTCGCTAGCGCTGTTGCGCATCGCCCCTTCGCAGACCACTGCCATGACCGACCGCGCCATCGCGCTGAAGGCGCAGGGCCGGGACATCATCTCGCTTTCGGTGGGCGAGCCCGATTTCGCCACGCCGCCGCACGTCGTTGCCGCGGCCAAGGCGGCGCTGGACGCGGGCGATACGAAATATACCGCCGTCGGCGGCACGGCGCGGCTCAAGGCGGCGGCCGCGCTGCATTTCGCGCGCGACCTCGGGATCGCGGTGCCGGCGTCGCAAGTGACGGTGAGCGCCGGGGGCAAGCAGGCGATCTTCCACGCGCTGCTGGCGACGCTCGATCCCGGCGACGAAGTGCTGATCCCCGCGCCCTGGTGGGTCTCCTATCCCGAAATCGCCCGCTTCGCCGGGGCCGAGGTGGTGAAGCTGCCGACCGAGGCGGCCGGGGGCTTTCGCATCACCGCCGGGCAGCTCGCGGCGGCGATCACGCCGCGCACGCGCTGGCTGCTGCTCAACAGCCCCGGCAACCCCACCGGCGCGACGTATCCCGCCGAAGAGCTGCGCGCGATCGGCGCGGTGCTGGCGCGCCATCCGCGCGTGCTGGTGATGAGCGACGACATCTACGCGCCGATCCGCTACGCCGGCGGCGGCCACGCGACGCTCGCCGTCGAATGTCCCGAGCTGGCCGCTTCTGATGCGACCGGCCGCGTGCTGACCGTCTCGGGCGTGTCCAAGAGCCACGCCATGACCGGCTTTCGCATCGGCGTCGCCGCCGGGCCGGAATGGCTGATCCGGGCGATGGAGAAGCTCCAGTCGCACAGCTCGGGCAATCCCTGCTCGATCAGCCAGGCGGCGGCGGTGGCGGCTTTCGAGGGGCCGCAGGACTTCCTGCTCGACTGGCGCGACCGCTTCCGCGCGCGGCGCGACTTGGTGGTGGAGGCGATCAACGCCATCCCCGGGCTGTCGACGCCGGTGCCCGACGGGGCGTTCTACTGCATGGTCGACGCCGCGCCGCTGATGGACCGCTTCAGGAACGACGAGAATCTGGCCTTCCACCTGCTCGACCACGGCGTCGCCATCGTCGCCGCTTCGGCTTTCGGCGGGCAGGACGGCTTCCGCATCAGCTTCGCGGCGGACGAGGCGACGCTGGCCGAAGCCATGCGCCGGATCGCGGCGGCGGCGGCGTGAGGGGGCTCCTCAATTGATGGACCTGTCCATCCTCTTCGAGGACGCCGAGGCGCTGGTGATCGACAAGCCGGCGGGCCTGCCGCTCGACCGGCCGCGGGCCGGCGGCATCTGTCTCGACGATCGGCTCGACGAGCTGAAGCTGGGCTTCCAGCGCGCCCCGCTTCCCGTGCACCGGCTCGACCGGGATACGTCGGGTTGCCTGCTGCTGGCCCGCAATCCCAAGGCGTTGAAACGCTTTTCCGCCGCCTTCGAGGCGCGGCTGGTGGAGAAGCGCTACCTGGGGATCGTTGCCGGGGCGGTCGCGGGCGATGACGGCACGATCGCCCTGGCGCTGACGAAGATCAGCAGCGCCGAAAAGGGCTGGCGCATGATCCCGGCGAAGAAGGGCAAGCCGGCGGTCACGCACTGGCGCAAGCTGGCCGAGCGCGGCGGGCTCACGCTGGTCGAGTTCCGGCCGGAGACCGGCCGCACCCATCAGATTCGCGTCCATGCCGCCGCGGGCCTCGGCGCGCCGCTGCTCGGCGACCCGGTCTACGGGACGGGCGCAACCGGGGCCTTGCCGGGCGCGCGGCGCACCATGCTCCATGCCGCCGGGCTGACCGTGCCGCGCGCCGGCAAGCCGCCCATCGTCGCGGTCGCGCCGCTGCCGGCCGATTTCGCCGCGCTGGGCTTCGACGATGGATGAGATCGTCGAGCGCGCGCTGGCGCTGGTCGAGGAGAGCTTCATCGCCGCGGCGGGGCCGGGCGGACAGAACGTCAACAAGGTGGCGACCGCGGTGCAGCTCCGGCTCGACGTCTATGCGCTGCGGCTCCCGCCCGAGGTGTTCCGCCGGCTCAAGACGCTCGCCGGCAGCCGCATGACCGCGAAGGGCGAGCTGGTGCTGGCCGCGCGCCGCTTCCGCACGCAGGAGGCCAACCGCGCCGACGCGCGCGAACGCCTCGCCGAACTGTTGCGGGAGGCGCAGAAGCTGCCCGAGAAGCGGGTGAAATCGCGCCTCAACCGCGTCGGCAAGACGCAGCGGCTGCAGGGCAAGAAGCTGCGCGGCGCGGTCAAGGCCGGGCGCGGCAAGGTGCGGCTGGATTAGGGTGATTTCGAGCCGGATGGCATCATCCGCGGCTCGGAAGGCGACGGCAGCACGTTTGCCGGCGGCCGGCGCTGCTCGATCATCTCGGCCGCTTCGTCGAGCGCGCGCGCCTCGCCGACGGTGACGCCGCCGGGGCCGGGATCGTTGTCCGCCGGGCCGCAGGCGGCCAGGCTCAGGACAAGCGGCATGAGCGCGATCGGCGTGAGCAGGGCGCGCATCGGCTATCCTTCGATGATCCGCGAGCCCGGATGGTGCCGGTCGAGGTGGCGGCGGATGATCCTGAGGTTGCGGCTGTTCGAGCGGTAGAAGACGTCGATCACCGCACCGGCGAAGGGGATCGCGCCCAGGACCGCGTCGAGCCCGACATGGCCGAACATCCGCGTCATCTGCCATTTCGACATGCCCAGATTGCGGGCCTCCCAGACCAGGTAGATGCCCATAACCGCGCCGAAGGCGTCGCCGGCGACCGGGACCAGCCCGGCGATGGCGTCGAGCCCGATCGGCTGGCGGGTGCCGGGAATGACGAAGGTGCGCTCGAGCAGCCGCTCGACGGCCTCCACCCGCTGTCGCACCGAGGCGGGATCGCGTCCGAGGGGAAGTTCCGGCGCCATGCGGCGCGCCTGTCGTGCCGTACCGGCCATGGGGCTCCTTGCATTTCGCGCCCGGCGGCGGGCGTGTTCGCTTCCCCCTATCTGGGGCGCAGCGCCATCGGCATCAAGGGATGGAGATTCCACGGATTGGTGGCGAAGCCGGATACGTCGCCGCGCACCAGCGACCAGCGGATCGGCGGGCCGAACGGGATGAAGACGTTGGCCTTGGTCAGCTCGGCCTCGGCATCGGCCAGCAGGTCGGCGGCCAGGGCGGGATCGGTGGCGTGCCGCGCCTGGGCGGCGGTCCAGTCGGCGTCCTCGCTGCACAGCCCGTGCCCGGCGTCGCAGCTCAGCTCGTGCAGGAACCACCCGACGCGCGGATAGCGCGCGACGATATCGATAAGGCGCAGTTCGGCCTCGTCGCCGGGGCCCGCCTGCCGCGCGGTGATGCCGATCGCGTCGAGGTCGGCCCGCAGCCGCGCGAACAGCATGTCGCCGCCGGGGCCGCCCGGCAGCGCGATTCGCAGCAGGATCGGCCCCGCCGTGGGGTGCGCCTGCCGCCAGCGGCTGACGCGCGCCGCGGCCTCGGTCCGGCGCTGGGCGATGGTCTGGCCGGGCCAGCGCTGGCCGATCGCGCCCGAATCGTCGGGCGCGCCCGTGCCCACCACGCGCGTGGTGGGCGTCCAGCCGCCGAGGCCGAAGGGGGCGATCAGCGCGTCGCGGTCGATGGCCATGGTCAGCGCCTCGCGATTCTCCGGCGCGGCGAGGAAACCGTCCGCCCCGGTCACGGCGAGCCCGAACAGCCCCATGACCGGATCGAGCTGGATCGTCCCCCGGATCAGGCCGACCGAGCGCGCCAGCGGAAAGTCCTCGATCCGGCCGCCCAGCAGCACGTCGGCCTTGCCGCTGTTGAACCGCTCGACCGCCTGCGCGGCGGGCAGGGCGATGAACCGGACGGGGCGCACCTGCTCGCCCCACTCCTCGACCGCGGGAAGGCCGCGAGCGTCGGGAGGAATGGCGGTGAGCAGCGCCACGTCGCCCTCGCGGTGCAGGCGCATGGGGCCGGTGCCGCGGCCGTTGCGCGCAAGGCCCAGCTCGGGCTGGGCCAGCAGTTGCAGCAGGTTGGGCATCGGCGCCGACAGGCGAACCTCGATCACCCGGCCGGTCATCACGCGAATCTCGTCGATGCCCGACAGGTCGAGCGCGAGCGGCGTGCCGCGCAGATCCGCGATCGTCGCGCGCAGGGCGGCACGCAGCGTCTGGGCCGTCAGCGGGCTGCCGTCCGCCCAGGTGCCGTCGCGCAGCCGGAAAATATAGCTCAGCCCGTCGTCGGTGACGATCCAGCGGTCGGCCAGCGCCGGCACGATCAGCCCCTGCGCGTCGAAGCCGACCAGGCCCTCCACCGTCGCCGCGCGCACCAGCCGCGCGGACGGCGGCAGCGGTGCGTCGGTCTCGAACGGCGAAGCGGGCGCGCCGATGGCGACGACGGTGAACGCGTCCTTGCCGGAGCCGCAGCCGGCCACCAGCAGCAGGCCGGCCATAAGCCAGACGTATTTCGCGGCGATCTGCAGGGCCTTGCGCATCCGCGGCAGGCCTAGCCCATTTTGCGTGAAGCGGAAACGCGGATCGGCCGTCGCCCGATCAGATCTTGCGCAGACCCTTGGGATCGCGCGGGGCATAGGCGGACGGCGGCGCGGTGGTTACAGGCGCCCGCGCGACCTTGGGGTCGATCTCTTCCCGGAAGGCGACGCCGAAACGGTCTTCCTGGACCCAGGCGACCGCGCCTTCGACCCAGCCCACGTTGCGGAGCTTGACCTCGACCGCATCGCCGCGGACGACGCGGATGGTACCTTCGCCCATCATGCCGCCGGCGGACAGGTTGCGCACCTTGATGCGGTGCTCCTCTGCGGAGCCCGCCAGGCGCAGATCGGCCATGACGAACAGGCTGTCGCGCGCGATTTGCCTATTTTCATTTCCGTCCATCGTGTCGCCCAGCCAGTTTGCCAGCGCAATATTGCGACCAAATCGTACAGCCATGGGCCGACCATACCCATCGCGACTTCGCCGGCTGATAAATGGAACTGACGAACAAAGCCTTAACCCGGGCGCCGGCAAGCCCCGAGGTCAGTCGTCACGCGAGACCTTTTCGCGCCGTTCGTGCGCCTGCTGCGCCTCGACCGTCATCGTCGCGACGGGGCGGGCGATCAGCCGGCCGATGCCGATCGGCTCGCCCGTCACCTCGCAATAGCCGTAGTCGCCCTCCTCGATGCGGCGCAGGGCCGCGTCGATCTTGGCGATCAGCTTGCGCTGGCGGTCGCGGGTGCGCAGCTCGATGCCCCAGTCGGTCTCGCTCGACGCGCGATCGTTAAGATCGGGCTCGCGAATCGGTCCGTCCTGAAGCTGCTGCAGCGTGTCGGCCGCGGCGTTCAGGATCGACTTCTTCCATTCCAGCAGCAGCCGCCGGAAATAGTCCTGTTGCGCCTCGGCCATGTAGGGTTCGTCTTCGCTGGGGGTGTAGTCGCCCCCTATCGCTCGCTTGGCCTTGGCCAGCACATCGATTTCATCAGCAAGGGCAGTCGCCATCAGAGTCTCCGCACCACTCCTCCCCGGACCGCCTGCATTGCGCTGCCCCGGGTTTTCCCGGTGGCGTTACTGCGAGCCACGGTTGCCGCGCCTATAGTTGCGGCCCGGTAACGGCACAAGCGGCAATGGGCTTATCCCTGAAGGAAATTGCGTTAAGCCATGCTGAAAGGCCGGCCGTGGCCTGCTCCCGGCGGAAAAATCCGCCCGCGTTAACTCTTTGTTGACCATGATCCTGCCAGCGTCCGACGCAGGACGGGCGCAGGAGGGTCCGCGAATTCTGCCAGGGGGGCAACACGCAATGGGAAAAGCCTGGATACACGCCGCCGATCTTGCCGAAGCACAGGAATGCGCGGAGACGGCCGGGGACATCATGGTGGCACGCTGCCTCGCGGCGGCCGCGCAGGGGGACGTCTTTGCCTATTTCGACCTCGGCGTCGCCTTCTCGACCGGGGGGCACGGCATCGCCTGCGACCTCGTCGAAGCGCACAAGTGGTTCAACCTCGCCGCTGTCGCCGGCCATGACGAAGCCCAGTTGTGCCGGGCGGAAATCTCGGACGAGATGACCGCGCGGGAGATCGCCGAAGCCCAGCGCCGCGCGCGCGAGTGGCTCTCCGCCACCGCCCGCAAGACGGCCTAGCTTCTCCCGGCCCGGTCCGGGCCGGCGTCAATCCTTGCGGAACGGCGTCCGCGTTTCGAGATAGAGCCGGTCGCCCGCCACGCCCGCGCGCTCGCGGGCGAGGAAGTCGGCGACCGCCGCGCGGAAGCCTTCGTGCACGATATGATGCGCCGAGACGGTGCGGACCGGCTCGTAGCCGCGCGCCAGCTTGTGCCCGCCCTGCGCGCCCGCTTCCACCCGGCCCAGACCCAGCGCGATCGCCGCGTCGATCGCCTGGTAATAGCATAGCTCGAAATGAAGGAAGGGCTTGTCGACCAGCGCGCCCCAATAGCGGCCGTAGAGTGCGTCCGCGCCGATGAAGTTGAGCGCGCCGGCCACGGGCGTTCCGTCGATCAAGGCCAGGATCAGCAGGATGTGCTCGGCCATCCGCTCGCCCAGCAGGGTGAAGGCGGCGCGGGTCAGGTAGGGCTGGCCCCATTTGCGCGCGCCGGTGTCCTGGTAGAAGCGCCAGAAGGCGTCCCAGTGCTCGGGCCGGATCTCGGCCCCGCGCAGCGCGCGGATCTCGACGCCTTCCTGCGCGGCGCGGCGCTCCTTGCGCAAGTCCTTGCGCTTGCGCGAGGAGAGCGCGTCGAGGAAATCGTCGAAGCTGGCGTAGCCGCGGTTCTCCCAGTGGAACTGGATGTCCTCGCGCAGCAGCCAGCCGGCGCGCTCGAACAGCGGGATCTGCGTCGGCTCGATGAACGTGGCGTGGGCCGAGGACAGGCCCTGCTGCACGCAGAACTGCTCGGCGGCGCGCAGCAGCGGCGCGGCCAGCGCCGGTTCGCGCGTCAGCACGCGCGGACCGGTGGCGGGGGTGAAGGGCACGGCGATCTGCAGCTTGGGGTAATAGGCGCCGCCCGCGCGCTGCCAGGCATCGGCCCAGGCATGGTCGAAGACGTATTCGCCCTGGCTGTGCGCCTTGACGTAGGCGGGCAGCGCGGCCGCGAGGCGTCCGTCGGGCCCGTCGATCGCCAGCGGCGCGGGCAGCCAGCCGCTGCGCCCGCCGACGCTGCCCGAATCCTCCAGCGCGCCGAGGAAGGCGTGGGCGACGAAGGGGTTGCCGCCGCCGGTCAGCGCATCCCATTCCGCCGCCGGCACCTCGCCGACGGACGAGAGCACGCGGACGGTGAAGGCGGGATCGGAATCGGCCATCAGACCCACATTACCACAGCACGGCGCAAGGTCACGCGATCCCAGTCCCTTCGGCGATCCCAGTCCCTTCGGCGATCCCTGGCCCTTCCGCGATCGGCGCGTCGGCATGCAGCGCCGCGCGCGCGCGCAGCTCGGCGTTGCGCACCGTCCAGCTCGCGACCGGCAGCCCGCGCCGGCGCTGGGCGGCGGCGAAGCCGCTCGGCAGGTCGCGGATGTCGTAGGCTAGGAAGTCGGGCCGCGCCTGCCACAACGAAAGGTGCCGCTTGATCGTGCCCGTCGCCGCCTTGTCGTTCTCCTCCGTGACCACGAGGCCGCGCACGGTCTGCGGCGAATGCCGCGCGAACCAGCGCGCCACGCGCGGGTCGAAGCTCATCACACCGTGGGGACCGCGATAGCCTTCGAGCACGCGCCGGACGGCGAGGCAGATCGCGCCGACGCGCATCTCGCGGCGCGACTTGATCTCGATCAGCAGCGGCACGCGCCCGGCGACCTGGTCGAGCAGCTGGCGCAGCGTCGGGATATGGTCGTCGCCGCCGCCGAGCGCGATGCGGCCAAGCTCCGCCGCGCTACGCTGCGCCACCGGGCCGGTCTCGCCCGTCAGCCGGTCGAGCTGCCAGTCGTGAAAGACCATCGGCTGGCCGTCGCGCGAGCGCTGGATGTCGCATTCGATGCCCAGGCCCGCGGCGATCGCGCCGGCGAAGGCGGCGGGGGAGTTTTCCGGCCCGCCCGGCCCGTGCAGGCCCCGGTGCGCGAAAGTGCGCCCGGCGATCCAGGCCACCCGCGCCGGGTCGGGGGCCGGCGCCAGCCAGCGGTCAATCGGCGCGAACGGCGACAACGGCGTCGATCTCCACGGCCGCGCCCAGCGGCAGCGCCGGCACGCCGACGGCGCTGCGCGCATGGCGGCCGGCATCGCCGAACAG
This sequence comes from Novosphingobium sp., assembly GCA_041677785.1. Classification (GTDB taxonomy): domain Bacteria; phylum Pseudomonadota; class Alphaproteobacteria; order Sphingomonadales; family Sphingomonadaceae; genus Novosphingobium. The sequence continues at coordinate 10,675 of JBAYPJ010000052.1, read as the reverse complement.
CGTGGCCATCAGTTCCGAGGCGCCGTTGGCGACCTTGGGCTGGTCGGTGAAATCGGCGGCCGAGTTGACGAAGGCGCCCAGCTTGACGACGCGCTCCACCCGGTCGAGCGAACCCAGCGCCGCGCGAAGCTGCGCGAGGATCATCAGCCCGCAGGCGCGCGCCGCCGCGTAGCCGTCGCCGGCCGAGATGTCGGCGCCCAGCCGGCCCTTGACCAGCACCCCGTCGATGAACGGCAACTGGCCGGAAACGTGCGCCAGCCCGCCCGCGACCACGACGGGGACATAGGCGGCCACCGGCGCGGCCGGTTCGGGCAGCTCCAGCCCCAGCTCGGCCAGTTTGGCGTCGATCTCGGCGTCGGTGGTCATGCAATCTCCTTCGTCTCTCGCGTCGATGAGGCCAGCGGTCCCGGATCAAGTGCGGCCCGACGGTTAAGTCAATGCGGGTCCGCGAGCAGCTTGTCGAGCAGCCAGGGCAGGGCGCTCGTCCAGTCGTCGATCCGCGCGTGGGCGTGGCCGGCGCGGTGGGCGCAGTCGATATGCGGCGCCAGCATCGGCTCGGCGCAGAGATGCAGCCGGGCGACATGGGGCACGAGTTCGGCAGCCGAGCCGTGATGCTGCGCCAGATCGTCGATGAAGATGGCGCGGCTGGGCCGGTATTCGTCGAGGATCGCTTTCAGCGCCGGGCCTTTCGGCCCCTGGTTGGTGAATACGCGCAGCGACAGGCCGTGCTCGGCAAGCTGCCGGGCGCGCGCCTCCTGCCGGAAGTCCTTGAGGTTGGTCAGCACGACGACGTCGGCATGTTCGCGCAGCGCCGTAATCGCCTCGATCACGCCGGGCACCGGCGACTGGCGGTGCATCTGCCCGTCGAAGAAGCGGTTGAGCAGCCGCCAGATGTCTTCGGTCGCCACCGGCTCGCCGCTGTCGCGATAGCGCATGGCGCGGGCGAACTCGCCGCCGCTCATGTCGAAGACCACGCCTTCCTCTTCGGCCAGCCAGGTGCGGAAGGGCGCGACCATGTAGAGCAGCACCTCGTCGCAATCGGAGATGATCAGCGGCCGGCTCATGGCGCCAGCCTTTCGCGCGCGCCGGCCAGCTCCTGCGGGGCGACGCCGAGCGTCTCGGCGGCGGCGAGCAGATCGGGCTCGTGCGCGCAGAGGAAGTCGAGCACGGCCGCCAGCGTCCCGGTCTCCCCCACCCCGGCCCGCAGCGTGTCGGGGGTGAGCCCGGTCAGCGCCAGCAGCCGGCCGGCGCGGTCGCCATCGGCGAGCACCCAGGCCAGCGCCGACAGCGCCAGAACCTGCGGATCGGCGGGGGATGAAGGGTGTCGCAGAATTGTCAGTCTCGCATGCAGGGCCTAGAGGGGAACCACCAACATGGTGCGCGGGCTGGGGAATGGCAAAGCGAATCCTCGTTGTCGAGGACAACGATCTCAACCGAAAGCTGTTCTGCGACGTGCTGAAGAGCCAGGGCTACGCGGTCGAGCCGGTGGCGGACGGGCTCGACGCGCTGGACCGGGCGCGCGGCTTCGTCCCCAATCTCATCATCATGGACATCCAGCTTCCCAACGTCTCGGGGCTCGATCTGATCGAGGCGGCCAAGGCCGACCCGGTGCTGCGCGCGATCCCGGTGCTTGCCGTCACCGCCTATGCCGGCAAGGGCGACGAGGAACGCATCCGCGAGGCGGGGGCCGACGCCTACCTGGCCAAGCCCGTATCGATCGGGCCGTTCATGGCGGCCGTAAGGGGGTTGGTCGACAAGATCCCCTGATCCGTAGCGAAGGAGAGAGGACGATGGCGGAAGACAGGCTGCAGCAGTTTTTCGACTACAAGGACATCATCGAACTCAAGGCCCGCTTCGGGCGCCTGGCCGACGCCAAGGACTGGGAAGGCTTCAAGGAGGTGTTCAGCGCCGACGCGACGTTCGACCTTGGCGACGGGCGGCTGATGCAGGGCGGCGCGGCTTATGCCTATGCCGTCAGGGACATGCTCGAGGGAGCGGTGTCGCTCCACCGTTTCTCGATGCCGGAGATAACTTTCGATAGCCCCGCCGAGGCGACGGGCATCTGGGTGCTGCACGACTATAACGAATGGCCGTCCGACCCCGCAACCGGCGAACGGCGCGGCTACAACGGCCATGGCCGCGAATACGAGACCTACCGGAAGATCGACGGCGCCTGGAAGATCACCGCCTGGCGCCTGCGGTACGACCGGCTCGACCCGCTGCCGCGCGAGCCGCTGCCGGAGTTCATCGCCGGCGGACCCGAGGGTTTGCGCGACCCGGCCTATCTTGCCGCGGTGGTCGATCCGCGCGGATCGTAAAGGGCGTGAGCGGGGCCTTTGCCCGCCGGGGCCGACAGGGGCGGACTTGACAGAAGCGGGCCGCGCCGCTTTTGCGCCGCAATTCCTGGCCAGAGCGCCAGCAACGTTTCAGGAGCACGTTTTCGATGGACCGCGCCGCCACTGCCGAGAGGATCGGAGCGCTGATCGCGCCTTTCAACAAGAAGGGCATCGCGATCGACGACGCCACCACCTTCTCGGGCGACCTCGAGTTCGACAGCCTGACCGTGATGGATTTCGTCGCCGCGATCGAGGACGAGTTCGATATCATCATCAGCATGAACCAGCAGGCCGAGATCGAGACCTACGGCCAGCTCATCGACGCCGTGGTCAAGCTGCAGGGCTGATGGACCGCGAAGCGATGGGCGACCTGTTCGACAAGTTCCAGCCGATGATCGACCTGCGCGCGGGGCTGCTCGCCTCGGGGGTGGAGGACCCGTTCGGCCTCGTCATGGAAAAGGTGCTCTCGCCCACCGTGGCGATCTGCAACGGGCGCGAGACGATCCTGCTCGGCACCTACAACTACATGGGCATGACCTTCGACCCCGACGTGATCGCGGCGGGCAAGCGGGCGCTGGACGAGTTCGGCGCGGGCACCACCGGCAGCCGCGTGCTCAACGGCACCTACGCCGGGCACAAGGCGGTCGAGGAGGCGCTCCGCGAGTTCTACGCCATGGATCACGCCATGGTCTTCTCGACCGGCTACCAGGCGAACCTCGGGATCATCAGCACCATCGCCGGCAAGGGCGACTACATCGTCCTCGACATCGACAGCCACGCCTCGATCTGGGACGGCTGCAAGATGGGCGACGCCGAGGTGGTGCCGTTCAGGCACAACGACATCGAGGCGATGGAAAAGCGGCTGCGCCGCATTCCGGAGGGCGCCGGCAAGCTGGTGGTGCTGGAAGGCGTCTATTCGATGCTGGGCGATATCGCCCCGCTCAAGGAGATGATCGGCGTCGCCAAGGCGCACGGCGCGATGGTGCTGGTCGACGAGGCGCACTCCATGGGCTTCATCGGCCCCCGGGGGCGCGGCGTCGCCGAGGACCAGGGGGTGCTCGACCAGGTCGATTTCGTCATCGGCACGTTCTCCAAGAGCGTCGGCACCGTCGGCGGCTTCTGCGTTTCCAACCATCCCAAGTTCGAGATCCTGCGGCTGGTCTGCCGGCCTTACGTCTTCACCGCCTCGCTGCCGCCCAGCGTCGTCGCCACCGCCGCCACCTCGATCCGCAAGCTGATGCATGGCGGGGACAAGCGCGCGCACCTGTGGGAGAATTCGCGCACGCTGCACAAGGGCCTCAAGGACCGCGGCTTCCAGCTCGGCACGACAAGCCCGCAGAGCGCGATCATCTCGGTGATCATGCCCGACCTCGAACGCGGCGCGGCGATGTGGGAGGCGCTGCTCGGGGAAGGTCTCTACGTCAACCTCGCCCGCCCGCCGGCGACGCCGGCCAACATGACGCTGCTGCGCTGCTCGCTCTGCGCCGAGCATTCGGCAAGCCAGGTGCAGACGATCATCGGCATGTTCGAGCGCGCCGGCAAGGCGACGGGGATCATCTGATTGCCGTCTCCGCTTGAACGATCCGCGCGCCATCCCTAGAATGGCGGCGCGGACCGGGCCCCTCTGGCGATCGTTGCAGCGACGGTCGCGATGTCGGCCGCATCGAGCGAGGCTCGGTGCAGTTCGGTCCTTTCGCTCCCGGCCGTCGTCCTGTACCGCGCCTTGCCCGATCGATGCGGCTTCGCTGACCTGAAGGGACGAACGTGGACGGCCTGCTTACCCTGTTTTCCGAGCCCGCCGTGTGGGCGGCGCTCATCACCCTGGTGGTGATGGAGATCGTGCTCGGCATCGACAACCTGATCTTCATCTCGATCCTGTCGAACAAGCTGCCCGAGGAGCAGCGGCAGAAGGCGCGCCGCACGGGCATCGCGCTCGCGCTGGTCATGCGCCTCGCGCTGCTTTCGATGATCGCCTGGCTGGTCGGGCTGACCGAGCCGGTCATCGACCTCGGCCTCAGCGGCGAGGGCTTCGACACGCAGTTCTCCTGGCGCGACATCATCCTCATCACCGGCGGTCTGTTCCTCGTGTGGAAGGCGACCCGCGAAATCCACCACAACGTCGATCCCAACCCCGGTCCCCAGCCGTTCGAGGCGGGCGGCAAGGTGGCGCTCGGCTTCGGCGCGGCGATCGTGCAGATCCTGCTGCTCGACCTCGTCTTCTCGGTCGATTCGATCCTGACCGCCGTGGGCATGACCGATCATCTGCCGATCATGGTGATCGCGGTCGTCGCCGCGGTGCTGGTCATGCTGCTGGCCGCCGATCCGCTGGCCGAGTTCATCAACCGCAACCCCACCGTCGTCATGCTGGCGCTGGGCTTCCTGCTGATGATCGGCGTGGTGCTGATCACCGACGGCTTCGGCGTCCACGTGCCCAAGGGCTACGTCTATGTCGCCATGGCCTTCTCCGCCGGGGTCGAGGCGCTCAATATCTGGGCGCGGCAGCGGCGGGAAAAGGCCGCCGTGGGCCGATCGCTCGAATGACCGCTGCCCCGTGACGGCTGTTCGGGACGACGTGCCGTCTGGCCTAGTCGTCCTGGCGGAAGCGCTCGTGGCAATCCTTGCAGGCGGCGCCGGCGGGCGGGACGGCGCCGCGTATCGCGGCAAGGTTGCCGGACTGGGCGGCCGCGTCGAGCGCCGTTGCGGCTTCGACCAGCTTCGCCGCCGCCCGGCCGAAGGCGTCGGGTTCTTTCCACACGCCTGCCAGCGCATCGGTCTTGACGCCGTCCTGCGGCCCGGAGCCCACGGGGAACCAGTCCCTCAACTCCGCCGCCTTGCCGGTGATCGCGGTGGCGTTTTCCTGGATGCGGGCGATGTCGGGCTCCGTCTTCTTCAGCTCGTCGCCCAGCGTCTTGAAGGCCTTGCCCAGCGCCTCGAAGTTCTCGTGCCGGTCGTGCGCCGCCATGGCGCCGGGGGTCTGGGCGCCGCCGCAGGCGACGAGCGCGAAGCAGGCGAAGGGCGCTAGTAGGGCGAAAGGTCTCATGAAAGCGGGTCTCCCTGATGTCATCGCGGGGAGACTGCCCGATGGCTGCGCGCCGGGCAAGCCGGCTAGGGACCCTAGGGCCGCGGCCGGCGCGGGACGGGCGGGCGGTGGTAGGAGACGTCGGTGCGGTCGCGCGCCGCCTGGCAGGGTTCTTCCGCGGTGTAGGCGGGCGGCATCAGCGCGTTGATCGCGGCATCGGCCACGTCGAACTTGCCCTCGATGATGCAGACGCGGTTGGCGATGCGCCATTCGCCGCCGCGCTTCTGGAAATGGTCGACATAGCGGCCGGTCGAGACGAAGTGCGGCGGCGTCTCGCGCACACCGGTGAACTGGTAGTAGGTTTCGCACCAGGCGTCGTCGCCGTCGAGTTCGCAGTGGTGGTTGAGGATGGCGTGCTGGGTCGAAAGGTGCATCAGCGTGGTCTGGTCGGCCCAGGCGATGAAGTCGTCGGGCCGGCCGACGTAGTTGCCGTGATCCTCGATCGCGTCGTCCCAATAGCACGAACGCACCAGCTCGCGGTCCAGCCGGTCCAGCCCGCGGGCATAGCGCAGCATGACCTGGTGGATCTCCTGGCGGTCGACCAGCTCGCGCAGCCTGGCTTCGAGTGCGGCGTCCATCGGCTTTCCTCCCCCGGCTCCGCGCCCCCGCGCAGGCGGGGGCTTCAGGCCTGCGGAAGCAAGCTAAGCCATCGGGCGGCGTTGCGTCCAGCCTCCTGAGGGCCCCGCCCGCGCGGGGGCCTGCTCGCGGGCCTGCTCGGGGGCCTGCGCGGGGGAGGGCGTCAGTCCCTGAGGAACTCCAGCACGTCGGGCGCGATCAGCGGCCAGCGCTCGAAGCGGCCGCGGCGGGCGGCGACGTCGTTGGGGAAGGTGGAGACGTAGTTCCACTCCTGGTCGCCCCAGGGCGGCTCGCGCAGGATCGCGTTGGGCAGCAGTTCGTGCACCCGTTCGCTGGTGCGGCGGGTGTGGGCCATGTCGCTCCTGCCGCTGCGGAACACCAGCACCGGCATCGTCAGCTTCGCGAAGTCCGCGGGCGTGAGGCCGGGCATCGGCGTGTCGTCGCGATAGGTGAAGGCGGCGGCCCACTTCTGCATGACGTCGATATATTCCCACGGGTCCTGGCGCAGCAGGATGTCGCGGATGCGCGGGTTGCGGGCGATCTGGTCGGCCCAGCTCGGCAGCTTGACCACTTCCTCCATGCCGCCTTTCGAGGCGGCCGCGACCTGGTCGCCGCAGTAGAACCAGGCGAGCGCGGCCAGCCCGATCGCGCCGCCCGAGAACCACCAGCCCGCGATCTTGCGGACGTTTTCCGGCATGCGCGTGCCGATCATCAGCGATATGCGCGAGCCGGCCGAGCCGCCCACCAGCGTCACGTCCCTGAGGTCCAGCGCCCGGATCAGCCCGGCGCCGGCATCGGCGTTCATCGCCGATTCGCTCGGCGCGGTGAAGGCGATGTCGGACGCGCCGCAGCCCGGCCGGTCCCACAGCAGCACGCGGTAGCCGGCGTCGGCGAAGATGCGCGCCAGCTCGGGCACGCCGGCGGTGTCGCGCGGATAGCGCCCGCCCGGCGTCAGCATCAGCGGCGGTGCGCCTGCGTCGCCGATCAGCTCGTAGTCGATCTCCAGCCCATCGACATCGATGCGCGCCATTGGTTTTCTCTCCCCTGTCTTCCTGTCGTCCCGGGTCGAGTCCGGGACGACGATGCCATATCAGGCCATGGCGTCGGCGGTCTGCGGCGCGGCGGGGGCGTTTTCCCAGCGGCCGTGGCCGTAGTCGCCCTTGATGGTGGTGCGGTACATCAGCCGCGACAGCGCCGGATCGTTGCCCGAGACCGCGTGCAGCATGCGCGTGTTGTCCCAGATCACCATGTCGGTCGGCCGCCATTTGTGGTGGTACGAGCAGGCGGCGGCCAGCCGGTTGATCGTCTGGCAGACCTCGTCGAGCAGCGCGTCGCCCTCGGCGTTCTCCTGCCCGACCAGGCCTTCGGCCATGTACTGCGAGACGTGCAGCACCTTCTCGCCGGTGGGCCGCGTCCACACGGCGGGGTGGATCGCGCGCGGCATCGCCGCGGCCTGGGCGAGGAACTCGGGCGAGGAGGGCTTGGGCTCGATCATGCGGTACTGCGCGGGGCGGCCGAACTTGAGCTGGTCGTACTGCGTGCTCAGCGAATAGGCGACTTCGCTGCCCTCGATGCGCGCGCGCAGCTCTGCCGGGAAGGCCGCGTAGAGCGCGATGCCGTCGAGGAAGCCGGTGACGCCGCCTTCCTCCACCCGCTCGACCGAGCGCAGCACGCCGGCGCGGTTCAGCTCGTCGTTGTAGCAGTGGTCGAAGTGCCAGGGCAGCCAGTGCGAGACGCGCCGCCCGTCGACCTCGACCACGCCGCGGCCGGGCTCGCTGCGGATCTCGATGACGCCCGGCAGCCGCGCGCTGTCGACGCGCGAGACTGCCTTGACCGGATGCTCCTTGAGCGGGCCGAAGATGTCGCTGATGGCAAGCTGCATCTCGTCGCTCTGCTCGACGTCCTCGAACACGATCATGCCGTGCCGCCAGAACAGCGCCTCGATCTCGTCGCGGATCGCCGGGTCCCCGGTCTGGGCGCGGGTGAGGCCGCCGATGCGGACTCCGAAGGGAAGGTCGTCCCGCAGCGGGCGGACGTCGGTGAGGGGCATGGGTTCTACTCCGGAACGGCTTGCGATAGTTGTATTACTATGTAATATGGCTTGTCGGATAGTAACATCGCAGGGATCACCGTGGCGGTCAAGCGCAGTTCCAGCGCGGCGCGCATGCTCAAGGTCTTCGAGCATATCGCGGCGTTCCAGCCGATCGGCGTCAGCGCGCTGGCGCGGGCGCTGGCGGCGGACAAGAGCGCGGTGCAGCGCGACCTGATGACGCTGGCCGACGCCGGCTGGATCCGCGCCGCCGCGCCCGGCCAGTGGGAGCTGACCCCGCACGTGCTGACGCTCGCCCGCGCGCCGCACAGCACCGGCAGCCTGCGCCAGCGCGCGCGCCCGGCGCTCGAACGGCTGCGCGCCGAGACCGGCGAGACCGCCTATCTGACCGTGCCCGACGGCGACCAGTTCGTCGTCATCGACGCGTTCGAGAGCCTGCATGTCCTGCGCATGGCGCCGCCGGTCGGCATGACCGTCCCGCTCGAGGGCAGCGCCACCGCGCGCGCCGTCCTGCCGCACCTTCCCGAAGGGGAGCAGGAGCGGCTGCTGGGCGCGCCGGTGAGCGCGGCGATGCGCGACGAGTTCCGGGCGACGCGGGCGCGCGGCTATGCGGTCAACGACGGCGACATCGAGCCGAGCGCGGTGGCGCTGGCCGCCGCGATCGTGCCGCACCGGGGGCCGCCCGCCGGCGCGCTGGTGCTGACCGGGCCGGCCGAGCGGCTCACCCCGGCGCGGCGGGGCGAAATCGGCGAGCGGCTGCGGCGCGAGGCGGAGGCGCTGACCGCGACGGGCTGAAACCGCGGCGCCGCTCGCGCGTTTCTTCCGCCGTTACCGTCCGGTTCATCGGGCCTGTGAAAGAATAACGCCATGAAACACCCGATCTGCGCGGCGCTGCTCGCCGCATCCGCCTTCGGCCTCAGCGGCTGCGCCACCGACGGCTATGGCTACGGCTATGGCGGCGGGAGCTATTACGGCAACGCCTACTGGGGCTGGTACGACGACTATTACTACCCCGGCACCGGCTATTACATCTACGACCGCGGCGGCCAGCGCCATCGCTGGAACGACAGCCATCGCCGCTATTGGGAAGGCCGGCGCGGCAGCCGGCGCGGCAGCGCGAACTGGAGCGGCTACCAGCGCGACGGCCAGCGGCCGGGGATAGCCCCGCCCAGCGCGTCGCAGCATCGCGACCGGCGGCACGACGACCGGCGGGGCGACCGCCGCCGCGACCGGCGCAACTAAGCCGGATCAGGGCGCCGGCGCGGCCACTGCCGCCTGGGCGCATTTCTCGCTGGCCGTGCCGCCGCCGCTGAGCATGACGACGGCGACGAAGCCGCCGACCACGGCCACCGCGAAGCCCGCGGTGGCAAGGCCCAGGTACTTGTCGATGAAGGCCTTGATCGGCGCGCCGAACAGGCGGAACAGCACACCCACGATCATGAAGCTGATCGAGCGCGAGACGAGGCTGGCGCCGATGAAGACCAGCAGCGGCATGGCGATGAACCCGGCGGTGATCGTCAGCAGCTTGAACGGGATCGGCGTCGCGCCCTTGATCATGATGATCTCGGCGCCGTACTCGCGCAGGTAGCAGGCCGCCTGCGGGAAGCTCTCGGCCAGGCCCAGCGCCGCCAGCATCTGCGTGCCGACGCTTTCGTAGACGAAATAGCCAATGGCATAGCCCAGCAGCCCGCCCGCGACCGAGGCCAGCGTCGCGATCAGCGAAAAGCGGATCGCCTTCCTCGGCTCGGCCAGGCACATCAGGCCGAGCAGCGGATGCGGCGGGATCGGAAAGAAGCTCGCCTCGACGAAGGCGAAGGCGGCGAGCCACCATTCGGCATGGCGGTGCGCCGCCTTGGCCATGGTCCAGTCGTAGAGGCGGCGCAGCATGGGGCACTCCGATTCGGTCCTCCCCGGCACCGGGAGGGAAATCGCGCCGCAGGGCATGGTCCCCCTCCCGGTGCCGGGGAGGATTGCCGCATTAGACCGCCGCGATTCCGGGGGCAATAACCAAATCGGTTATTTGCGCTTGACATCGTCACGCTCATTCGGTACATAACGGGAACATCGCGATGGAGCGAGTCGCCGGGTACCGGCCTCGTTCCCGCCCCCTCATTCGGATATGCCCCATGACAGAAGCGAAGCGAATTCCGCGCGCCGAGAAGCGCGTGGCCCGCCGTCCCGCGCGCGTTGCGTCGGCCGGCAAGGACGCAGACCGCAAGCTCAGCAACCGCTGGCGCGAGCCCTTCTTCGCCAAGCTGGCGGAAACCTCGAACATCGCCGCGGCCTGCGAGCACGCGGGCATCAGCCGCGCCGCGGTCTATGCGCAGCGCCGGCGCGACCGCGCGTTCTACGATCGCTGGATGCAGGCGCTGGCCGAGGGCTACGACAACCTGGAGATGGAGCTGCTCTGCCAGCTCCGCACCGGCGAGGCGAGGGACGGCCCCAAGTTCAACCCGCTTGCCGGGATGCGCATGCTGGCGCAGCACCGCGACAACGTCACGCGGGAGAAGGCGCGCCGGGCCAACGTCGATGCGGCCAGCGTCCGCGCTTCCATCGACCGCAAGATCGCCGAGATGCGCGCGCTCGTCCTGGCCGAGAAGATGGTGGCCGAAGGCGGTAGCGGCGGCGGCGGCG
>JBAYPJ010000051.1:0-25529 GCA_041677785.1 Novosphingobium sp. | reverse complement strand
TCCTATCTTGTGCCGCGCTGCGAACGTAGCCACATGGGCGTCGAACGGCTGGTCGGCACGATCGACCGGCTGAGTCTGGAACGCAAGCAGGCGCCGACGATGGCCATCTGGCGCGATGCGCTGGACCTGGCCGCTGGCGGGACGGGCGGGGAAAGCCGGTCTCGCTTGCGTTGACGAAAGATTGATGGGACAAAACAGGGCCATGTTCGCAAGATTGACCGCCTATCTCGATTCCGTCGTGGCGCGCGATCCGGCTCCGCGTTCGCGCTGGGAAGTGCTGCTCTATCCCGGCTTCTGGGCGGTGGCCTGGCACAAGCTGGCGCACCGTCTGTTCAACGCGCGGCTGTTCTTCCTGGCCCGGGCGGTCAACCACACCGCGCGCTTCCTCACCGGGATCGACATCCATCCGGGCGCCCGGATCGGCCGCCACCTGTTCATCGACCACGGCTTCACCGTGATCGGCGAGACCGCGCTTATCGGCGATAACGTGACCATCTACCAGTGCGTCACGCTGGGCGGCACCAATCCGGCCAACGGCGTGGGCGGCAAGCGTCACCCGACGCTGGAGGACAATGTCATCGTCGGCGCGGGCGCGCAGATCCTGGGGCCGATCACCGTCGGCCAGCGCGCGCGCGTGGGCGCCAACGCCGTCGTTACCGAGGACGTGCCCGAAGGCGCGACGATGGTGGGGGCCAAGGCGCGCTCGACGCTGGTGAAGGCGGAGACCTGGGCCAGGGAATTCATCCCCTACGGCACCCCCTGCAAGGAACCCTGCGAGCCGGGCGGCCAGCGGATCGAGGAACTGGAGGCCAGGATCGCGCTGCTGCAGGCGCAGATCGACGAACTGCGGTCGGAACGCGGCGTCGATGCCGCCCCCACTGCCCCCGCCGCCGCCGCCGCGCCGGGCGCGCGGGTCTCGCGCAAGCGGACGCGGAGCTGACGGGGGATGGCGTCCGGAGCGCTCGACGGGTCCGGCGCCACCATCCTCGCATTCCCCAAACTCCAGATCGGCTTCGGCCGGCTGGAACTGCAGCGCATCCTCGACCTCTATGGCCGCATGGTCGCGGCCGGCGAATGGCGCGACTACGCCATGGACTTCACCCGCGACGCGGCAAGCTTCAGCGCCTTCCGCCGCGCCGCCGAACGCCCGCAGGCCCGGATCGAAAAGCGCCCGGCGCTGCGCGGCAGGCAGGGCATGTGGACGCTGTTCGGCGAGGCGGGGCAGGTCCTCAAGCGCGGGCACGAACTGGCCGGCGTGCTGTCCCCGCTGGAACGGCGGCTGATGAAGCTGGTGGAGGATTAGTTCCTGTCCGTGCCGGGGAGGAGCATTACTTCCCCTGCATCGCCGCCATCAGCAGCTTCATCGCGTGCTGCGACTGTTCCATGCCGCTGGCCAGCGGGGCGTCGCCGGCGCGGTCGCTGATGCGGTCCCAGGCGGCGGCGAAGCCTTCGACCGTCTGCTGGTCCGGCGGCAGCAGCACGCCCTCGTTCATCGTCACCCAGGCGCCCTGATAGACGCCGGCGCCGGCACCGACGATCTCGTTGGTCGGCGCATCCTGCGACACCAGGTAGAGCGCGGCGGGCACGACGCTTTCGGGGCTGAACGCCTTGTAGGCCTCCTCGGGGAAGATGTCCTCGGTCATGCGCGTGCCGGCGGTGGGGGCGAGCGTGTTGACGCGGATGTCGTACTTCGCGCCTTCGAGGTAGAGCGTCTTGGCGAGGCCGATCATGCCCATCTTGGCCGCGGCGTAGTTCGACTGGCCGAAGTTGCCGCCGATCCCGGTGGAGGAACTGACCATCAGCACGCGGCCATAGCTCTGCTCGCGCATCGTCTCCCAGCAGGCCTTGGTGGCGAAGGCGGCGCCGAACAGGTGGACGCGCACGACCAGCTCGAAATCGGCCGGGTCCATCTTGGCGAAGGTCTTGTCGCGGATGATGCCGGCGTTGTTGATGAGGATATGGACGCCGCCCCAGGCCTCCTTCGCCCGGGCGACCATCTCGACCATCTGGGCATAGTCCGACACGTCGCCGCCGTTGGACATCGCCTCGCCGCCCGCGGCCCTGATCTCCTCGACCACGGCGAGCGCGCTTTCCGAGTGGCCGGTGCCGTCGCGCGCGGCGCCCAGGTCGTTGACCACGACTTTCGCGCCGCGCCGCGCCAGTTCGAGCGCATAGGCCCGGCCGAGGCCGCCGCCCGCTCCGGTGACGATGGCTACGCGATCCTGGAAGGAAATGGTCATGGCGCCGGTCCGCTCCTGCTCTTTGCCGGCCGGCGATCGTGCCGGCGCGTCCGGATGGCACGGCGGGCGACCGCTTTCAATGGCGATAGGGCGGCGGCGTCGGCCGTGCTTGCTACGGCCGGCCGCAACGGCCATAGGCTGGCCGGCGAATCCCCCTGTTCCCGCGCGAAAGGCCCTGCGATGAAAGTCCGCGTCCATGTCAGCCTCAAGAACGGCGTGCTCGATCCGCAGGGGCGCGCGATCCAGCATTCGCTGGAGGGGCTGGGCTTCGCGGGCGTGAAGGACGTGCGCGCGGGCCGGCTGATCGAACTGGAAGTGGACGAGACCGTCACCGACGAGGCGCTCGACGAGATGTGCCGCAAGCTGCTCGCCAACATGGTGATCGAGAACTACCGGGTGGAAAGGGTTTCCGCATGAGCTTCCGCGCCGCCGTCGTCACGTTCCCCGGCTCCAACTGCGACCGCGATATGGCGACGGCGCTGGAGAAGGTCTCGGGCGAGGAGGTGTTCCGCGTGTGGCACGGCGATGCCGAGCTGCCGGCCGACCTCGACTTCATCGCGCTGCCCGGCGGCTTTTCCTATGGCGACTACCTGCGCTCGGGCGCGATGGCGGCGCGCAGCCCGATCATGCGCGCGGTCGTGGAGGCGGCGGGGCGCGGCGTGCCCGTGCTCGGCGTGTGCAACGGCTTCCAGGTGCTGACCGAGGCGGGCCTGCTGCCCGGCGCGCTGATGCGCAACGCCGGCATCCGCTTCGTCTGCCGCGAGGTGGCGCTGACGGTCGAGAACAACCGGTCGCTGTTCACCTCGGGCTATTTCAAGGGCCAGCGCATCACCATCCCCGTCGCCCACCACGACGGCAACTACTTCGCCGATGACGCGACGCTCGACCGGCTGGAAGGCGAGGGGCGCGTCGCCTTCCGCTATGCCGAGGAGGTCAACGGATCGGTCCGCGGGATCGCCGGCGTGCTCAGCGAGGCGGGCAACGTGCTGGGCATGATGCCGCACCCCGAACGCATGATCGAGAAGGCGCAGGGCGGCACCGACGGCCGCGTGCTGTTCGAAAGCGCGATCAAGGGGCTGGTGGGGGCGTAGGCGCGCTGGCTGTGCTGCGGCGCGTTGAACCCTAGGCCACCGATTCGTCGCGGATGGCGGCCCATTTGCGGAACAGGCCGCTGGCTTCCTCGGCGGGCATCGGCCGGCCGAAGTAGAAGCCCTGGATCTTGCGGCAGCCCAGTTCGCGCACGACTTTCAGCTCGGCCTCGGTCTCGACGCCTTCGGCCGTCGTCGACATCTCCAGGCTGTCCGCCATGGCCACGACGGCGCGGATGATGGCGAGGCTTTCCGGGTTGCCCGTCGCCGCGCCCTGGACGAAGCTGCGGTCGACCTTGATGGTCGAGAAGCGCAAGCGGCGCAGGTAGCCCAGCGAGGAATAGCCGGTGCCGAAATCGTCGAGCGCGACGGCGCAGCCCAGCGCCATGACCTTTTCCAGCGCCGCGCGCGCCTGCACGGCGTCGCGCAGGAAGATACTCTCGGTCACTTCCACCTCCAGCCGATGCGGCGACAGGCCGCTGGCGGAGAGGGCGCCGACCACGCTGGCGACGAAGTTCGCGTCGAGAAGCTGCTCGCCCGAGACGTTGACGGCGATCCGGGTGTCGTTCGGCCAGTTCATCGCCTCGCGGCAGGCCTCGCGCAGCACCCATTCGCCGATCGGCACGACCAGCCGCGTATCCTCGGCCAGCGGGATGAACTTGGCCGGGCTGACGAAGCCGTGTTCCGAGCTGTTCCAGCGGACCAGCGCCTCGAACGACAGGAGGCGCTCGCTCTCGGCGTCGACCACCGGCTGGTAGTGCAGCACGAACTCGTCGCGCTCGAGCGCGCGGCGCAGCGAGAATTCCAGCTTGCGCCGCTCTTCGGCATGGGCATGGAGCGCCGGTTCGTAGGTATAGTGCGCATTGCCGCCGGTATCCTTCGAGCGGTAGAGCGCAAGGTCGGCGTTGCGCATCAGCGTCTCGACCGTGCTGCCGTCGTCGGGCCCGGTGGCCGAGCCGATGCTGGCGCCGACGTAGAGCGTGTGGTGGTCCACCTCGTAGGGCTGCGACAGCCGCTCGATCACGCGCTCGGCCACGCGGTTGACGTGCTCCTTGTCCGAGGCGTCGCGGATGACGATGGCGAATTCGTCGCCGCCCAGGCGCCCGCAGATCTCGTTCGCGGTCATCTGCTCCTTCAGCCGGTCCGAAACCCTGGCGAGAAGCTGGTCGCCGACGAGGTGGCCCAGCGTGTCGTTGACCGCCTTGAAGCGGTCGAGGTCGATCATCAGGAAGGCGCAGCGCGAGCGCCACTGCTCGGCATATGCCAGGGCATCGGCCAGCGCCTCGTTGAGCATCAGGCGGTTGGGCAGGCCGGTCAGCGTATCGTAGCGGGCGAGGTAGGCGATCTTGTCGGAGCTTTCGCGCTGCACCGTGACGTCCGAGCCGACCCCGCGGAAGCCGTCGAAATTGCCGTGCTCGTCGAGCTTGGGCGTGCCGGACAGCTCCCACCAGCGTTGCTCCTCGCGGATCGTCACGCGCACCAGCAGGTTGGAGAAGCTCTCCCGGCGGTTCAGCCGGTCGGCCAGGTCGTGCAGGCTGGAGGGGAACTGGCCGGTTTCCCAGGCGGGGCCGGCGATAAGCTGGATGAAAGGCAGGCCGTCGATCTCGGCGGGGTCCATGCCCAGCGCGAAGGCGAAGCGGGGCGATACGCCGCGCACGCGCCGCGCCGGGTCGATCTGCCAGAGCCAGTCGGCCTCGCCTTCCTCGTATTCGCGCAGCAGCAGCGAGACGACCTCGTTCTTCTCGACGATGCCGGCTTCTGCCACCTTGGCTTCGAGAAAGCGCCGCGCGCCCTCGATCGCGCCGAGGCAGACGGTGACGACGAAGGCCCCGGCGACCAGCGCCATGTCGAACGCGCCCGTCACCAGGAAGCTGGCCACCGCCGCGCCGCCGACGATGCCGGTGAACATCAGCGTGCCCATCGGCACGCTTGGCAGCAGAATGGCCGATGCGGTCATCAGCATGGCGAGCACGGTCCACAGCTTGAGCCGCGTCTCAGCATCGACGAACAGCGTCGCCAGCGCGACGGGCACGACCCAGGCGAGCGCGTTGACGATCGAACTGATCGTCTGCCGCGTGACCTCGTCGCTGGACATGCGGCGCCGGTCGGCGTCGGCCAGCGACCGGTCGATCCGGGTGCCGTAGCGGAGCGTGGCGGCGAGGGCCGCCAGCCAGCCGAGGACCACGAGGACGTTGAGATGCGCGATCAGCAGGCTCGCCGTCGCCAGCGCCGCCAGCCCCTGGGCACAGAGCCGTGCCATCATGGCGCGCGGCAGGCACGAATACTGCAGGCCGCGCAGCCGCGCCCAGTCTCCGTTGCCGGGGTCGGTCAGCCCCAGCACCGCCAGAACGGGCAGTTCCCTGGGCAGCGAGGCAGTGGCGGATTCGAGATGGCTCACGCCGCGGATTTTACCGGGCGACAGGTTAGCGGGTCGTAAATGACGGTTCAGTCCGAAGGCTCTTCGGCAATCGTGCTTTCCCATCGGTCGAGGATGGCCTCGACATGGCGCAGCACCTCTTCGGCCGAAAGGTATCCCTCGCGCGCCATGGCCTCTTCGATGATTCGGTTCAGGTCGGCCATGGCCGGCCCGCCTCGCGCCGCACAGGCATCCCAGCGTTCGCGAAGTGACCGGACCATGCGCCTCCGAGGAAAGCGTTAATCGGGACGACCGTAATTCGAGCTTGCTTCACTTGCGTAGAGCCCGACGCAGCGGAGCTGAATCGGAATTCCGGAATATTTCTATCAGGATTCGCGTGCGCGGCGAAGGGCCGCGGCGCTGTGCGGGCGAACTATTCCACCGTTACGGACTTGGCGAGGTTCCGCGGCTGGTCGACGTCGGTGCCTTTCACGCAGGCGACGTGATAGGCGAGGAGCTGCACCGGCACGGCATAGACCAGCGGCGCGATCAGCGGGTGGACCTTGGGCATCTCGATCGTCGCGAGGCAGCCCTCGCCGGCTTCCGCGAGGCCATCGGCGTCGGAAATCAGCACGATCTTGCCGCCGCGCGCGCGGACTTCCTGCATGTTGCTGACGGTCTTTTCGAACAGCGGCCCCGACGGGGCGAGCACGATCACCGGCACCGCCTCGTCGATCAGCGCGATGGGGCCGTGCTTCATCTCGCCCGAGGCATAGCCTTCCGCATGGATGTAGCTGATTTCCTTGAGCTTGAGCGCGCCTTCGAGCGCCAGCGGATAGTCGGGGCCGCGCCCCAGGTAGAGCACGTCGCGCGCCGGGGCGATGAGGTGCGCCATCGCGGCGATCTCCTCGTCGTGCGAAAGCGCGGCGTTGAGGCAGGCGGGCGTCTCGACCAGGTGGCGCACGACATCGGCTTCCTCGGCGCGGTCCATGCGCCCGCGCCTGACCGCGAGATGCGCGGCAAGCGCGGCCAGCACGGCAAGCTGGCAGGTGAAGGCCTTGGTCGAGGCGACGCCGATCTCGGGGCCGGCGTGGGTCGGCAGCAGCAGGTCCGCCTCGCGCGCCATCGAGCTGGTCGGCACGTTGACCACCACCGCGATGGTCTGCCCGGCCGCCTTGCAGTGGCGCAGCGCTGCGAGCGTATCGGCCGTCTCGCCCGATTGCGAGATGAACAGCGCCAGCCCGCCCGGCTCCAGCACCGGGTCGCGGTAGCGGAACTCGGATGCGACGTCGATGTCCACCGGCAGGCGGGCGAACTGCTCGAACCAGTATTTCGCGACCATGCCGGCATAATAGCTGGTGCCGCAGGCGACGATGGTGACGCGGTTGATCTTCGACAGGTCGAAATCCATCTGCGGCAGCGCCACGCTCTGGTCGACCTGGCGGATGTAGCTCTTGAGCGTCTGCGCGACGACGGTGGGCTGCTCGAAGATCTCCTTCTGCATGAAGTGGCGGTAGTTGCCCTTCTCGATCTGCACCGCCGAGGCGCCCGAGGTGGTGATCGGCCGCTCGACCCGATGGCCCTCGGCATCGAAGATCTGCGCGCCCTCGCGCGTGACGACGACCCAGTCGCCTTCCTCGAGGTAGGCGATCTGCTGGGTGAGCGGCGCCAGCGCCAATGCGTCGGAGCCGAGGTAGGTCTCGCCCCTGCCGTCCTTGTCCCTCGGGCCGTAGCCGACCACCAGCGGCGAGCCGAGCCGCGCGCCGATCAGCATGTCGGGATGCTCGCGGAACGCGATGGCGAGGGCGAAGGCGCCGCGAAGCTGGGGCAGGGCGGCCCTGACCGCTTCCAGCGGGCCGGCGCCGGCCTCCACCTGCTCGGAGATCAGGTGGGCGACGACTTCGCTGTCGGTATCGCTTTCGAACGTGCGGCCGCGCGCGGCCAGCGCGTCCTTGAGCTGGCGGAAATTCTCGATGATGCCGTTGTGGACCAGCGCCAGCTCGGCGGTGGCGTGGGGATGGGCGTTGGCCGCGGTCGGCGCGCCGTGCGTTGCCCAGCGCGTGTGGGCGATGCCGACGGTGCCCGGCGCCGGATCGTGCGCCAGCTCGCGCACCAGATTGACCAGCTTGCCCTGCGCGCGCCGGCGGACGAGGTTTCCGTCGAACACGGTGCACACGCCGGCGCTGTCGTAGCCGCGGTACTCCATGCGCCGAAGGCCGTCGACCAGCCGGTCCGCGACTTCTTCATTGCCGACGATGCCGATGATTCCACACATGCGGGAGAATAACCTTTGCTAGAGCGTGTAGGGTGCGCGGATGCCCGGCGTGGCTGCCGGAAAATCCTTGGTGTTTCGTGTCATCGGGATGGCCCCGTTCACTTCCTCTCCGCCTCTTTCTTCTTCTTCATCGCGTCGTGGAAGCGGTCGGCCCAGCCGGGCTTGACGAGCTGCTCGGCGCGCACGAGGCGCAGCTCGCCGTCGGCCACGTCGCGGCTGACCGCGCTGCCGGCGGCGACGATGGCGTCGGCGCCGATCCGCACCGGGGCGATCAGCGCGCTGTTCGAGCCGATGAAGGCGCGCTCGCCGATCACCGTCTTGTGCTTGAAATAGCCGTCGTAGTTGCAGGTGATCGTGCCCGCGCCGATGTTGGCGCCGGCGCCCACTTCGGCATCGCCCAGATAGGTGAGGTGGTTGGCCTTGGCGCCCTTGCCCAGCACCGCCTTCTTCATCTCGACGAAGTTGCCGATCTTCGACTCCTCCTCCAGCACCGCGCCGGGGCGCAGGCGGGCGTAGGGGCCGACCTCGGCCCCGCTGGCGATGCGCGCGCCCTCGATATGGCTGAAGGCGTGGATCACGACCTGGTCGGCGACCGAGACGCCGGGCCCGAACACGACGTTGGGCGCGATCGTCACGTCGCGGCCGATTGCGGTGTCCCACGCGAACCAGACGGTCTCGGGCGCGACCAGCGTGGCGCCTTCGTCCATCGCCCGCCGGCGCCGCTTCGCCTGCCAGCGCGCCTCGGCCTGGGCCAGCTCGGCGCGGCTGTTGATGCCGGCGACCTCGTCCGGGTCGTCGGTGACGACGACGGCGCAGGTGCCGCCCTCGGCGGCGGCGATGTTGACGATGTCGGGCAGGTAGTATTCGCCCTGCGCGTTGTCGTTGCCCACCCGGTCGAGCAGCGCGAAGAGCGCGTCGGAGCGCGCCGCCAGCAGGCCCGAGTTGCACAGCGTGCAGGCGCGTTCGGCCTCGCTCGCGTCCTTGTGCTCGACCATCCTGGCGATCCGGCCGTCCTTGGCGATGACGCGGCCGTATTGCAGCGCGTCGTCCGGCTCGAAGCCCAGCACCACGACCGAGGGCGAATCGGGTGCGTGCAGCCGCTCCAGCATCGCGCGCATGGTTTCGGCGCGGACGAAGGGCACGTCGGCATAGAGCACCAGCACGTCGCCCGAGAAGCCGGCCAGCGCCTCGCGCGCCTGAAGCACCGCGTGCGCCGTGCCGAGCTGCGGTTCCTGCACCGCGATCGTCGCGCGGCCGCCGAGCGCCGCGGCAAGCTGGTCGCGGCCATGGCCGGCGATCACGACCTGGCGTTCGGCGCCCAGTTCGGCCGCGCTGGCCAGCAGATGATCGAGCATCGGCCTGCCGGCGATCGGGTGAAGCACCTTGTGCAGGTCGCTCTTCATGCGGGTGCCCTTGCCGGCGGCAAGGACGATAAGGGCGAGCGGGGTGGCGGCGTCAGGCATGGTTGCGAGCCATGCCAGCAAATTCTTGCGGTTTCCAGAAGGCGGGGGCATCGGCGTGGGGATGACACGCTTTCCCTTCGATATCGTCGGCTTCGACCTCGACGGCACTCTGCTCGACACTCACGAGGACCTGGCCGCCGCGGTGAACCATGCGCTCGCGCAGGTAGGCCGTGCACCGGTGCCCGCGAGCGAGGTGCGCAAGCTGGTCGGCGGGGGCGCGAAGCTGATGCTCGAACGCGCACTGACGCTGACGGGCGGCGTTCCCGAAGCGGAGCTGCCCCGGCTGCATGCCGAACTGCTGCGTTTCTACGGGGATAATATCGCCATCCGCACCGAGCTGTTTCCGGGCGGCCTGGCGATGCTCGACGGTCTCGCGGCGCGCGACGTAAAGCTGGCGGTGGTGACCAACAAGGTCGAGAAGCTGGCGGTCAGGCTGCTGGACGAACTGGCGCTCTCCGGCCGATTCTTCACGATTATCGGCGGGGATACGCTGGGGCCGGGGCGGAGCAAGCCCAGGCCCGACCTGCTCGACGAGATGATTCGCCGCGCCAGGGACCTGGGCGGCGGCGGCCGCGCCGCCTATGTCGGCGACAGCAGCTTCGATACCGGCGCGGCGCGCGCGGCCGGCCTGCCTTGCGTGGCGGTGGGCTTCGGCTTCAACGACATGCCCGTTGGCGAACTGGGGGCGTCGGCGGTGATCGGCCATTTCGACGAGCTGATCGGGGCGCTGGAGGGATTGCGACCCGATCCTTCCCGGTAAGGGTCCGGTAAGTGCCCGGTAAAGCGACGTTCTATCGAATGGCCACCACTTTCCCGCCTTCGCTGGCCGAGGTGCGGATGGCGTCGATCACCGCCATGCAGGCGGCGCCGTCGGCGAAGTCGGCCAGCGGCACCGGGGAAGGGGGCGTCGTCCCCAGGATGGCGGCGCGGATGGATTTGCAAAGCTCGGTATAGGGCGCGATCTCGACAGCCGCCATGACCTGCCAGTCCGCGCGCTGCTGGCGCGGGTCGTCGCCCAGCGGCGGCGGGACGGGAAGCTGGAGGTCGGCCGGGATGGCGAGTGCGCGCGCGCTCGTGCGGTCGGCGAAGTGGGCGCCCTCGAAATCGAGCCAGATCGAACCCTTGCTGCCGGCGACGCGGTTCATCTCGACCAGTGGGCCGAACGAGCCCGAGCTTTGCTGCATCGTGCCCTCCAGCCCGTTCTTCAGGCGAAAGCGCACCGCGAAGGAATCCTCTACGTCGCCGCGTGTCAGCGCGACGTTGCTGAGCGAAGCGCTGACCGATTCGAACTCGCCCAGCAGTTGCCGGATGAAATCCACCAGATGCGAGGCCGATGCGCCGAGCCAGCCGCCGCCTTCGGCCGGATCGAACCACCAGTCGGGGAAATCGTCCTCGAACGCGGCGACGAAGTCCGCGAACTGGGCGAAGATGGCGGAGCGCGGCTCGCCGATCAGCCCCTCGGCGATGGCGCGCGCGGCCGCGGCGCGTGCGGGCACGAAGCGGAACTCGTTGCCGATGGCGTGGACTTTGCCGGCCTTCCGTGCCGCCGCCAGCATGGCGCGTGCCTCGGCCGCGTCGCGGGCGAAGGGCTTTTCGCAGAGCACGTGGCAGCCGGCCTCGAGCGCGGCGATCGACAGCGCCGCGTGCGTGTGCGGCGGCGTGGAAATCGCGACGAGGTCGGGCGCGGTGGCCGCGATCGCCGTGGCCAGATCGGTGAAGGCGCCGGCGATGCCGTTGGCGCTGGCCCGCTCGGCGGTCCGCCCGGCGCTCGTGCCGACCAGGCCAACCACTTCGAACCCCGCGCCGCGCAGCGCGGGCACCTGTATCCGGCAGCCGAAGCCGGTACCCACTACCAGCGCCCTCAGTTCCGTTTCCGCCATTGCCTCTCTCTCCCGCGCGCATGCATTCGCGGCCGGGCGGATTCGGGTTCTTGCCATGCCATCCCGGCCATGCAACTTTCACCTTGATAGTCGGTACTTTCTACCGGCGGCAATCCGCAAAGGGAGAGGACATGCCCAGCCCAGGAGAAAAACTGCGCGCGCTCATCGACAAGGGCGAGCATTTCGTCTGCGGTGACACCTATTCGGCGATCACCGGGCGCATCTGCGAATTCGTGGGCTTCCCCGCGGTCTACCTGGGCGGCCATGCCTGCAGCGCGTTTCACTATGCGGTGCCCGACAACGGCGTCTACAGCCAGGTCGAGCAGATCGAGCAGGCCAGCCGCATCGCCAACGTCATCTCCATTCCGCTGATCGCCGATGCCGACACGCTGGGCGAGACGGTGGCCGACGCCTACCACTTCACCCGCCGCTACATCCAGCAGGGCATCGCCGGCTTCCATGTGGAGGACGAGCGCAATCCCAAGCATTCGAAGCATGTCAACGGCCTGTGGTCGATCGCCGACCAGCAGGCGCGTATCGACGCGGCGCGGCGGGCGCAGCGCGATTCCGGCCAGGACTTCGTCATCATCGCGCGCTGCGACGAACTCTATTCGAGCGAGATGGGCGGCGGCGGCACCGGCTCCATGGAAGAGGCGATCAAGCGCGGCCATGCCTATATCGAGGCGGGCGCCGACGTGCTGTTCTATCCGCCGCGGCCCGATTGGGTCGGCGATCTGGTCAAGGCGTTCGGCTCCAAGATCCGCGTTGCGACGATGGGCTTCAGCGTGCCGGGCACCGCGTTCAACATGGCGACCGGCGGCTGGGTGACGGCGGCGGCCAACCATCTCAAGATGATGCGCGAGCTGAAAGAGACGGGCAAGATCACCTCGGGCAACTGGAACTTCCCCGAAAAGTACGAGCTGATCGACCATCCGCTCTACGACGGGCTGATCGAGGAATGGGCCGACAAGACCGGCCGCCAGTCGCGGCCCAACCACGCGCCCTGAGGATGGGATGGGCGGCGCCGGCTGCCGGCGCCGCTACCCAGGCCGCCTGATTCCTCTCCCGCGTCTGATTCGCGGGGGATTTCCCGCTCGCCGCCAGGGGAGTTGCCCGCAGGGGCAATGGCGTGGTCCACGGCTTGCGGCCCCGGCCCCGGCGTGTTCCATGCGCACGCCGGCCGAGCGCGCGCGGTTCGGACCGGCGGCAAAAAGGGAAGGCGGACTGCTGTGACGATCGACCTCAACCACGGGCTGTTCATCGCCCCCTATCACGACGTGACCGAAAGCCCGACGATCGCCCTCAGGCGCGATCTCGAACTGGTCGAGCACGTGGAAAAGCTGGGCTTCGCCGAGGCGTGGTTCGGCGAGCACCATTCGACCGGCTGGGAGACGATCTGCTCGCCCGAGCTGATGATCGCCGCGGCGGCCGAGCGGACGCACCGCATCCGGCTCGGCACCGGCGTCGTCTCGATGCCCTACCACAACCCGCTGATGGTCGCGAACCGCATCCTCCAGCTCGACCACATGACGATGGGCCGGGTGATGTTCGGCATGGGGCCGGGCCTGCTGCCCACCGACGCCGAGATGATCGGCGCCGACATCAAGCGCCTGCGGCCGATGCTGGAGGAAGTCGCCGAGATCATCGTCCCGCTGCTCTCGGGCGAGGAGGTGACGCACGAGACGAGCTGGTACAAGCTGCACAAGGCGCGCACGCACCTGCGGCCCTATACGCTGCCGCATCCCGAGATCGCGGTGGCCAGCGCGATCACCCCCTCGGGCGGGATGCTCGCGGGCAGGCACGGCTTCGGCATGCTCTGCGTCGCGGCGACCGAGACCGCCGGCTTCGACGTGCTCGACGAGAACTGGAAGATCGCCAACCAGATGGCGGCCGAGCACGGCAAGACGATGGACCCGGCCCAGCTGCGCCTCGTCGTGCCGATGCACATCGCCGCGACGCGCGAGCAGGCACGCCAGGACGTGGCGCAGGGGCTGGCGCGCTGGGTCGAATATTTCGACCGCGTGGCGCCCGCGGGCATGCGCGGCATGTCGGGCGGCGATCCGGTGGATATCCTGGTCGGCGCCGGCCGCGCGGTGATCGGCACGCCCGACGATGCCATCGTCATGATCGAGCGGCTCCAGGCCAAGCAGGGCGCGTTCGGCGTGATCCTGTTCCAGGCGCACAACTGGGCAGAATGGGAAGAGACCAAGCGCAGCTACGAACTTTACGCGCGCTTCGTCATGCCGCATTTCGCCGGCACCAACCGCAACCGGCAGGCATCCTATGCCGCGCTCGAAAGCAATATAGACCGGCTGGAGGCCGAGCGCACGAAAGGCGCCGAAGCCGCCTTCGCCGCCTGGGAGGCGAAGACCGGACGCAAGGCGTGACGGCGCCCGAAATCGCCTGCGCCCGATGCGAGCGCGGCCGCAGGCGTTTCAGGGCGGCGGCGCTTCGTCGGGGCTGCGGTTCGGTCGGTCGTGGTCGGGCGGGATCTCCGGCGTCTCGTCGGGGCGGGTGGGCTCGAAGCCCGGTCCCGGTTGCCGGCCCGGCGTCTCGGGCGGCGATTGCGGTTCGATCGTGTCGGGCGGGATATCGGGTTGCGTGGCCATGGCGCTCCTTCCTGTCGGACTGAACCTCCCCGGGGCGCCGCCGGTTCCCGCGGCGCTTGCCCTTTTGCCCCAGTGCTTATAAGGGCCGGCACCTGATTTTTAGGCTTCGTCGGTCCGCGGGCGTGGCGGAACTGGTAGACGCGCTGGATTTAGGTTCCAGTATCGCAAGATGTGGGGGTTCGAGTCCCTTCGCCCGCACCAGTAATCCGCGCCGGACCGAGGGCGCCATTGAGAGTGGAAGGCTTCTAGAGCGATGCAGATTGTCGAGACCGCCAACGAGGGTTTGAAGCGTGGCTACACCGTCACGATTTCGGCCAAGGACATTTCCGCCCGTATCGAGGGCGAGGTCAAGAAGATCGCGCCGCAGATGCGCCTCCCTGGGTTCCGTCCGGGCAAGGTTCCGGCCAATCTCGTCAAGAAGATGCACGGCGCCGCGCTCCATCAGGAGGCGCTGAACACCTCGATCCGCGAGGCGATGGACAAGCTGGTCTCCGAAAAGCAGCTCCGCCCGGCGATGCAGCCCGAGGTCTCGCTGGGCGACGGCTACGAGGAAGGCAAGGACGCCGAGCTGGCGGTCAGCCTCGAGGTCCTTCCCCAGATCGCCACGCCCGCGCTCGACGGCCTCAAGCTGGACAAGCTGGTCGTGCCCGTGACCGACGCGCAGGTGGACGAGGCGGTGGCCGAGTTCGCCAACCGGCAGAAGAGCTTCACCGATGCCAAGAAGGGCAAGAAGGCGGAAGAGGGCGACCAGGTGGTCGTCGATTTCGTCGGCCGGCTCGACGGCGTCGAATTCGATGGCGGCAAGGCCGAGAACCAGCCGATCGAGCTTGGCGCGGGCCGGCTGATCCCCGGTTTCGAGGAGCAGCTCGTGGGCGTCAAGGCCGGCGAGGAGCGCCAGATCACCGTGACCTTCCCCAAGGACTACGGCGCCAAGAACCTTGCCGGCAAGGAAGCCACTTTCGACATCACCGTCCACGCGGTGAAGGTGGCGGGCGAGCAGGAGATCAACGACGACCTGGCCAAGAACCTGGGTCTGGAAAGCCTGGAGCAGCTCAAGGGCCTGCTGCGCGGCCAGCTCGAGCAGGAGACGGCCGGGCTCACCCGCACGCAGATGAAGCGCGCGCTGCTCGACCAGCTCGCTGCCGGCCATGACTTCGAGGTGCCGCCCTCGATGGTCGAGGCCGAGTTCGGCCAGATCTGGGCCCAGCTCACCCACGAGGCGGGCCACGAGGAGGACCCCGAGGCCGCGCTCAAGGAGATCGAGGCCGAGAAGGACGACTACCGCAAGATCGCCGAGCGCCGCGTGCGCCTGGGCCTGCTGCTGTCCGAGATCGGCCAGGCCAACGGCGTCGAGGTCAGCCAGCAGGAAATGCAGATGCTGGTGGCACAGGCGGCGCAGCAGTATCGCCCGGAAGACCGCCAGCGCTTCTACGAATACGTCCAGTCCGATCCGCTCGCCGCCGCGCAGCTCCGCGCGCCGCTCTATGAGGACAAGGTCGTCGACTTCCTGTTCGACAAGGCCGAGGTCGCCGAGCGCGAAGTGACCCGCGAGGAACTTCAGGCCGCGATCGAGGCCGAGGAAGAGCACGTCCATGGTCCGGGCTGCGGCCACGACCACGACGAGAAGCCGGCCGCCAAGAAGGCCGCGCCGAAGAAGGCCAAGCCCGCCAAGGAGGCTGCTGCTCCCGCCGAGGACGCCAAGCCCGCCAAGGAGGCCGCTGCTCCCGCCGAGGACGCGAAGCCTGCGAAGAAGGCGCCTGCCAGGAAGGCCGCGGCGCCCAAGGCCGAAGCCGCCGCCGCCGAGGAGGCTCCCGCCAAGAAGGCTCCGGCAAAGAAGCCGGCCGCCAAGAAGGCCGCTAAGGCGGCCGACTGACCGGCTCCGATGTGAATTGCGACGGCCCGGTGCATTGCGCCGGGCCGTTTGCGTTTGATCGGAAGGTCCGGCGAGGGGCCCTTGCCCGCTGCTCCGCCGATCGATCGGTTAACGCTCTTGAACATCGCGCCATGGCACGCGACATAGACGAGCCAACGCAATGAGGACTTCCATGATCGATCTGTTCGGCCACAACAGCGGCGCATATGGCGCCCAAGGAAAATTCACCACCGACCCCGTGACCGGCGCGCTCGTGCCCGTCGTGGTCGAGCAGACGAGCCGCGGCGAGCGCAGCTTCGACATCTTCAGCCGGCTGCTGCGCGAACGCATCGTCTTCATCACCGGCGAGGTCGAGGACCACATGGCCTCGCTGATCGTCGCCCAGCTCCTGTTCCTCGAATCGGAGAACCCGTCGAAGGACATCTCGATGTACATCAACTCGCCGGGCGGCGTGGTGACGGCCGGCATGGCGATCCACGACACCATGCAGTACATCCGCCCGCGCGTTTCGACCGTGTGCATCGGCCAGGCCGCCTCGATGGGCAGCTTCCTGCTTGCCGCGGGCGAGCCCGGCATGCGCATCGCGCTGCCCAATGCGCGGATCATGGTGCACCAGCCCTCGGGCGGCGCGCGCGGCATGGCTTCCGACATCGAGATCCAGGCCCGCGAGATTTTGCGCATTCGCAAGCGGATGAACGATCTCTACGTCAAGTATACCGGGCAGGACCTGGCCGCCATCGAGAAGGCGATGGATCGCGACACCTTCCTCGAAGCCGAGGAAGCCAGGGTCTTCGGCCTTGTCGACAAGGTGTTCGAGAGCCGTCCCGACTCCGGGGAAGGCGGCGTTCCCGCCACCCAGGAGTGAGGGGGTGGGGGCCGGTCCGAAAGGTTTAACCTTGCGGTTTCAGCCCCCAGCAAGCTTTGCCTGCTACAGCGCAGGATTGATTAATCGGCCCGCAGGGCTAATCTTGGTGAATCGGTCCCCCTGTGATTTCCTGGGCGGGACTGTGGGATGAAGCATGACCAAACTGAGCGGATCCGACGCAAAGAGCACTCTCTACTGCAGCTTCTGCGGCAAGTCGCAGCATGAGGTGCGCAAGCTCATCGCCGGCCCCACCGTGTTCATCTGCGATGAATGCGTCGAGCTGTGCAACGACATCATCCGCGAGGAGACGAAGGCGGGCATCGCCGGCAAGAAGGACGGCGGCGTTCCCAGCCCGCGCGAGATCTTCGAGACGCTGAACGATTACGTCATCGGTCAGGACCGCGCGAAGCGCGTGCTCTCGGTCGCCGTGCACAACCACTACAAGCGGCTGAAGCACAGCGGCAAGGGCGGCGACGTGGAACTGTCGAAGTCGAACATCCTGCTCGTCGGGCCGACCGGCTCGGGCAAGACGCTGCTCGCGCAGACGCTTGCCCGCACTTTCGACGTGCCCTTCACCATGGCCGACGCGACGACGCTGACCGAGGCGGGCTATGTCGGCGAGGATGTGGAGAACATCATCCTCAAGCTGCTCCAGGCTTCCGACTACAATGTCGAGAAGGCGCAGCACGGCATCGTCTACATCGACGAGATCGACAAGATCAGCCGCAAGGCCGAAAATCCGTCGATCACCCGCGATGTCAGTGGCGAGGGCGTGCAGCAGGCGCTGCTCAAGCTGATGGAAGGCACCACGGCCTCGGTCCCGCCGCAGGGCGGCCGCAAGCACCCGCAGCAGGAATTCCTGCAGGTGGACACGACCAACATCCTGTTCATCTGCGGCGGCGCTTTCGCGGGCCTTGAAAAGATCATCGCCGACCGCCTGCAGAAGCGCTCGATCGGCTTCGGCGCGCACGTCGCCGATCCCGACAAGCGCCGCGTGGGTGAACTGCTCCAGAAGGCCGAGCCCGAGGACCTGCTCAAGTTCGGGCTGATCCCCGAGTTCGTCGGCCGCCTGCCGGTGATCGCCACGCTCGAGGACCTCGACATCGACGCGCTGGTCAAGATCCTGCGCGAGCCGAAGAACGCGCTGGTCAAGCAGTACCAGAAGCTCTTCGACCTCGAGGACGTGACGCTGACCTTCACCGAGGACGCGCTCGAGGCGATCGCCAACAAGGCCATCGAGCGCAAGACCGGCGCCCGCGGCCTGCGCTCGATCGTCGAGGCCATCCTGCTCGACACCATGTTCGACCTGCCGACCGAGGACGGCATCGCCGAGGTGGTCGTCGACAAGGACGTGGTCGAAGGCCGCAAGGAACCGATCCGCGTGCTCAAGGGCAAGGAAGAGGCGGCCTAAGCGCGCCGCATCCCCTCCCCGTTGCAGATATAGGAAGGGGCAGGCGTCCTAAGCGCCTGCCCCTTCGTCGTCCCGGACTTGATCCGGGACCGCTGGCGGCTTGGCTGAACCTTGCGTCGATGAGGCCAGCGGCCCCGGATAAAGTCCGGGACGACGGGCTTGCGCGATGCGCGGCATCGTCTCTACCGTCGGCCATCCAACGGGAGAGAGCATTTCATGGCTGACAGCCGCATCCGCGTCTCGCGCATCATCCACACCATCCACGCGACGACCGATATCCACGCCTGCCGGCTGCTCTATCAGGATGCACTGGGCGGGCTCGTCTTCGCCGAGAACTACTTTCCCGCCGAGGACCGCGACTGCGCGCTGCTCTACGTCGCCAACCATATGGTCGAGCCGATGGCGCCCCGCACGCCGGACGATATGACCAAGCCCTTCGCGCGGATGACCAGCAGGATTGGCCAGAGCTTTCACTCGTTCGAGCTGAAAGTCGCGGACGGGCGAGAGGCCAGCCAGGCGTTCCGCGACGCCGGCGCCACGGTGGCGAGCGACTACGGCATCTTCTTCTTCGTCAAGGCGGAGTCGACCGGCGGCGTGCTGCTGGAAGTCTGCGAAACGCCGATGCCCAACGATCCCTACGACCGGCCGGGCGGCTGGGGGCCGCAGGTGGGCGCGGGCCACGCCTGCTCGGTGCTGCGGCTCGACCATATCGCCTGCGTCACGCGCGAGATTGACAAGGCGCTGCATTTCTTCACGCAAGTGGTCGCCGGCGAACTGCTCGCCGACGAACGGACCGGCTTGCCGCAGCCCGGCCGGCGCGCGCTGATCCGCGTCGGCGATACCGAGGTTGCCTTCATCCAGCCCGACGATACCGATTCCGGCCCGCTCGGCGCCTTTCTGGGCAAGCCGCAGAACGGCATCTACGCGCTCGTCTGGCGCATCGCCGACGAGGCGCAGGCGCGCGCGCATTTCGACAAGCTCAGGCTGCGCCAGACGCGCGAGGGCTGCGTGTCGCCGGGGTTCGCCATCGATCCCGATGATTTCCTGGGCGCGCGCCACGAATTCGTCGTCTGACGCATCGTCCGGCGTGAGCCGGGGCGACGCGCTACACCACGGCCGGGTTGTCCAGCGCGCAGGTTTCGTCCGCCATCGTTTCCACCTGGAACGTGGGGTGGCCGATGTGGAACTCGTGTTCGAGGTCGCGGGCAAGGTCGTGCAGGAATGCGTCGCCCGGATGGCCGCCGGGCATGACGAGGTGTGCGGTGATCGCGTTCTCGGTGGTGCTCATGGCCCAGATGTGGAGGTCGTGCACCGCGGCGACGCCGGGCCGGCTCTCGAGGAAAGCGCGGACCCGGACATGGTCGATGTCCGCGGGCACGGCGAGCAGCCCCATCTGCAGCGAGTCGCGCAGCAGGCCCCAACTGCTCCAGCCGATGACGAGCGTGATGACGAGCGACGTCACGGGGTCGATCCATGCCGCCTCCGTCAGCATGACCGCGACGCCCGCGACGACGACGCCGGCCGAGACCGCGGCATCGGCGAGGAGGTGGAGGAAGGCCGCGCGCAGGTTGAGGTCGGTCTTGCTGCCGCGCGCGAACAGCAGCGCGCTGGCGCCGTTGACCACGATGCCCGCGCTGGCGACGACGATCATCGGCATGCCTTCCACCGGCGCGGGATCGGACAGGCGGCGGAGCGTCTCGATCAGGATCGCGCCCAGCGCCACCCAGAGCAGCGCGGCGTTGGCGATCGCGGCCAGGATCGACGAACTCTTGAAGCCGTAGGTGAATCGCTCGCTCGGCGGCCGCGCGGCGAGTATGCTGGCGCCCCAGGCGAGCAGCAGCGAAAGCACGTCCAGCAGGTTATGGCCCGCGTCCGCGACCAGCGCCAGCGAGCCGCTGACGAGGCCGGCGACAACTTCCACTGCGACGAAAACGACGTTGATCGTCACCGCGATGGCGAAGCTGGTGCCGCGCGGGTTGCTGTGCGCATGGCCATGCGCGTGCCCGTGGTGGTGCCCCTGGTGATGGTCGTGACCGGCGCCCATAGGCGTCGTTTCGCATAAGCCGCGCGGCGCGGCAATGCGCTCCTCACCGGCCGGAGGCATTCCCTTTTTCATAGGCGTTTCATGGCGTTTGTGATTATCACCGGCGCAAGAGGCGCTTTCGCCATGCCTCTTCGGGGGAGTATCGAGCCATGAATATCCGCCACGCACGCATGATGCTGCTCGCCACGGTCGCCGCGCTTGCGCCGCTGGGGCAGGCCCAGGCGGCGAGTTGCGCCGGCGCGGGGGCGACGCCGCTGGCGGTCGGCACGGTGGCGCCGGTCGCGCCCGGCGCGGCGCATACGTACGCGCTGGAACTGGGGCCGCGTCAGGGCGTCATCGTCGATATTCTCGACGTCGCGCCCCGACCCGATCCGGATGAGGGCGAGGCGGCCCCGGTGCCGCAGGTCCTGAAGCTCTGCGATGCGCAGGGCAACGTCCTCGCGCCGCAGCCGGGCGAGGTTTTCGCCAAGGGCGGTAGCGTCTCGGCGACCGAGGACGGTATGCGGCTGAAATTCTACGCGAACGCCGCCGGACGATACCTGGTCGCCGTCGCTCCCTCCGATCAGCCGCGCGAACTGCTGGTGCGCCGGCGCGAAGTCGGCACCATCCAGGCGCCGGTCGTCTCGGCAAAGCTCGGCACGCCGCAGAAAGGCATCACCTCGTCCCGCGCGCCGATGGTCTTCTCGTTCAGCGGCGCGGCGGGGCAGTGGGTGGAACTCAAGGCCACCTCGGACAAGGACACGCTGTTGCGCCTCGCCGCGCCCGATCGCGCGGGCACCTATACGGTGGTCGCCGAAAACGACGACAGCGACGGGCTCAATCCGGCGATCCGCCGCAAGCTGCCGATCGCCGGCACCTATTTCGTCCAGGTCGATTCGCTGTCGGATGAGCCGGGCGAGTTCGAGTTGAGCCTTGCGCGCATCGATGCGCCCAAGCCGCCGCCGCCGCCCGCGCCGCTGCGCGTCGGCGCGACGGTGACGGGCAGGCTGGCCGACGGCGACGCGGTGGCGGTCTATGCGCTGCCGGTCGTGGCCGGGCACAGCTACCGGCTCGATCTTACCGCGCCCTACGACGGGGTGGTGGCGATCGGCGTGGCCAACCCGGTCGAGCCCGAGGATGGCGGAACTGGGCCCGATGCGGCCTTTACCCAGATCAAGAGCCAGGACAGCGGCACACGCGGTACCGAGACGCTCACGTTCACGGCGCGCGGCAACGGCCAGCTTCTCGTCCGGGTCAGGAGCTTCGGTATCGACGATACCGATGGCGGCTACACGCTGAAGGCCGTGGATATCGGCGGTTAGGGCGCCCGCATCGCGTCGTCACTGCATCGCGTCGTCAGGCCGGTCCCCCTCCCGCGAGCGGGAAGGGAACCGGCGGCGTGCTCACGCCGCTGCCGGACGCGCGACCGCCGGCCGCCGGCGCAGGCCGGCGCCGACCAGGCCGAAGCCGGCGATCAGCATGGTCCAGGTCGAGGGCTCCGGAACCTCGGCGACGAAGACCGAAACGGGCGCCTGCGTCAGCGTCACCTGGCCGCCGCCGGCGAACGTCAGCCCGGTGACGAAGGCGGTGGGATCGTTCGGGTCGAGCCCCGCCGAGACGTCGATGCCGCGTAGGGCGAAGCCCTGGATGCCGCCCGGGAAGAGTCCGGTGAAATCGACCGCCGTGCCGCCCGCGATGCCGGTGAACAGCGGGTTCACGAGATTGTTGAGCGCGTAGATGCTGTAGAGGCTGCTGCCGATCGTCGGGAAGATCGCCTCGGTGATCAGCGGGTTGCCGTCGGCGACCGAGAAATCGTATCCGGCCGCGACGAACGGGTCGAAATAGTACCGCACGTTGTCTTCCGCGGTGATGTCGAAGACGAAGCCCGACGTCGGATCGTCGAACACCGGCATGAGCGGGTTTTCCGCCGTAAGCCCCAGCACGATCGCCTCGAACGTCAGCGCGTTGAGAGTGTTCCAGTACCAGGTGTTGCCGTTGGCGATGTCGAACTCGGCCTGGTCGAGGGTCAGGTTCGATACGAGCGGGAGCGAGGACAGCCCATCCCAGCCTACGAGGCCAGGACCCGACAGCGCATGGCCAAGCTGGACGCTTCCGCCCGGATAGTACTCGCTGAACGCCAACTGGCCGTCGTGGGGCCCCCCGGGCAGGCCGACCGCCATGACGCGCTGGGCGCCGGCCTGCAGCGGCGCCAAGGTCGGCTGGACCGATCCGAACCCGCCGGAGAAAGTGACGACCGGTTCGAACAGCGGGATCAGCCTGGCCTGGGTCGCCGCGTCGACAAAGACGTTCGACAGGTCGCCGATGACGTGGAACTCGAAGTCGAAGTTTGTGAAGGGCGTTACCATCCCGTTGGCCTGGGTTATGTTTCCCGAGCCCGAGCCCTTGCCGATGTAGCGGATCTGGTCCGCCAGGGCCGAGCCGGAAGGCAGGGCCGCCGAAACGACGAGCGCGGCGGCGAGCAAGAAGTGTCTTGAATGCATCGACATAATCATTCCCTTCACAAGGCCGCGTTTCAGCTTGAGGACTTTGCTGCGGGTCTCGGTCTTCCTTCGAATCACTGGTGACAGGCACGCGGGGGTAATGCCCCGCGACCGCAGGCCATCACGGCGGCGGCGGCCCCGCAACAACATTTGACAAACCGCCGCCAAATAATTCTGATGTGCACAGTTGTGCCAAAGTGGCACGGTTTCGGGCGCCGCCGTCAGTCGTAGACGCAGGCGTCCAGCGCGGCGTTGCGCACGACACCGCTGCGTTTGGCGATGGTGTTGCCGTGCCGGCGGGTGAAGCCGGTGGTATTGGTCACCGGGCGCTTTTTCGGGCTGGGCAGCGCGGCGGCGATGCGCGCGGCCTCCATCGTCGAGAGCTTGGCGGCGGAATGCCGGTAATAGCGTTGCGCCCCCGCCTCGACGCCGTAAGTGCCGATGCCGGTTTCTGCGACGTTGAGGTACACTTCCATGATCCGCCGCTTGCTCCAGATCGTCTCGATCAGCAGCGTGAACCAGGCCTCCAGCCCCTTGCGCAGGTAGCGCGTCCAGCCGGAGCCCTGCCAGAGAAAGACGTTCTTGGCGGTCTGCTGGCTGATCGTCGAGCCGCCGCGCAGCCGGCCGCCGCGCGCGTTCCGCTCCATCGCCTGCTCGATCGCCTCGCGGTCGAAGCCGTCGTGCGCGCAGAACTTCGCATCCTCGCCGGCGATCACCGCGGCCACCATGTTTCGGTCGATGCGCGACAACGGCGTCCAGTCCTTCTCGAAGCCGTTGGGGTCGAGCAGCATGGTCAGCGTCACGGGCGGCGGCACGAACCTGTAGATCACCGTCAGGCCCACGCTGACGGCGAGGAAATAGACGATCAGCCGCCCAAGCCACCAGCCCAGGCGATAGAGCGCGCCGCGCCGGGACCGGGATGGGGAGGGTTTCCGCAGCGTGGCCATGGCCGATGGTTAGCGGGGAAGGGCGGGGCGATGCAATCGGCTGTTTTCTCGCGCGGGCAGGCCCGGCCGAGATGACAGTTTTGGCCTTTGCGCCTATAAGCAGGGCAATGGCAATGTTGCACGGCTCTCTCCGGCTTCTTCGGCTTCTCGTCGTGCCGTTGCTGTTGATGGTGATCTGCGTGCATGCGGTGACACCGCTGGACCAGCCCTTGCAGCGTGGTACGGGGTCTGCCTTCAGCGCCGAGACGGCGGATGTCTCGTTGCGTTCCGGCCAGCGCGGCGCCGTGATCAAGCAGGCAGAGGCACCTCGGCACCCGGCAGCGCTGCCGGCGGCGCCTTGGGCGACACGCGTGTTGCCGCTGGCGGCGGCCGTGCCCGCGGCCAGCCCCGCTCTGCGCGGGCTCGGTGCCAGCGGGCCGCCGGCGCCGATGCCGATGGCGCGCATCAGCTTCGGCCCGCTCTCGCCCCGGGCTCCTCCCGCCGCCTGATGGAAGCCGGCCGCCTCGCGTGCGGCCTTTTTCCCGTCGAGCGAGCAGGACCATGACCAGAAAACAGACCGACAGTTCCGAGCGAATCCTTCGACGGCGCGCCATCGAGCGCGTCAT
Source organism: Novosphingobium sp. (assembly GCA_041677785.1). GTDB lineage: Bacteria > Pseudomonadota > Alphaproteobacteria > Sphingomonadales > Sphingomonadaceae > Novosphingobium. The sequence continues at coordinate 1,393 of JBAYPJ010000051.1, read as the reverse complement.
TGCCCAGTATCCGGATATCAACGAGGAGCAACTGCACCGGCTGTTCGACTATTTCCGGCTGGAGGCCAGCGCCGCCGAAGTGGCGCGCATCGCCACCAACCCGCGCATCCGGCCGCAATACCGCCAGCTCTGCCGCGATCACCGGATCGACCGGTTGCGCTTCGTCGACCGGCTTTTCGGTGTGATCGCCGCGGTGCTGGCGGCGGTGAGTGTCGTGTCGCTCGTGGCCGGCTCGTAAGACGGCTGCGGGACCAGCCCATGGCCCACCACACGCCGCTCATCGGCACGATCGTCGCGGGCCTCGTCATCGCCTTCTTCCTGGGCGCGCTGGCGCACCGGCTGCGCATGCCGCCGATCGTCGGCTATCTTCTGGCCGGCGTCGCCGTCGGACCGAGTACGCCGGGCTTCGTCGCGGACGCGAGCCTGGCGGCCGAACTGGCGGAAATCGGCGTCATCCTGCTGATGTTCGGCGTCGGCCTCCATTTCACGCTGAAGGACCTTCTGGCGGTACGGCGGATCGCCGTGCCAGGCGCGGTCGCGCAGATCGCGGTCGCCACCGGGATGGGCACGGGGCTCGGCATCCTGCTCGGCTGGACCCTGCTCGCCAGCGTCATCTTCGGCCTTGCGCTCTCGGTTGCCAGCACGGTGGTGCTGCTGCGCGCGCTGCAGGGGCACGATCTCATCCAGACCGAGCGCGGGCGCATCGCCGTGGGCTGGCTGATTGTCGAAGACCTGGCGATGGTGCTCACGCTGGTCCTGCTGCCGCCCATCGTGGCGCTGCAGTTCGGCCAGAACGGCGCCGGCATGGGTCCGGTACTGCTTTCGATAGGCGAGGTGACGCTCAAGATCGCCGGCTTCATGGCCTTCATGCTGGTGGTCGCCCGGCGCGTGATCCCGGTCGTCCTGCACTGGGTGGCCCACACCGGCTCGCGCGAGCTGTTCCGGCTCGCGGTGCTCGCCATCGCGCTCGGTGTCGCCTTCGGCGCGACCATGGTGTTCGACGTCTCGCTGGCGCTGGGCGCCTTCTTCGCGGGCATGATCCTGGGCGAGACGCCGCTCAGCCGCCGCGCCGCCGAGGAGACGCTGCCGCTGCGCGATGCCTTCGCGGTGCTGTTCTTCGTTTCCGTGGGCATGCTGTTCGATCCGGCGGCCGTCATCGAGCAGCCCGTCGCGTTGCTGGGGACGGTCGCGATCATCATGGTCGGCAAGTCGTTCGCCGCCTTCGCGATCCTTCGCGTCTTCGGCCACCCGGCAAGCACGGCCCTGACCATCTCGGCCAGCCTCGCACAGATCGGCGAATTTTCGTTCATCCTTGTCGGACTCGGCGTAACGCTCGGCGCGTTGCCGGAGCCGGCGCGTGATCCCGGTCGTCCTGCACTGGGTGGCCCACACC
>JBAYPJ010000050.1:0-25533 GCA_041677785.1 Novosphingobium sp. | reverse complement strand
GCCCCCGGCTTCATCGCGGCGAACTCGGCCGCACCTATCATGCCGCGCGTCTCGGGCGTTGCCGCGACCGCCACCACCACCCAGTCGAACTCGCCCAGCCGCGACCGCCATTCGTCCGGCCCGAGCACGCCGGGCGCGGGGCTGCGGCGCATCGTCGCCACCTCCACGCCGAAGGCGCGCAGCAGTTCGGCCACGCGCCCGCCGATGCCGCCCGCGCCCAGGATCAGCGCGCGGCTGCCCTCAAGCTCCAGCTTGCCCGGCGCGTCGGCGAGCCATTCGTGCCGTTCCTGCGCGCGGACCACCTCGCGATAGCCCTTGGCGATCGTCAGCATGCCCATGACCGCGTATTCGGCGATGGTCGCCGAATTGAGGCCCGCGCCGTTGGTGAGGACCACGCCGCGCTCGCGCAGCAGGTCCAGCGGGAACCGCTCGACCCCGGCGGCGACCGTGTTGAGCCACCTCAAGCGCACTGCACGCGCCACCGCCTCCTCGAAAGCGTCGAACTGAAAAGCATCGAACCAGCCGATCTCGGCCTCGGGCGCGGCGGCGAGCAGGTCCTCGGCCGAGGCGAACCAGCGCGGCTCGACCCAGCCGGGCAGGCGCGGTTCCAGCAGCGGCCGGGCCATGGCGCTGGCGAGAGCAACTGTCCTTGTCATCGACGCCTCCTTCGCCGGCCATGCTGCGGGATGCGGCGCGCCTGCGTCAATCGCCCAGTTTCCACTCCCAGCCGAGCGGATCGCCGTCCATCACCTCGACGCCCTTGCCGGCGAGATCGTCGCGCAGCGCATCGGACGCGGCGAAATCCCTGGCGGCGCGCGCTTCCTTGCGGCGGGCGAGCGCGGCGGCGATCTCCTCCTCGGTGACGGTCGCCGCCCTGGGACGGATACGCAGGTCGGCGCGGGCGAGGTCGAGCAGGCCGAGGCCGAGCACCGCGTCCATCGCGGCGAGCGCGGCCAGCTTCTCGCCCGGATCGACCTTCCTGAGCGCCAGCACCTCTTCGAACACGGTGAGCGCCACCGGCGTGTTGAGGTCGTCCGAGACCGCCGCGTCGAAGCGTTCGAGGAAAGGCGCGAACTTCGCGCCCCACTGCGGCGCCTGCGTGCCGCGCTCCCGGATCTGGCCGACCGCGATCACCATCCGCTTGAGCCGCGTCAGCGCCGCGCCGAGGCCTTCCCACGAGAACTCCAGCTCCGAACGGTAATGCGCCTGCAGGCACATCAGCCGGTAGGCGAGCGGGTGGTAGCCCTTGTCGATCAGGAGCTGCAGCCGCAGGAACTCGCCCGACGACTTGCTCATCTTGCCCGAGCGCTCGACCAGGAAGTTGTTGTGCATCCACAGCCGCGCGCCCGAGTTGGCCGGCACGTCGAGCCCGTTGGTGCAGCAGAACGCCTGGTTCTGCGCGATCTCGTTGGGATGGTGGATCTCGCGGTGGTCGATGCCGCCGGTGTGGATGTCGAACGGGAAGCCGAGCAGCCTGCCGCTCATCACCGAGCATTCGAGATGCCACCCCGGCGCGCCGCGGCCCCAGGGCGAATCCCATTCCATCTGGCGCGTCTCGCCCGGCGGCGTCTTGCGCCAGATGGCGAAATCGGCGGCATGGCGCTTGCCCTCCACCGGGTCGATGCGCCCTTCACCCCCTTCCAGATCATTGGCATCGGCCGCGGCGCGCGCCAGCCGGCCGTAGTCGGCGACGGTGGACACGTCGAAGTAGAGGCCAGAGGGCAACTCGTAGCAGTGCCTGTCCGCGATCGAGCTGGCGAACTCGATCATCGCCGGGACGTATTCGGTGGCGATCGACCATTCGGCCGGCTGGCGGATGTTGAGCGCCTGCACGTCAGCCCAGTAGGCCTCGGTATAATGGCGGGCGATGTCCCAGATCGACTGGGCGCGCTCCTTGGCGGCCTTCTCCAGCTTGTCCTCGCCCGCGTCGGCGTCGTCGGTCAGGTGGCCGACGTCGGTGATGTTGATGACGTGGGTGAGCCTGTAGCCCTTGAAGCTCAGCACCCGCCCCAGCACGTCGGCGAAGACGTAGGCGCGCATGTTGCCGATGTGCGGATAGTTGTAGACCGTCGGCCCGCACGAATAGACGCGCGCCTCGCCCGGGTGGACGGGCTGGAATTCCTCCAGCGTGCGGGTGAGGCTGTTGAACAGCCTGAGCGGTGCGGCGTCGGTCATCCGCCGCGCCTTACGGTCAAGCCGCGTGGGCGTAAAGCAGGAGCGCGAGGCCGAGCAGGATGATCGCCATCCCCGTCCACTCGTGCCGCGCCATGGCCCGGCCCGAGATCCGCCGCGAGACCAGGGCGGCGATCGGCATCTCGATCAGCGCGAGCGTGCGGACATTGGCCGCCGCGGTCAGCGCAAAGGCGATGAACCAGCCCGACGATGCCGCCGCGCCGAGGAACCCCGCGCCCAGGCTGACCCGCCACTCGCGCAGCGAGCCGAGGAACGCCTCGCGCCGGCGCAGCGCCAGCCAGACGCCCAGCACGGCGCTCTGGATCGCCAGCGCCAGGACCAGCATCGCCAGGCTGCGCACGACGAAGCCGCCGCCCGGCCCGCTCGCCGGCAACGCCTCGATCGCCGCGCGGAAGGCGATCGCGGAAAGCCCGAACAGGCCGCCGCCGAGCGTGCCGAGGAAGATCGGCCTGCCTTCCCGCAGCAGCCGCCCGGCATCGTCCGGCCTCGTCGAGGCGAGCAGCACGCCGGCGGTGACCACGCCCACCGCCAGCCAGGCAAGTGGGCTCAGCATGTCGCCCAGCACGACCGCGCCCAGCAGCGCGACCAGCACCGGCTCGGTCTTGATATAGGCATAGGCGACGCCGAACGCCCGATCGCGCATGACCAGCAGCATCAGCGCGGTCGCGGCGATCTGGCACAGCGCGCCGAGCAGGCACCAGCCCAGCGCCGCCGGCCCGACCGGCGGCAGCGACGCCCCGCCGATCCACAACGCCAGCGCCAGGAACAGCGCCGCGAACGGCAGCCCGTAGATGAAGCGCACCTGCGTCGCCCCCAGCGTGCCGATCCGGGAGGTGAGGCTGGCCTGCGCGCCGTTGCGAAAGACCTGCGCGCCGGCGGCGGCGATCGTCACCGGCACCCACAGCAGCGGCCAGGGCACGCCTCAGAAGCCCTCGAACCGCACAGCTTCCGCCAATGGCGCGCGCGGCACCTCGAAGCGGTTTACCGGCGCCTCGGGATCGCGATAGCCGATGGCGAGGCCGCAGAAGAAAATGTGGTCGTCCGGAATGGCCGCGCATTCCCGCACCTGCCGCGCATACATCGCCCAGCTCTCCTGCGGGCAGGAATCGAGCCCCTCCTCGCGCAGCAGCAGCATGACGGTCTGCAGCCACATGCCGACGTCGGACCACTGCGGCGGTCCCATATAGCGCGGCGTGTGCACCAGCATCAGCACCGGCGCGCCGAACGCGCGGAAGTTCTCCGCGAACTGCCCGAGCCGCCCCGCCTTGTCCTCGCGCGCGATGCCGAGCGCGGCATACATCGCCTCGCCCACCCCGACCCGGCGCTCCTCATAGGCGCCGGCGAGCGCGGGCGGATAGATGTCGTACTCGGCGGAACGGGCCGAGCGCCCCTGCGGCAGCGCCCCCGCGACCGCCGCCACGAGCCGGGCCAGCGGCGCGCCGGCAAGGACGACCGCGTTCCACGGCTGGACGTTGCCGCCCGACGGCGCACGCCGGGCGCGATCGAGGACGCGGCGCAGCACAGCCGGTTCGACCGGGACGTCAAGGAACGCGCGGATCGAACGGCGGCTGGCGACGGCTTCGGAAACTTTCATGCAATCAAGGTTCAAGCAGGCTGTTGATGTCCCGAGCGCCATGCAGAATTCGCAGGATTTCGACAAGGTCGTCACCGACGCGGAAAACGATCACGTACCTGCCATGCAGCGCCGAGCGAATGCCCTCACCCCATTCGTTGCGTGCCGGAAAGCTCGATGGTCGTGCCGCGACCGTCTCGATCCTCGCGATAAGCTCCTCGACGAAGCTTTCGGAACGTCCCGGGTTGTCCCGTGCGATATATGTCGCAATGTCGCGCAAATCGATCCGCGCGGCATGCTTGATTTCAAGCCGCACTATTTGTCGCCGCTGCGATACTGGGTAGCCTGCTCCGCCACGAGCGCCCGGATTTCCGCGAAAACCTGCTCGGCCGGATAGCTCGGCCCGGCGTCCGCCTCGTCGATCATCGCGCGCAGCCTGGCCAGCGCCGCTTCCTTGCGCTCCTGCTCGTCGCTCCAGTCGCGCAGCGCCTCGCGGACGATCTCGCTGGTGGTGGCGTATTCGCCGGATGCGACGGCGGCGCGCAGTTTGGCCGCCATTTCTTCGGGCATAGTGACGGTGATGCGTTCGAGCTTACCCATACGTCATACTTTATCTTACTTCATATGATCGGGCAACGCCGTCGCGAGGATTGCCGGCCACAAGGCTCGACCGGCCGCCGGCGGCCCCGGGTCGAGCCCCGGCCAACGCGCTCAATCGTCCTCGAACAGCCCCGCAAGCTGCTCGATCATCGTTCCGCCCAGTTGCTCCACGTCCATGATCGTCACCGCGCGACGGTAATAGCGGGTCACGTCGTGGCCGATGCCGATGGCGACGAGCTGCACCGGCGACTGGCGCTCGATCCATTCGATCACCTTGCGCAAGTGCGCCTCCAGATAGCCGGCGCTGTTCACGCTCAGCGTCGAATCGTCCACCGGCGCGCCGTCGGAGATGACCATCAGGATGCGGCGGTCCTCCGGCCGGGCCAGCAGCCGGCTGTGCGCCCAGAGCAGCGCCTCGCCGTCGATGTTCTCCTTGAGCAGCCCCTCGCGCATCATCAGGCCGAGGTTGCGGCGGGCACGGCGCCAGGGTTCGTCGGCCTTCTTGTAGACGATGTGGCGCAGGTCGTTGAGCCGGCCCGGATGCTGCGGCTTGCCGCCCGCCAGCCAGGCCTCGCGGCTCTGGCCGCCTTTCCAGGCGCGCGTGGTGAAGCCCAGGATCTCGGTCTTGACGCCGCAGCGTTCCAGCGTGCGCGCCAGCACGTCGGCGCTGATCGCCGCGATCGAGATCGGCCGCCCGCGCATCGAGCCCGAATTGTCGATCAGCAGCGTGACGATCGTGTCCTTGAACTCGACGTCGCGCTCGACCTTGTAGGACAGCGACTGGCCGGGCGAGACGACGACACGCGCCAGCCGCGCGGCGTCGAGCAGGCCTTCCTCCTGGTCGAAGTCCCAGCTTCGGTTCTGCTGCGCCATCAGGCGGCGCTGCAGCCGGTTGGCCAGCTTGGTGACGATCCCCTGCAGGCCCTTCAACTGCGCGTCGAGATAGGCGCGCAGCCGGGTCAGCTCCTCCTCGTCGCAGAGGTCGGCGGCGCCCACCACCTCGTCGAACTGCTCGGTATAGACCTTGTAGTCGAAACTCGCCGGAATGTCGGTCCAGGGGCGGTTCGGACGGACCGGCAGCATGCCTTCCTCGCCCTCCTCGCCGCTGTCGGCTTCCTCCATGTCGTCGGCCGATTCGACCTCGCTGTCGCTGTCTCCCTGGTCGTCGCCTTCGGTGGCCTCGGCGGCCATCTCGCTGGGTTGCTGCTCCTCGCCCGAGCTGTCGCCGCTCTCGTCCTCCTCGGTCTCCTCGTCGCCGTCCATGTCGTCGGCGTCGTCGGGCTGCATGTCCTGCGGCTCGACGCGGATAAGCTCGAGGTGCTGGAGCATGTCGAGCGAGAGCGCCTGAAAGGCCTTCTGGTCGTCGATCGATTCGGCGAGCCGGGCGAAATCGTCGCCGGCGCGCTCCTCGATCCAGTCGCGGACCATCTCCACGCCGGCGCTGGCGGCGGGCGGGATCGGCTGGCCGGTCAGCCGCTCGCGCAGCAGCAGGGCCAGCGCGGCCTGGACGGGCACGTCATCGGCGCTGGCGGCGCGGGTGATCGGGTCGGAGGCTATCCGTATCGTCGTCGCCGCGTCGAGATTTTCGCGGATGCCGGCATAGGCGTTAGCGCCCAGCGCCTCGTAACGCACCAGCTCGGCCGCATCGTAGCAGGCGCGCGCGACCGGCTCCACCGGCGCGTGGCGGCCGTGCAGCGCCTCGTTATGATGCCGCAGCTTCAGCGCGAAGGAATCGGCAAAGCCCCGCGCCTCCATCGCCGCGGCGCGCGGCAGGCTGCGGCCGGGCATCGGCACCCGGAAGCTGTGGCCCGCCTGGCTGGGCGTGTCGGCCGTCCAGTTGACCTCGATCTCCGGCTCATGCGCCAGCGCGCGCGAGGCGCCGGCGAGCACGGTCTTGAAGCGGTCTGCGGGGGATTCGTCGGACATGATCCAAGCTCAATGGCCAACACGTCATCCCCGCGCAAGCGGGGATCGCTGGCTTCCGGGTCCGGCCAAGCCGCCAGCGGTCCCGGGTCAAGCCCGGGACGACGCGCGAATCAAATCGACTGCCCCGTCTTGGCCCAGTCGGCCAGGAAGCCCTCGATGCCCTTCTCGGTGAGCACGTGCTTGAACAGCGAGCGGATCACCGCCGGCGGCATCGTCGCAACGTCGGCGCCGATCTTCGCGCTCTGCAGCACATGGATCGGATGGCGGATGCTGGCGACGAGGATCTCGGTGGCGAAGGCGTAGTTGTCGTAGATCAGGCGGATGTCGTCGATCAGCGCCATACCGTCGAAGCCGTTATCGTCGTGCCGGCCGACGAAGGGCGAAACGAAAGTCGCCCCCGCCTTGGCCGCGAGCAGCGCCTGGTTGGCCGAGAAGCACAGCGTCACGTTGACCATCGTGCCGTCGGCGGTGAGCTTGCGGCAGGTCTTGAGGCCGTCGATCGTCAGCGGCACCTTGATGCAGACGTTGTCGGCGATGCGGCGCAGCACTTCGGCCTCGCGCATCATGCCGGCGTGGTCGAGCGCGACGACCTCCGCGCTGACCGGCCCGTGGACCAGCGCGCAGATTTCCTTCGTCACTTCCAGAAATTCGCGGCCCGCCTTCTGGATCAGCGAGGGGTTGGTGGTGACGCCGTCGAGCAGGCCGGTTTCGGCAAGGTCGGCGATTTCCTGGGTGTCGGCTGTGTCGACGAAGAACTTCATGGCGGCTCCTGCGGGCGATTCCGCGCTGCTATAGGCTGGGCTGCGCCGCAGGACCAGCGTTCGCGCGCGATGACAGCGCCGCGATCAGCACCCCATCCCCGGTCGCCGCCGGATCAGCGCGGATGCTCGCCTCGGCCGCGCCGATCTCGTACCAGATGCCGTTGTCGGCGGAGAGCGCGATGGCGTGCGCGACGTCGCCCAGCGTCACCCCGGGCAGCGCCGCGACCGCCTGCACGATCGTCGGGTCCTGCGCCGCGACCAGCGCCTGCTCCAGCGGCACGCGCAGCGCGTTGACGAGGCCCGAGCCCATCTCGAGCCGCAGCGCGCTGGTTGCCGCGGTGGGACGGCCGTGCAGGATGGCGGCGGCATCGACGATCGGCAGCTTGCGCGAGGCTTCGGCCATCGCCGGCACGGCGCCGCGCGCGCCCGCTTCCGCAATCAGGTTCAACCGCTGGATCAGCAGTTCGCGAAAAGCGCGGTCGGACAGCGGCGCGACGGCGGCGGCCCCGCCCTTGGTGAACAGCACCGGCAGGCCGAAGCGCGCGACCGTGCTGGTAAGGAAACCGTTGGGCTGGCCGAGCCGGATCAGCGCGGCCTTGGTCGCCAGCACCATCAGGTGGCGCACCGCTTCGCGCGCCGGGTCGGCCGCGGGGCTTTCCGCCAGAGCCGCCCGCGGCATGAGCGGCAGCGCCGCGGCGGCCAGCGCCCCGGCCAGCAGCCGGCGGCGGTCAACGGTATCGCATCCAGCCGGCATATCGTTTCGGATTTGCGTCATTGGACTTTCCCCTTGGTTTTCCGACGGTCGATTCTCCGGCCGGCATTCTTCGAGCGGGTCCCTATATCCGGGATGAATGGCTATACCCCCGCCATGAATCGCGCCCGACTCCTCGTATTCAATGCCGCGCTCGGCGCGCTGGATTACCGCGTTCCCGAAGGCATGGCGATAGAGCCGGGCTCGGTCGTGGTCGCGCCGCTCGGCCCGCGCCAGATCGTCGGGGTGGTCTGGGAAGCGGAACGCCTGCCCGCGCGCGACGTGCCCGACAGCAAGCTCAGGCCGCTGATCGCCGCGCTGCCCGTGCCGCCGCTGCCCGCGCCGCTGCGGCGGCTGATCGAATGGGCGGCGGACTATTACGTCGCCCCCGTCGCGGCCGTGGCGCGCATGGCGCTGGGCAGCAGCGCGGCGCTGCGCGGCGGCGGCACGACGACCGAATACCGGCTGACCGGCGCCGAACCCGGCCGCCTCACGCCCCAGCGCGCCGCCGCGCTCGATGCGCTGCAGGGCGAGCAGGCGACCATCCGCGAACTGGCCGGGATCGCCGGGGTCTCCGAAGGCGTGCTGCGCGGCATGGTCGGCGCGGGGCTGCTCGAGCCGGTGACGGTGGATATCGACCGCCCCTACCCCCGCGCCCGCGCGGACTTCGCGGTGCCCGTTCTCGCCGGCGACCAGCAGGCTGCGGCCGACACTTTCGTCGCCGCGGTGGAGGCCGGCGGCTTCGCCCCGTTCCTGCTCGACGGCGTGACCGGCTCGGGCAAGACCGAAGTTTATTTCGAGGCGATCGCGGCAGCATTGCGGCAGCAGCGGCAGGTGTTAACATTGCTGCCCGAAATCGCGCTTACCGAGAATTTCCTGCGCCGTTTCGAGGCGCGTTTCGGCGTGTCGCCGGTGCTCTGGCACTCGTCGCTCAAGGCCAGCGAGCGGCGGCGGGCCTGGCGGGCGATCGTCTCGGGAGAGGCGCAAGTGGTGGTCGGCGCCCGCTCGGCGCTGTTCCTGCCCTACCGCGACCTGGGCCTCATCGTGGTGGACGAAGCGCACGAAACTTCGTTCAAGCAGGACGACGGCGTGCGCTACAACGCCCGCGACGTGGCCGTGATCCGCGCCCGATTCGAGGGCGTTCCGGTGATCCTCGCCAGCGCCACGCCGACGCTCGAATCGATGCACCTGGCCGAGATCGGGGTGTACCGGCGCATCGCCCTGCCGGATCGCTTCGGCGGAGCCAGGCTGCCCGAAATCTCGCTGGTCGACCTGCGCGGCGAACAGCCCGAGCGCGGCCGCTGGCTCGCCCCGCGGCTCGTCGCCGAGATGCGCGAACGGCTGAGCCGGGGCGAACAGTCGCTGCTGTTCCTCAACCGCCGCGGCTATGCGCCGCTGACGCTGTGCCGCCATTGCGGCTATCGCTTCCAGTGCCCCAACTGCACCGCCTGGCTGGTCGAGCACCGCCTGTCGCGCCGGCTCGCCTGCCACCATTGCGGGCATGAGGTGCCGGTGCCCGAAGCCTGCCCCGAATGCGGCACGCCCGACTGCCTCGTCGCCTGCGGCCCCGGCGTCGAGCGCATCGCCGACGAGGTGGCCGAGCTGATGCCCGAGGCGCGCGTCGCCGTCGTCACTTCGGACACGCTCAACACCCCCGACAAGGTCGCCGAATTCGTCGCCGCGGCCGAGGGCAAGCTGGTCGACGTCATCGTCGGCACCCAGCTCGTCACCAAGGGCTACCACTTCCCCGAACTGACGCTGGTGGGCGTGGTCGACGCCGACCTCGGCCTCGAAGGCGGTGACCTGCGCGCGGCAGAGCGCACCTACCAGCAGGTCGCGCAAGTGGCGGGGCGCGCGGGGCGCGGCGAGAAGCCGGGCGAAGTGCTGATCCAGACGCGCCATCCCGAAGCCGTCGTCATCGCCGCGCTGGCGGCCGGCGACCGCGATGCCTTCTACGCCGCCGAGACCGAGGCCCGCCGCGAGGCCGGCGCCCCGCCCTTCGGCCGCTGGGCCGCGATCATCGTCTCGTCCGAAAACGAAGCCGAGGCCCGCGACGCCGCCCGCGCCATCGGCGGCGCGCGGCCGGACCATCCCGACGTGGCGATCCTCGGCCCCGCCCCGGCGCCGATGGCGCTGCTGCGCGGACGCTACCGCTACCGCCTGCTGGTGAACGCCCGGCGCTCGGCCGAAGTGCAGAAGATCATCGGCGAATGGCTGGGCCGGTTCGACTTCCCGCAAGGCGTGCGGGTGAGCGTGGACATCGATCCTTACAGTTTCGTCTGACGGGCAACAGGGGCGCGGCGGAACGGCAGAGTTCGTTCACTCCTCGCCCATCTTGAGAGCCGCGATGAACGCTTCCTGCGGGATCTGCACGTTGCCGTACTCGCGCATCCGCTTCTTGCCTTCCTTCTGCTTCTCCAGCAGCTTCTTCTTGCGCGTGATGTCGCCGCCATAGCACTTGGCGGTCACGTCCTTGCGCAGGGCGCTAATCGTCTCGCGCGCGATCACCTTGGCGCCGATCGCCGCCTGGATGGGGATCTTGAACATGTGGCGCGGGATCAGGTCCTTGAGCCGCTCGACGAGATGGCGGCCGCGGCCTTCGGCCTGGCTGCGGTGGACGATCATCGAAAGCGCGTCGACCGGCTCGTTGTTGACCAGGATGTTCATCTTGACGAGGTCGCCCTGGCGCAGACCGATCTGCTCGTAGTCGAAGCTGGCGTAGCCGCGGCTGATCGATTTCAGGCGGTCGTAGAAATCGAACACCACCTCGTTCAGCGGCAGCTCGTATGTCACCTGCGCGCGGCCGCCGACATAGGTGAGGCCGATCTGGATGCCGCGCCGGTCCTGGCAGAGCTTGAGGATGGCGCCCAGATATTCGTCGGGCGTGTAGATCGTCGCCTTGATCCAGGGCTCCTCCATCTCGGCGATCTTCACCGGGTCGGGCATGTCGGCCGGATTGTGCAGCTCGCGCGTGGTGCCGTCGGTCATCGTCAGGCGATAGACCACCGACGGGGCGGTGGTGATGAGGTCGAGGTCGTATTCGCGGCTGAGGCGCTCCTGGATGATCTCGAGGTGGAGCAGGCCGAGGAAACCGCAACGGAAACCGAAGCCCAGCGCCGCGCTCGTCTCCATCTCGAAGCTGAAGCTGGCGTCGTTGAGCCGCAGCTTGGCGATGGATTCGCGCAGCTTCTCGAAATCGGCGGCGTCGGTCGGGAACAGCCCGCAGAACACCACCGGCTGGACTTCCTTGAAGCCCGGCAGCGGCTCGGAGGCCCCGCCCTTGACCGTGGTGATCGTGTCGCCGACGCGCGCCTGCGCCACGTCCTTGATCTGCGCGGTGATGAAGCCGATCTCGCCGGGACCCAGCGCGGGGAGCTGCTCGATCTTGGGGGTGAAGCAGCCGACGCGGTCGATCAGGTGCTCGGTGCCGCCGGCCATGAACCTGACCTGGAGGCCCTTCCTGATCGTGCCGTCGATCACGCGCACGAGAATGACGACGCCGAGGTAGGGGTCATACCAGGAATCGACGAGCATGGCCTTGAGCGGCGCGGCCTCTTCCCCCTGCGGCGGCGGAATCCTGGTGACGACCGCCTCGAGCACGTCCTCGATGCCGATGCCCGACTTGGCACTGGTGAGCACGGCGTCGCTGGCGTCGATGCCGATGATCTCCTCGATCTCGGCACGGACCTTCTCGGGCTCGGCGGCGGGCAGGTCGATCTTGTTGATGACGGGGACGATCTCGTGGTCGTGCTCGATCGACTGGTAGACGTTGGCGAGCGTCTGCGCCTCCACCCCCTGCGCCGCGTCGACGACGAGCAGCGCGCCCTCGCAGGCGGCGAGGCTGCGGCTCACTTCGTAGGCGAAATCGACGTGGCCGGGCGTGTCCATGAGGTTCAGCTCATAGGTCCCGCCGTCGCGCGCCTGGTATTTCAGGCGCACCGTCTGCGCCTTGATCGTGATCCCGCGCTCGCGCTCGATGTCCATGTTGTCGAGCACCTGCGCGCTCATCTCGCGCTCGCTCAGGCCGCCGGTGAATTGGATCAGCCGATCGGCCAGCGTCGACTTGCCGTGGTCGATGTGGGCGATGATCGAGAAATTGCGGATCTTGGCGCGGTCAGTCATGCCGCGCCCTTAGCGGCATGCCGCGGCACTGTCAGCCCCCGCCCCGGCGATGAAAGTCCCGAAATCTTCGACAGGGCCCGCACCATGAGCTAGTCGCGTCGGCAGCTTTGATTCGCCTAGAAACCGGGAGGTTTGCCCATGAAGATCGACAATTCCATCGCCGCCGTCGTCACCGGCGGCGCCTCGGGCCTCGGCCGCGCCAGCGCGGAGGCGCTTGCCGCCGCGGGCGTCAAGGTCGCCATCTTCGACATCAACGAGGAAGCCGGCGAAGCCTTCGCCAAGGAAATCGGCGGCGTCTTCTGCAACGTCAACATCATGGACGAAGCCAGCGTCGAAGCCGGCTTCGCCAAGGCGCGCGCGGCCAACGGGCAGGAGCGCGTGGTGGTGCACTGCGCGGTCGTCGCCGGTGGCGGCAAGACGATCTCGTTCGACAAGAAGACCGGCGGCTACAAGCGCACCGCGACCGAGCAGATCGCCAGGTCGGCCGAAGGCATCTTCACCGCCAGCTATCGCGTCGCCTCGATCGCGGCGCTGGGCATGGCCAATTCCGAGCCGCTCAACGACGACGGCGAGCGCGGCCTGATCGTCTTCACCTCCTCGGCCGCCTCGCAGGACGGCCAGGTCGGCCAGGTCGCCTACGGCGGGGGCAAGGGCGCGGTGAACGCCATGGTGCTGCCGATGGCGCGCGACCTCATGGACCTCGGCATCCGCGTCAACGCCATTCTGCCGGGCACGTTCGCCACCCCGCCGATGCTCAAGGTCAAGGAAATGAACGAGGCGGTGTTCGAGGGTCTGGGCAAGGCGGTGCCCTTCCCCAAGCGCCTCGGCAAGCCCGAGGAATTCGCCAGCCTCGTCATGGAGCTGGTGCGCAATACCTATTTCAACGGCCAGCTTATCCGCCTCGACGGCGCGATCCGGATGCCGCCGAAGTAAGCCGATACCGAAAGGGGCCGCGCCATCGCGGCCCTTTTTTGGGCGGTTATATCCTTTGCAAACCCCTTGCGTTCAGGTGATCGAGAAGCCGGCGTCGACGCACAGCGTCTGGTTGGTGACGTAGCGCGCCGCAGGCGCCGCGAAATAGAGCACGGCCGTGGCGATGTCGCGCGGCTCGCACATGCCCAGCGGCGGGCGGCGGTTGCCCGGCCCGACCGGCGGCGGGCCTTCGGCCCCGATCGCCCCCGGCGTGCCGACGCCGCCGGGCAGGACGGTGTTCACCGTGATGCCGTGTTCGGCCAGTTCCATCGCGCTGGCCTGGGTCAAGGCCGCCAGCGCGCCCTTTGACGCAAGATAGGCGGCCAGCCCGTGGACCATCTGGCCGATCAGCCCCGAACTGGCGACGTTGACGATGCGCCCGCCCTCCCCTTGCGCCACCATTGCCCGGCCGATCTCGCGCGTCATCAGGAAGGGCCCGCGTGCGTTGACCGCGTTGTTCCGCTCCCAGTGCGCAAGGCTGCCTTCCAGCAGCAGCTCCCGGTGCTGCAGCCCCGCGTTGTTGACCAGCACCCAGGGGGTGCCGTGATTCGCCACGATGTCCGCGCAGGCGGCCAGGACGGACGCCTCGTCGGCAAGATCGAGCTTCACCGCCGCCGCCCGGTGGCCCGATGCCATCAGCGCCGCCGCCTGCGCGCCCGCCCGCGCGGCGTCGATATCGGCGATCACCACCTTGGCGCCGGCTTCGGCCAGCAGATCGGCGATGCCCGCACCGATCCCACTCGCGCCGCCGGTGACGACGGCCAGCCTGCCGGAAAGACCGAACCCCTCAACCATCGCCGGCAAGCGCCTTCTGCTCGGCGGCGGCCGCGGCGGTCTCCTCGCGCGGCCGGATCGCGTGGGCGCGCACCAGGTCCGCGCGATTCTCGATGGCCGAGATCAGCCGCACCCGCTCGACATTGCCGGGGGTGCTGACGATCCAGACCGGGCCGTTGGCGATGTTCTCCAACCCCTCGCGGGCGACCGTCTCGGGCAGCTCCGCCAGATCGACCGGCATCCCCAGCCGCGCCATGGCCGGCGTCGCCGTGAAGCCGATGTTGAGGTGGAGCACGTCGACCCCGAACGGCTGGCATTCCGCCCAGAGCGCCTCGGTGAAGATGCGGCTGAAGGCCTTGGACGCGGTGTAGGCCGCCAGCGTCGGCGAACCCATGTAGCCGCCGAGCGAACCCGTCAGGATGATCCCGCCGCGCCCGCGCCGGCACATCGGCACGCCGTAGTGCCGCGCGAAGTTGGTCTGGCCCAGCACGTTGACGGCGATAACCGCATCCGGCACCTCGCGCGGCAATTCCAGGAAGTTGCCACGCGTGTCGTTCGCGCCGGCGTTGTAGATCAGCAGGCCGACCTCGATATCGTCGGTGACGGTGCGCACCCTGTCGAGCGCGTCCGGCCTGCCGAGGTCGGCCGAAAGCGTGCGCACCTCCACGCCGCCGCCGCGCAGTTCGGCGGCAAGCGCTGCGAGCGGCGCGGGCTTGCGCGCCACCAGCACAAGCTTGAAACCGTCCGCCGCCAGCATCCGCGCAAACGCCGCGCCCACGCCTTCCGAGCCTCCGACGATCAGGGCCCAGGGACCGTATTTCGCCAAATCCATCGCCGCCTTCCTTCTCCGCGCTGGCGGGCCCGATCCATCGCCGCCGCAATCGATCGGCTGAGTCGCCCTCGCATAGTCGCCGGGCTTCGCCGCGAAGACAACCGGGACCCGCAGTCAGGCGGTGACGGCATCGGCGCTGGCCCGGCACAGCATCACCATGAAGCGCTGCTCGCTGTCGGTGTAGTGCGCGAACGGCTGCCAATGCCCGGCAAGCAGCAACTGCGTCGCGCTGCGCAGGTCGTACTTGTGGCTGTTCTCGGTGTGAATCGTCTCGCCCGCGCGCATGGCGAAGTCCCGGCCCGCGACGCGAAAGGCGATGTCGCGCCGCGCTTCGAGGTGCATCTCGATGCGGGCCCGGCCAGCGTTCCACACCGCCTTGTGATCCAACGCCTCCAGCGGGATCGTGCCGTCCAGTTCGCGGTTGATCCGCTCGGCGAGGTTGCGGTTGAACGCGGCGGTCACGCCGGCCGTATCGTCGTAGGCCGCAGTCAGGACGGAAGGCTGCTTGATCAGGTCCATGCCGATCAGCAGCATGCTCCCCTCGCCCAGCGTGGCGCGCATCGCCCGCAGCAGGTCGACCGCCGCGGCGGCCGCGAAGTTGCCGATCGTCGAGCCCGGGAAAAAGCCCAGCACCGGCCTTTTGCGCACCGCGTCGGGCAGGGTCATGGCATGGGTGAAATCGCCTTCGACGGGAGCGATCGGCAGACCCGGATAGCGGCTGGCCAGCGCCGCGCAGGAATCGCGCAGATATGCGCCCGAGATGTCGACAGGCAGATAGCCGGCGGGCGCGATGCAATCGAGCAGCAGCGGCGTCTTGGCGGCGCTGCCCGCCCCGAACTCGACGACAACCCGCCCCTTGCCCACGGCCGCCGCGATCTGACCGCAGCGCTCGGCCAGGATCGCGATCTCGGCCCGGGTCGGGTAGTATTCGGGCAGGCGGGTGATCTCGTCGAACAGCTCGCTGCCGCGACGATCGTAGAACCAGCGCGCCGGCACGGTCTTCTGCGGCTGGGCGAGGCCGGTCAGCACATCGACGCGGAACTGGTCTTGCAGGCGGTCGGCGGCAAGTTCGACGAGGGTGCCTTCAAGCTGCGTCGCCATGGCTAGACGTCCCTGGCCAGGCGCAGGCCGGTGAACTGCCAGCGCTGATGGGGGTAGAAGAAGTTGCGGTAGCTCGCCCGCGAATGGCCGCGCGGCGTCGCGCAGCTCGCGCCCTTGAGCACGAACTGGCCGTTCATGAACTTGCCGTTGTATTCGCTCACCGCGCCTTGAGCCGGGCGGAATCGGGGGAACGGCAGGTATGCCGAGCGGGTCCATTGCCAGCAGTCGCCGAACAGTCCCGCGCGACCGGCGGGGGCGATCGCGGCCGGCCCGTCAAGCTGGTTGCCACCGCCGGCGTCCTCGTCCCGCGCGGCGGCTTCCCATTCGAACTCGGTCGGCAACCGGCAGCCGGCCCAGGTGGCGAAGGCGTCGGCTTCGAAATAGGAGATGTGCGTCACCGGCGCATCGGGATCGCGTGCCTGCCAGCCGGCATGGGTGAACGCCTCGCCCTCGCGCCAGTAGAGCGGGGCCGCGATCCCTTCTTGCTGCACCCAGGCCCAGCCGTCGGACAGCCAGAGCGCCGGCATGCGATAGCCGCCGTCGGCAATGAAGGCATCCCATTCGGCGTTGGCCACCAGACGCGTCGCCAGCGCGAACGGTTCCAGCAGCACGCGATGGGCTGGTCCCTCGTTGTCGAAGGCGAATTCCGTGCCGGCATGGCCGATGCGGGCAATGCCGCCGGGATAGTCGCGCCAGCCGCGACCGCCGAAAGCGCGCCTGTCCGCGCGGGCGTGCGGTTCGGCATAGGCCGGCCCCAGCGGGTTGCTCCACAGCGCATGCTTGATGTCGGTCAGCAGCAGTTCCTGGTGCTGCTGCTCGTGCGCGAGCCCCAGCGCCACCAGCCCGGCAAGCTCCGCGCGCGCCAGCAGGGTTTCCATGGCATCGTCGACGTAGGCGCGCCAGGCCAGCACCTCTGCCAGCGCCGGCCGCGCCAGCAGGCCACGCGCGGCGCGCGGATGCCGGGGGCCTTCCGCCTCGTAATAGGAGTTGAACAGATAGGGCCAGCGCGCGTCGAACAGCCGATAGCCCGGCAGGTGATCGCGCAGCAGGAACGTTTCGAAGAACCAGGTCGTATGCGCCAGGTGCCATTTCGCCGGGGAAGCGTCGGGCATCGACTGCAGCGTGGCGTCGGCATCGGACAACGGCGCGACCAGCCTCTCGCTCAACGCGCGCACCGCACGATAGCGGGCCGAGAGCCGAGCCCTCGCCTGCGTCTCCTCCCGGATCGCAACTCCGACCATGGGAGCCTAACACGCAGGCGCGCGTCAGGCTCCCGAAAATGTGCCGGAGCGGGCCTTCGTCCGGTTCGGCCGAGCCGAACGAGGGCTAGGCGGCCTGCCTGGTGCCGTCGGTCGCTTCGAGGTTCAGCATGTCGGCGAGCAGGAACGCCAGCTCGATCGACTGCGCCGCATTGAGCCGCGGGTCGCAATGCGTGTGGTAACGGTCGGCCAGCGCCTCGTCGGTGATGGCGACGGCGCCGCCCGTGCACTCGGTCACGTCTTGCCCGGTCATCTCGATATGGATGCCGCCCGCATGGGTACCCTCGGCCCGGTGGACCGCGAAGAACCCGCGCACTTCCGCAAGGATCCGCTCGAACGGTCGCGTCTTGAAACCGCTCTCCGACTTGATCACGTTGCCGTGCATCGGATCGCAGGACCAGACCACCGGATGCCCTTCCCGCTTCACCGCGCGGACCAGCCTGGGCAGACCTTCCTCGACCTTTTCGTGGCCGAAGCGGCTGATCAGCGTCATCCGTCCCGGCTCGCGCGCGGGGTTGAGCACATCGAGCATGCGCAGCAGGGTGTCGGGCTCAAGGCTCGGCCCGCACTTCATGCCGATCGGATTGCCGACGCCGCGCAGGAACTCGACGTGCGCCGAACCCTCGAAGCGCGTGCGGTCGCCGATCCACAGCATGTGGCCGGAACAGTCGTACCAGTCGCCCGTCAGCGAATCGCGGCGGGTCAGCGCCTGCTCGTAGGGCAGCAGCAGCGCCTCGTGGCTGGTGTAGAAGTTCGTGCCCTGGAGCTGCGGCACCGTCTCGGGATTGATCCCACAGGCGGCCATGAAGTCCAGCGCCTCGCTGATGCGGTCGGCGGTGTCGGAGAACTTCTTGGCCCAGGGACTGCGGCCGATATGGTCCAGCGTCCATTTGTGGACCTGGCGCAGATTGGCGTAGCCGCCATGCGCGAAGGCGCGGATCAGGTTCAGCGTCGCCGCCGACTGGCTGTAGGCGCGCAGCATCCGCTCGGGATCGTTCCGACGCGTTGCCTCGTCGAACTCGATGCCGTTGATGATGTCGCCCAGGTAGCTGGGCAGTTCCTGATCGCCCACCGTCTCCACCGGCGCGGAACGCGGCTTGGCGAACTGGCCGGCCATGCGGCCGACCTTCACCACCGGCTGCTTGCTGGCGAAGGTCAGCACCACCGCCATCTGCAGCAGCACGCGGAAGGTGTCGCGGATGTTGTCCGGATGGAACTCGGCGAAGCTTTCGGCGCAGTCGCCGCCCTGGAGCAGGAAACCCCGTCCGGCGGCGACTTCGGCCAAGTCGTCCTTCAGCGCGCGCGCCTCGCCGGCGAAGACCAGCGGCGGAAACTTCGCGAGGGTCGCCTCGACCTCGCTCAGTTTCGGGGAATCGCCGTAGGCCGGCAGATGCCGCGCCTCGAACGCCTTCCAGCCGTCAGGGGTCCAATTACTCGCCACGTCGATCAACTCCTAAATGCAAATTCCAGATGCAAGGAGCGGGCAATACTCCCGCCACCCGCCAATTGCAAAAGCTGGATTTCCGACTACTGTAATCGGCCGGTTCGTCAGCGTACCGCCGGCGTCGGCTGCGCGCCGGTGACTTCCTGCGGAAGCACCGCCAGCCGCCAACTCTTGCCGGGAGCCAGATAACGCGTGGCAAGCGCCTGCATCTGCTGGGGCGTGGTCACCGTGTAATCTCTCAGGATCGTGCGGATGGACCCGATGCGCGCGGGATCGGCCGTCGCCCCTTCGAGCTGGTACATGAAGAAGGCCGCGCTGGTCGACGCACGGGTCACGCGCTGCCGCATCGGCTCGACCACGCGCTCAAGCTCGTCGGCGGTGACCGGCCGGGCGATCAGGTCCGCGGCGATTTCCTGGGCCGTGGTGAAGAAGCTCGGCACCGCATCGGGCTGCAGCTGCGCCATGGCGGTGATCGAACCGCCGCTGTCGAGATCCAGCGGCCAGGTGGAATAGACATAGGGCGCATAGCTCGCGCCCAGCTTCTCGCGCATCGCATCCATCAGCCGGTTGGTGAATAACTGCGTCAGCAGCTCGAGCTGGCGCGATTCGGCGATACCGATCGAACCGCCGCCGGTCGGCCAGGAAATCACCGCCGCCGCCTGGTTGGCATCGCCGCGATGGGTCAGGACGACAGGATCAACGCTGGCCGCCGGGAAACGCGCCGTGGCGGGCGCGATGGTTTTCGGCAGCGGCGGACGCGGCGGCAGCGCGCCGAAAGTGCGCTGCAGCGCCGCCAGCGTGGCGATGCGTTCGAAGTCGCCATAGACCTGGACCTCGATCGGCCCGTTGGCGAGCGCGCGCGCCCAGACCTTGCGGAACCCTTCGGGCGTGGTCCGCTCCAGCTCCGCCGGCGAGGGCGTGCGGAAACGCGGATCGCGGTCGCGCTGGAGATACTTGAGATCGCGCTCGAGCACGCCCTGCGGCGAGGTGGCATAAGTCTCATACTGCAGCCGCGCCGCCGCCTTGGCCCGCAGCACGGGATTGGCATCCCAGCGCGGCATCGCGAACTTGGCGGCGAAGAGATAGAGCTGGTCGTCGAGATCGGCGGGCCGCGTGTCGGCCGAGAATTCGAAGGCCCCGTCCTCGATCGTGAAGTCGAAGCCCATCTTGCGGCCGGTCGAGATACGGTCCAGTTCCTCCTGGCCGAGCGTACCCTCGCCCGAACCGACGAGGGCCATCTGGCCCAGCGCGATATAGGGCGCGTCAGCCTCGGTGAAGCTGCGATAGCCGCCGCCGAAACGGACCTTGACCGCGACCCGGCCCGGCTCGTCCTGCGTCGGCCAGATCAGCACCTTGACGCCGTTGGCGAACTCGACCTGCTCGATGCCGAGCAGGCCGGTCGGCGAAAGCCCGGTGATGCGCCCGGGCTGGCCGATCGGCGGCATCTCGTCGAAACGGATCGGCTTGCTGGTGAGGCGCGCGCTGGAATCGGCCGTGACCGGCGCCAGCAGCGCCTGACGCAGGGCCGCGCTGTCGGCCTCCCCTGCATTCGGCGTCACCAGCACCGCGCGCTCGACCGTGCCGGTGAACAGCGCGCGCGTGTGCTTGAGCACCGCCTCGGGCGTGAACAGCGGTGTGGACTTCTGGAAGATGTCGAGCACCACCTCGGGCGCGGCGACGGTCTCGCGGATGTCGAGCGCGGTGACCAGATCGTCCGCCACTTTCGAGCCCGGCAACAGCCGTCGCTGCTCGACCGGCGACTGGAAGGCGACTTCCATCTCCGCAACCTCGCGGTCGATCTCGTCCTGGGAGGGCGGCGTGGCGAGCGCATCGGCGATCACCGCGCGCACGTCCCGCAGCGCCGAGCGCCAGTCCTCGGTCAGCGGCGTCACCGCCACGAACGTACCGTCGACCGAGCGGCTGACGTCGTCCTGGCTCACCTGGGCGGCAAGGAAACTGCCGCCCGCCCGCGCCTTGGCCTCCAGCCGGCGATTGATGATCGCCTGCGCCAGACTGTCGATCATCAGGCCCTGATTGTAGACGATGGTATCGTCCACCTGATGCCAGGGCCGCAGGATCGCGTAGGAAATGCCGCGCGGCAGATCGGGCTCGACAAGAACCTGGGTCTCGCCGACGGGGTGGGCCGGATCGGCGCCTTCGGGCGCGGCGGGCGCGCCGAAACTCGGCGCGGGCGTCGGCTTGCCGCGAACCTTCCAGCCGCCGAACCACTTCTTCACCAGTTCCGCGCTCGCCTTGGGATCGAAATCGCCCGAAACGATGATCACGGTGTTCGCCGGCCGGTACCAGCGCGCGTGGAACGCGCGCACCGCGTCCTGATGCGCGTTCTCCAGCGTCGCCACGGTGCCGATCGGCGGCCGGTTGGCGAGCGGCTGGCCGGCGTAAAAGACCTGGCGCGTCGCCTCCTGCACGCGCTGGGCGGCACCGCCCCGTTCGCGCCGCTCGGCCAGCACGATCGGCACTTCGGCGCGGATGTTGGCCTCGCTCAGCGTCGGCGCCGTAACCATGCCCGAGAGCAGCCTGAAGCTCTCATCGAGCGAGGCCGGCGTCGCGTTGGGCAGGTCGAGCTTATAGACCGTATGCGTCGGCGAAGTCTCGGCGTTGGTGTCGTTGCCGAACGAGGCGCCGAGCCGCTGCCAGGTAGGGATCGCCTGCGCTTCGCCGAGGTACTTCGACTGGCGGAACAGCAGGTGTTCGATGAGGTGGGCGAAACCCTGCTCGTCGTCGCGCTCGTTGAGCGAGCCGGCATCGACGCGGATGCGGATCGAAACCTGCCCCGGCGGCACACCATTCTGGCGCACCGCATAGCGCAGCCCGTTGCGCAGTTCGCCGAAGGTCCATTCATGGTCCGGCGGAACGTCGCTGTTCTTGTAGAGCCAGGGCACCGGCTCCTTCGCGGGCGCGGGTCCGGCGGCCGGGAGCAACAGCAGCGGAAGCAGGCAGGCGAGCGAACGGGAGAAGCGCTGGAGCAGGGTCATCGCGGCGGGATATAGAGGCGGCTGGAATTAAGGACCAGTGAATACCGCTCCGTCTTTCACGCCGACTTCTCCGTCTCCAGCTCCGGGTGCCGCGCGTGGAAGTCGGTTTCGCGCTGGAAGGCGGCGCCCGCGCGGATCAGCGTCGGCTCGGCAAGCCATGCACCGGCGAGCTGGACGCCCATCGGCAGGCCATCGGCCCCGAAGCCCGCCGGCAGCGTGATCGTCGGCGACCCGGCGAGATTGAACGGAGAGGTGAAGCGCATCAGGTCCGCATCCATCGGCACTTCGCCCTGCGCCATCGGCTCGATTTCCGCCCAGGTCGGCAACGGTCTGCCGAGGGCCGGAACGAGCACCAGGTCGACCTCGGCGAACATCGCGCGCAACCGACCGCGGAAACGTTCGCGCAGCATATGGCCGCGTGCCACGTCGACGCCCCGGATCTGGCCGACATCCTGCAGCGTGCCGCGCAGCCAGGCGCCGTAGCGTTCGGCCTGCGCCGGAAACCAGGCCTCGTGCGCCAGCGCGATCTCGGCGCCGAACAGCGTGCGGCTGTCGGCCATCTCCTGCTCGTCCCAGGGAAACGCCACCTCGCGCACCGTCACGCCAAGGCGTTCCAGCACCGCGCGGGTATTTTCCAGCGAGGCGACGATCTCGTCGGCCATGCCGCCGGCGGCGAAAGTCCAGTCGATGCCGAGCGTCAGGCCCGAGACGCCGCCGTCGATCTGCGCAAGGTAATCGGGAACCGGATCGGTGAGAGTGGTCGTATCCTTCGGGTCCCAGCCGGCGATGGCCTGGAGGATCGCCGCGGCATCCGCCGCGGAACGCGCCATCGGCCCCAGGTGGTCGAGACTCTCGGCCAGGTGGATCACCCCGTGCCGGCTCACCCGCCCCCAGGTCGGCTTGATGCCGGTCAGGTTGTTCGCCGCCGAAGGCATGCGGATCGAGCCGCCGGTGTCCGACCCGATCGCACCGAAGCAGAATCCCGCCGCCGGCGCGATGCCCGATCCGCTGGAGGACACGCCGGTCCAATGCGCCGCGCTCCAGGGATTGACCGGCTGCGGGAAGACCGGGTGGTGGTTGAAGGTCGCGCCTTCGGTCATATGCAGCTTGGCGATGATCACCGCCCCCGCCTGCTTGAGGCGGGCGACGACGGTGGCGTCCTCCTCGGGGCGGAAATCGCGCAACACGTCCATCCCGGCCGTGGTCGGCAGCCCCTTGGTCCAGAGCAGGTCCTTGATGCCAAGCGGCACACCGTGCAGCGGCCCGCGCCAGTTGCCGGCGGCGATCTCCGCATCGGCCTGCCGCGCCTGCGCCATCGCGTCCCCGGTCAGCACCAGCAACGCGCTGTTTAGCCGCCCGTCATGGCGGGCGATGCGATCGAGCAGTTCGGCGGTCACCGCGGCCGAGGTCAACTCGCCGCGACGGATACGGCCGGCAACCGACAGCAGACTGTCGTAGTGTACGCCACTCATGCGTTTGTCCTCAGCCGCCGCGCGTCACGGGGATCAGCGCGCCGGTCACGCCGCGCGCGGCGGACGAGGCGAGGAACAGGATGACGTCGGCGATCGCCTGGGGCTGCACCCATTGCGAGATGTCGGCGTCGGGCATGTCCTTGCGGTTCGTCGGGGTGTCGATGATGCTCGGCAACACGGCGTTGACGGTGACGCCGGTGCCGGCAAGCTCCTCGGCCAGCGCCTCGGTCAGCCGGTGCACGCCCGCCTTGGAAGCGGTGTAGGCGCCCATGCCCATGCCGGCCTTGATCGCCGCGCCGGCGCCGATGTTGACGACGCGCCCCTCGGACGCGGCCTTGAGCGCGGGCAGCGCCAGCTTGGTGATGGTGGCGTTGGTCATCAGGTTCATCGCCTGCATCTTCGCCCAGCTATCGAGGCTGCCGTCCTCCAGCGTTTCCCAGATGAAGCCGCCGGCGACGTTGACCAGCACGTCGATGCCGCCGTGGGCCTGGCTGATATGGTCGAGCGCGGCGGCGACCTTCGGAGCGTCGGTCAGGTCGATCCCGCCGATGTCGAGCGCGCCGTCGAGAGGCACCGCCGGGCCGGCGGCGAAGTCTATCCGCGCCACCTTGTCGCCCGCCCGCGCGAACGCCTCGGCGACCGCGCGCCCCAGAACCCCGAATCCCCCGGTTACGATGATCGAACGCGCCATGTGATGAATCTCCTTCTCGCCCCAGCCTTATCGCGGGCAGGCACGGTTGGGAATCCGCGATCATGAAAGGGGCACGAAAGGGGACGATTTCCCCTCCGGCTTCCCGACAGGCGGGCGGCGCTGCCTGCGGCAATCACCAGTGCAGCCATCACTCCAAATTAACCTCAATACATTCAACGGCTTCGACATCAGACCAGGATTGACAACGCCATGAAGCAACTGCCCCCCAGCGCCTTTTCCGATTTCATCGAGGCCATCGCCACGAGCGTGGCCATGGTCAGCATCGACGACGGCCGGATCGTGTCCGTGGTAAGCTGCAACCATCAGTTCTGCGACATGCTGGGCGCGCGCAAGGAGGACATCGTCAATCGTCCCCTGCGCGAATATATCCCGCGCTACGCGCGCAAGGAATTCGAGCTGCACCTGAGGAAATGCGTCGATTCGTCGAGCCCGTTGGAATTCATCCAGCCGTTCGACCTTTACGAAACCACGCGCTGGTGGCGGGTGACGGCCTGCCCCATCATGGGCGATGCCAAGCGTCCGCTCTCGGTGCTGCTGACTTGCATCGACGTGAGCGACAAGATCGAGCTGGAAAACAGCCTCGTCGTCGCCAACTCGCGGCTGGGTTCGGTCATCCAGTCGGCCTACGACGGCATCATCGGCGTCGACGGCGAACAGATCATCACCATCTTCAACTCCGCCGCCGAGGACATGTTCGGATATGACGCGGACGAAATCATCGGCAAGCCGCTGTCGCTCTTGATCCCTCGGCGGCATCACCAGAACCACGAAACCCACTTCGGCAGGTTCCACGCCTCTCCCATCCGTTCGCGCCAGATGTTCGAGCGCGGCGGCAGGATCACCGGCGTCACGCGGGACGGCGTCGAGTTTCCGGTCGAGATCTCGATCTCGAAGATCGAGGTGGACGGCGCCACCGAATACACCGCGGTGGTGCGCGATATTTCCGAACGCGCCCGCCTGATCGACCAGCTCCAGCAGCAGGCGACCGCCGACGACCTGACCGGCCTCATCAACCGCCGCGCGTTTCACGAACGGGCCACCGAGCACGTCGAGCTGGCACACCGCCACGGCAATCCGCTATCGCTGCTGATGATCGACATCGACTGCTTCAAGTCGGTGAACGACACCCACGGCCACGCGATCGGCGATGTGGTGCTCAAGGCGATGGCCGCTGGTGGCACGGCGACGCTGCGCAAAGCGGACTTCTTCGCGCGTCACGGCGGCGAGGAGTTCGCCGTCCTGCTGCCGATGACCGATGTCGACGAGGCGGAAGTGCTGGCCGAGCGACTGCGGCAGACCATCGCCGATGGGGCATTCGCATTCGACTGGGCGGGGCACGATCCGGTGCCGTTCACGATCAGCATCGGCGTCGCCATGCTACGAAGCGATGAACTGTCGATCGAGAACACGATGAAGCGGGCGGACATCGCTCTCTACAAGGCCAAGGACGACGGCCGCAACCTGGTGAGGGTGTGGAAGTCCGAGCTGCTGATGCCGATCGGATCGGGCCGGATAGCTGCCTAAGCACGGCACGACGGGCCGCCGACAGCCCTTGACCCGCCTTCCCCAGCGCCTACATGCCAACCATGTTCATCGAAACCGAAGCCACGCCCAATCCCGCGACGCTCAAGTTCCTGCCCGGCCAGCAGGTGATGACCGTCGGCACGCGCGAGTTCACCAGCGAGGAAGAGGCCGCCGCCTCGCCGCTGGCCGAAGCGCTGTTCTCGCTCGGCGACGTCACCGGCGTGTTCTTCGGACGCGATTTCATCTCGGTCACGGCCGGCGAGGGCGCGGGCTGGAGCGCATTGAAGCCGCAGGTGGTCTCCGTGTTGCTCGACCATTTCGTCTCCGACGCCCCGCTGTTCGTCGGCGGCGGCGCGGGCGCCATCCCCGTCCCGGCCGAGGATGACGAAATCGGCAGTGATCCGGCCGATGCCGACGTGGTCGACCAGATCAGGGAACTGATCGAGACGCGGGTGCGCCCGGCCGTCGCCAACGACGGCGGCGACATCATCTACCGCGGCTTCCGCGAGGGCGTGGTCTAT
>JBAYPJ010000049.1:0-25807 GCA_041677785.1 Novosphingobium sp. | reverse complement strand
GCCCGAACGCTTCGCCGCCTTCCTCGATCTGTCCGCCGCGTGGTTCCAGCGGCTGGCGCATGCCGCCTACCCGCATCTGGCGGCGCGCGGCGGCACGCTGATCGCCTTCGTCTCCGACGCCGGCCGGTTCGCCGCGCCGCGCCAGACGATCGTGGGCGCCGCGCGCGCCGCGACCATCGGCTTCGTGCGCAACCTCGCCGTCGAGGCCGCGCGCGACGGCATCCGCGTACACGCCGTCTCGCCCAGCTACGTCCGCGATAGCCGCACGGCCGCCGCCATGGGCTCGACCCGGCTGGAAACCGCCGCGCGGCGCGCCGGCCTCGGCCTGCCGACGGCGGCCGACATCGCGCCCGTCACCGTGTTCCTCTGCGGCCCGGGCGCGGCGAAGATCACGGGCCAGGTGATCAGCGTGAACGGCGGGCTGAACGCGTAGAGCCGCTTCGGGGATCAGTTTGCGGCGCGGAACTCCGCCAGCCGCGCCGCCGCCTCGTCGAGCGTGGCATCGGCCTTGGTGAAGCAGAAGCGCACGACGTGGCGCGGCGCGGCGGCACCCTCGAACAGCGCGGACACCGGGATCGAGGCGACGCCCGCCTCACGCAAGGCACGCTCACTGAAAGCGCGGTCGTCGAGCGCGATGCCCGAGGCGGCGAGGTCGGCGCAGAGAAACCACGTCGCCGCATTGGGCAGGACGCGGTAGCCGGCCCCTTCCAGCCCCCGTCGCAACCGCGCGCGCGAGGCGGCCCAGACCGCGTCCCGCGCGGCGAACCAGTCGTCGGGCAGCGCCAGCCCTTCGGCCACCGCCCATTGCAACGCGGGGGGCGAGGTGAAGGTGAGGAACTGATGCGCGCGCGCCAGCCCCTTGCCGATCTCGCCGATCTCGCCGCGCGCGCACATCCAGCCGATCTTCCAGCCGGTCAGTCCGAAGATCTTGCCGGCCGAACCGATCTTCACGGCACGGCCGGCCATGCCCGGCAGGCTCGCCAGCGAGCGGTGGCGCGCGCCGTCGAAGCGGACGCCCTCCCAGACCTCGTCGCAGATCGCGCAGAGATCGTGCCGCAGGCAGATTCCGGCGATCGCCGCCAGCTCCGCCTCGCTCGCGACGGTGCCCGCGGGATTGAGCGGATCGTTGAGGATCAGCAGCCGGGTGCGCCCGGTGACGGCGGCTTCGATCCGCGCCGCGTCGTAGCGCCAGTCGGGCGGGCTCAGTGCCACCGAGACAGGCACGCCGCCCGCGCGCCGCACCATCGGGCCATAGGCGTCATAGGCGGGCTGGAACAGGATGACCTCGTCGCCGGGCTGCACCAGCGCGAGGATCGCGGCGGCGATGGCTTCCGTCGCGCCCGAGGTGACGATCACGTCCTCAGGCGCGATCTCAAGTCCCTGCCGCCGCCGGTAGAACGCCGCGACCGCTGCGCGCAGCTCGGGCAGGCCGGCGCCGGGCGGGTACTGGTTGGACTTTTCCGCCAGCGCCCGCGCGGCGGCGGCGATCAGTTCGGGCGGGCCGGGCTCGTCGGGAAAGCCCTGCCCCAGGTTGATCGCCCCGAGCTGCCGGGCAAGGCCCGACATATGCTCGAAGATCGTCGTTTCCATCGCCGCATAGACGGGGTGCACGTGCGCCACGGGAGTCCTCGCAGTTGGGTTCCCACCGGCTACAGCGGCTGGGCGTGAAAGGCAAAGTGGCCCGCCCCTGGTCGCCCGCCCCTTCACATTCTGCCTGCCGGCCCGCGCGGTTTGTCGAGAGCGCGGCGGACATGCCGGTTATGCGCCGGACACAAGCTCGCGGGCGGATTCCGCCCCGGGAGAGAGGATCACCGCCCATGTCCTACGAACTCAACCGCAAGCTTGCCGCAAGGCGCGATCCGTTGCCGACCACGATGGAGATCGACCAGGTCACCGCCGACATCATCCGCGGCGCCTTCGAGACCGTCTGCTTCGAAAGCGCGACCTTCCTGGGCCGCGCCGCCTCCTCGCCGATCATCAACCAGTCGAACGAGCGCAACGCGGCGATCGTCGACGGCCACGGCCGCCTCGCCATGGGCGCGATCGGCACCCCGCACCTCACCTTCGTCAACCAGATGGAGACGCGCTGGGGGCTGATGAACCAGGAGCGCTACGACTGGGGCCCCGGCGACATCTTCCTGGGCAACGACCCCGATCACGGCGGCGGCCACCTGCCCGACTACTGCGTCTACGGCCCGGTCTACGACGACAAGGGCGAGCTGATCTGCATCCAGACGCTGCAGGCGCACCAGGGCGATACCGGCGGCAAGGACCCGGGCGGCTTCACCCTGGAAGCCACCGACGTGTTCACCGAGGGCGTGATCTATCCGTGCCTCAAGCTCGTCCACCGCGGCGAACTGCGCCGTGACGTGTTCGACTTCGTCGTGCGCAACAACCGCTTCGCCACGTTCGCGGGCGACATCGCGGCGATGATCGGCGGTGTCCAGCATGCCGTGCGGATGCTGGATGACCTGATCGCCAAGTGGGGTTCGGACACGATCAAGGCGGCGATCAACCAGTCGATCGACCACACCGAGCGCCGGGTGCGCGAGGAAGTGGCGAAGTGGCCCGACGGCACCTACGAAGGCACCGTCCTCATCGACCACGACACCGCCGGCACCAAGGACATCAAGGTCCACGTCGCCTGCAAGGTGCAGGGCGACCAGCTTACCGTCGACCTCACCGGCACCGACGACCAGCAGGACCTCGTCGGCGTGTGGAACACCTTTGCCAACAGCCGCAGCTATGTGATGACCCAGGTCATCACCCACATGGACCCGACGATCGTGCGCAACGAGGGCATGTTCAACGCGGTCGAGATCATCATTCCCGAAGGCTGCATCGCCCAGCCGCCGCCGAACAAGCCGGCCGCGCTCGGCTCGTTCCATCCAGCCTGCGAGATCACCGAGGCGGTCTGCATCGCGCTCAGCCATGTGGCGCCCGAACGCGCCCAGCCGCAGCTCTACAAGATCGGCATGCCCAACGCCGTCATCGGCTTCGACGACGACGGCATGATGTGGATGGACCAGGGCGTCGACTGCCGCTCCATGGATGTCTCCGCGATCAAGGGCATCGACGGCTGGGGCTCCTGCCCCAACGCGCTGGGCAATCTCATCCTTTCCGAGGCGGAGGACGCGGAAAGCCGCTTCCCGATCCTCAACATCAGCCGCGAGATGACCACCGACGGCGGCGGCGCCGGCCAGTGGCGCGGTGCGCCGGGCAGCCTCAACGTCAAGCAGGTGCTCAAGCCCACCTCGGCGATGGCCTGGATGGTCTCGGCCGACCATCCGCTGCGCGGCATGTGCGGCGGCGACGACGCCATCCCCTATTCCAACCATTTCGAGGTCGGCTCGCCCAACGAGCGCAAGATCGAGCACACCGCGCAGGACCTGCTGCCGGCAGGCGCCGTCATCGCCTACCAGCACGGCGGCGGCGCCGGCTTCGGCCTGCCGCTGCTGCGCGATCCCGAGGCGGTGAAGGAAGACGTGCTCGACGAGTATGTCAGCCCGGCGGCCGCGCGGGCCAAGTACGGCGTGGTTCTGACCGGCACGCTCGAGAACTACGACCTCGCGGTCGACTGGGAAGCGACTTCGGCGCTGCGCCGCGACATGGGCCTCGAGGAGCTGCAGGAGGCAGCGGAGTAAACAGGCAGTCTTTCCCCGGTACGGGGAGGGGAACCGCCGAAGGCGGCGGAGGGGGCATCGGCTGGGCGCCGCGGCAAGAGGCGAGCCCCCTGCGTCAGCCCTGCGGGCCGCCACCTCCCCGTTCGGGGGAGGATTTCACGGGGATCGAGGAACCAGCATGAACTATCGCGTAGGGATCGACATCGGGGGCACCTTCACCGATTTCGCACTGCTCAAGGGTGAGGAGGTCATCCTCCACAAGAACCTGTCGACACCCGAGGACCGCTCCGTCGGCGTGATGGAGGGCCTGGGCCGCCTGGCCGAGATCGAAGGCCTCCCGCTCGCCGACTTCCTCGGCCGCTGCGAGGCGATCGTCCACGGCACCACGATCGCGGACAACACGCTGATCGAGATGAACGGCGCGCTCACCGGCCTCATCACCACCGAGGGCTTCCGCGACGAGCTGGAGTACCGCCGCGGCTTCAAGGAGGACATCTGGGACGTCCGCCTCGATCCGCCCAAGCAGATCACCCCGCGCCGCCGCCGCCTGACGGTGCCTGAGCGCATCCTCCACGACGGCTCGGTGCACCAGCCGCTCGACGAGGAGGCGGTGCGCGAGGCCTGCCGCAAGCTGCGCCTGCAGAACGTCGAGGCGGTGGCGATCTCGTTCCTGTTCTCCTTCGTCAATCCGGCGCACGAGAAGCGCGCGAAGGAGATCGTCACGCAGGAGATCCAGAACGCCTACATCTCGGCAAGCCACGAGGTCCTGCCGCGCGCGCCCGAGTACGACCGCACCTCGACCACGGTGGTCAACGCCTATGTCGGTCCGCGCGTGACCAGCTATCTCGAGCGGCTGGTCTCGCGGCTCGCCGAGGGCGGCTACAGGAACCAGCTCATGGTCATGCAGGCCTCGGGCGGGGTGATGACCAAGGAATACATCGACGGCGCACCGATTCGCGTGCTCGCCTCGGGCCCGGCCGGCGGCGTCATCGGATCGGCCCACGTCGGCGTCGCCAAGGGGCACCGGAACCTGCTCTGCGTCGACATGGGGGGAACGTCCTACGACATGTCGGTGGTGATCGACGGCCAGGCGCCCGCCGAGGCCGGCTGGAACATGCACCACCGCTACCTGATCGGCGTGCCGATGGTGAAGGTGGAGACGCTGGGCGCCGGCGGCGGCTCGATCTGCCACGTCAACAACGGCGCGCTCGAAGTCGGGCCGAAGTCGGCCGGCTCGGAGCCCGGCCCGATCTGCTACGGCCGCGGCGGCACCGAGCCGACCGTGACCGACGCGCTCGTCATGCTCGGCATCCTTTCGACCGACGAAGGCTTCGCCGGCGGCAGCTTCCGCCTGAAGCGCGAGGGCGTCGAGGAAGCCTTCGCCCGCATCGGCGGGGAGATGGGCGTGGGCGCGACGACGGCGGGGGCTGAGCAGGCCGCGTTCGATTCCTGGCGCGTGGTAAACGCCAACATGAGCCAGGGCGTGCGCCGCACCACCGCGGGCAAGGGCATCAACCCCAAGGACCTCGTCATGCTCGCCTACGGCGGCAACGGCCCGGCCTTCGCGGCGATCCAGGCCGAAGACCTCGGCATCGGCAAGGTGCTGGTGCCCAAGGCTTCGCCGACGTTCTCGGCGCTCGGCACGCTTGTCGCCAATCCGACGATCGACGAGGAACGCTCCTACATCGCCAAGGCCACTGAGGCGGACCTGGACAAGATCCGCGCGCTGTGGACCGAAATCGCCGTCCGCGCGGACAAGTATTTCCGCGATGCTGGCTTTCGGACCGAAGATCTTCTGGTCAACTACCAGCTCAACATGCGCTATCCGGGGCAGAATTTCTCGCTGACCTTCGACTACCAGCACAACGGCCGGCTCCACGACCTGTCGTTCATCGGCGAGGACTTCGGCGCGCGAGCCTGCGAACTGTTCAACCAGCGGCACATGGCCGAATACAACCACGTCCGCGAGCACGAGGTTCCGGAAATCTCGGGCGTGCGCCTCTCGGCGCAGGTGGCGACGCCTTCGCCCGCGGCCGGGGGCGGCTTCACGAAGACCGCACCCGCGCCCCGGCCCGCCAAGACCCGCCGCGCGAACCTGGGCCAGGGCTTCGCCGAAACCCCGATCTACCAGGGCGGCGACCTTACGCCCGGCACCGAAGTGCCGAGCCCGGCGATCATCGAGGAGACCTTCACCACGATCGTCGTCTACCCCGGCTGGAAGGCCCGCGTCGACGATGCGGGGGATTACGAACTGGTGAAGCTCTGATACGTTGACGGGGAAGGCGCCGCCTTCCCCGTCATCCATCCGCAACCCGATTTCCTACAGGGACCGGATCGGCTATCCGGAAAGGATGGCGCAAATCCATGTCTCATCGAAATCCTGCAAGCCGGCGGTGCGGCCGCATCGGATGACGCCCGGTTGCAGGCCGGCGCGAGGGCGCCGGTTCCTTCTTCTGGACACCGTCAACTCTGTCAACTTCGTCAACCGGCAACTTCGTCAGCCGGGACATCGAAACGGACAGCCATGACCTTCCGGACCAGGCCGACTCGATAGCGCTGGCGGAACTCGCAGCAGGTATCGATCGCCGCCGTGCCAGGCGCGACAGGGTTGACCTGCCGGCCAATTCGGGCAACCGCCGCACCGCCCCGTCACGCTCAGTATAGACCCAAGGAATATCCATGCCGCTGCCCAGCCAGATCAACCACCAGAACCGCCTGCTCACGGTCAACATCCATGAGGAGCCGGGGATCGATTTCGGCGAATACAGCCCGGGCATGAAGCTCTGGCCGCTGTTCCTCGATCCGGAGAACGGCATCTGGGTGCTCTATGCGAAGTACGGCGCCGGCACGCGCTTTCCGCGACATTTCCACACCGGGCAGGTCCACTTCTTCACCACCAGGGGCCGCTGGATGTACGCCGAATATCCCGAGGACGTGCAGACCGAGGGCAGCTACCTCTACGAGCCGCCGGGCTCGGTCCACTCGCTGACCATTCCCGAGGACAGCGACGGCACCGAAGGGTTCATGGTGGTGCACGGCGTCAACATCAACTTCGACGACGAAGGCAACTACATCGACACCAGCCATGCCGGCTCGATGGAGGACATGATCCTGCAGGTCGCCAGGGCCCAGGGCATCGAAATGCCGCGCTACGTCCGCCCGGGCGGCAAGGCGATGCTGACGAAGGACTGAGCTTTCGCCGCTTGCAGCGGGCGACCGCCGGCGTTTTCCCGCTCAGCCGGCCAGCACCTCGGTATCGTTGCGCCGGATCAGCCAGCCGTTGCCGTCGCGCACCAGCAGGACCTGCGACAGCGCCATGACGGTCATCCGCGCGCCCTGCGCCCAGTTGGTGACGAAGTTGTAATAGCGGGCGAGCACGAGATCGGCGCCCTGGTGATAGTCGCAGGCCAGGTTGGCAACCATGTGCCGCGTCTTGCGGGGGCCGCTGGCCTGCGCCATCCGCACAACCATGCGCAGCGCCTCGCGCCCGGCGATCGGCTCGGGCGCGAGGCCGGTGAACACGCCGTCCTCGGTCCAGAGCGCGATCCAGCCCTCCTCATCCCCGTCGTCGATGGCCCAGCAATAACGGGCGAGATGGTCCGACACCGCGACATAGTCGTCCGTCGACACAGGCATGCGCCTCTCCCTTTTTGTATCGTTTCAGGCGGAATAGCGCGGGAAGGCCCCGCTGTCTCGTCCGGCGTCGTCGCCTGCCCCTCATCGGCCCGGCCGATCACACCGATCGCCGCCGCTAACTTGCCATTCAGACCTGCTCGCCTACATTGGCAGCGGAAAAGGACTTCTCACGCACATGAACGACGACCAGCCGAACGGTAACCCTTGGGTCAAGAGCCTCCTGATCTGGGGCGGCATCTTTCTCGCCCTGCTGATGGTGGTGTCGATGTTCGGGACCCGCGCCGATGTGGGCACCTCGATTCGCTATTCGGACTTCCGCACCAAGGTGGCGGAAGGCAGCGTCTCCGAAGTCCAGGTCGGCGAGAACCGCATCGCCGGCAAGTACAAGAACGGCGACAGCTTCAGCACGGTCCCGATCCCCAACGACACCACGCTGCCGCAACTGCTGCAGGACAACGGCGTGAAGTATGCCGGCAAGGCGCCGGACGAGCCCAACCTGCTGCTCTACATCCTGGTCCAGGCGCTGCCCTTCATGCTGATCCTGGGCGTCGCCTTCTTCGCGCTGCGGCAGGTGCAGAAGGGCGGCGGCTCGGGTGCGATGGGCTTCGGCAAGTCCAAGGCCAAGCTGCTGACCGAGCGGCAGGGCCGCGTCACCTTCAACGACGTCGCCGGCATCGACGAGGCGCGCGAGGAACTGGAGGAGATCGTCGAGTTCCTACGCGATCCGCAGCGTTTCTCCAAGCTCGGCGGCCAGATCCCCAAGGGCGCGTTGCTGGTCGGCTCGCCCGGTACCGGCAAGACGCTGCTCGCCCGCGCCATCGCGGGTGAAGCCGGCGTGCCGTTCTTCACCATCTCGGGCTCCGACTTCGTCGAGATGTTCGTCGGCGTGGGCGCATCGCGCGTGCGCGACATGTTCGACCAGGCCAAGAAGAACGCGCCCTGCATCGTCTTCATCGACGAGATCGACGCCGTCGGCCGCCACCGCGGCCACGGGCTCGGCAACTCGAACGACGAGCGCGAGCAGACGCTGAACCAGCTCCTCGTCGAAATGGACGGCTTCGAGGCGAACGAGGGCATCATCATCATCGCCGCGACCAACCGGCCCGACGTGCTCGACCCGGCGCTGCTGCGCCCCGGCCGCTTCGACCGCCAGGTCGTGGTGCCGATCCCCGACATCGACGGGCGCGAGAAGATCCTCGCCGTCCACATGAAAAAGGTGCCGCTGGCGCCCGACGTCAACCCGCGCGTCATCGCGCGCGGCACGCCGGGCTTCTCGGGCGCGGACCTCGCCAACCTGGTCAACGAGGCGGCGCTGCTGGCCGCGCGGCGCAACAAGCGCCTCGTCGCCATGCAGGAGTTCGAGGACGCCAAGGACAAGGTCATGATGGGCGCCGAACGCCGCTCCATGGTGATGACCGAGGACGAGAGGAAGATGACCGCCTATCACGAGGCGGGCCATGCGATCGTCTCGGTCAACGAGCCGGCTTCCGACCCGATCCACAAGGCCACGATCATCCCGCGCGGCCGCGCCCTCGGCATGGTCATGCGCCTGCCCGAGCGCGACAACTACTCGTACCACCGCGACAAGATGCACGCGAACCTGTCGGTCAGCATGGGCGGCCGCGTTGCCGAGGAAATCATCTTCGGCCATGACAAGGTGTCTTCGGGAGCCTCGTCGGACATCCAGTACGCGACGAGCCTGGCGCGCAACATGGTCACCAAGTGGGGCATGTCGGACAAGCTGGGGCCGCTGCAGTACGAGGAGCAGCAGGAAGGCTATCTCGGCATGGGCGGCGCGCACCGCCTCTTCGCCTCGGACGAGACCAACAAGCTGATCGACGCGGAGATCCGCGGCCTGGTCGACGGCGCCCACCAGCGCGCGACCGACATCCTCAAGGCCAACGAGGAAAAACTGCACCTGCTGGCCAACGCCATGCTCGAGTTCGAGACGCTCACCGGCGAGGAGATCAAGGAACTGCTCGACAACGGCAAGCTCGACCGGCCCGAGACGCCCAAGGGCCCCGGCGCGCCGACTCCGGTCCGCGGCTCGGCCGTGCCCAAGGCCGGCAAGCGCTTCTCGGGGGACACCTCCCCGCAGGGAGCCTGACGGGCAAGGGGCCGCACCCGAAAGGGGCTGAACCGTAAAGGGCGAGAGTGGTATCCGGCTCTCGCCCTTCCTGTTATTTCAAGCCGCAAGCCAATCTCCTCGATCGGTCGATCGTTCACATGCCTTGCGGTTGGCGATCGGCTTGCACGAAAGAGGCCGGCTTGCACGAAAAAGGGCCCCGGAAACCCGGAGCCCTTTTTCGTTATCGCAATGACTACCGGCTTCAGCCTTCGTAGTCTCCGCCGATCGAGGTGTTGCGCACCGGCGCCGCGGCGGTGATGCGCAGGGCTTCGGCCGACTGGCTGAGCGAGCCGATCTCGTCGACCTCGTCGTCGTCCTCGGGCAGCACGCGCTGGAGCGAGCTGACCAGCGCCTCACGAAGCTGGGGCGGACGCACGGTTTCCTCGGCGATCTCGCGCAGCGCGACGACGGGGTTCTTGTCGCGGTCGCGATCGAGAGTCAGCTCCGCTCCCCCCGAAATCTCGCGCGCGCGCTGCGCGGCGAGCAGGACGAGGTCGAAACGGTTGGGAACCTTGTCGACGCAATCTTCGACGGTAACGCGCGCCATGGGCACTCCATTGGCAGGAATCTGCGGGAAGGCCGTGCAGCTAAGGATTGACTGGGCAAAAGTCAAGGAAACTCGCGCCGGATGGGGACGCCCCCCTTGCCGTTCGGGCCGGGGCGCTCGATAGACCGCACAAAGGTGGCCGGGGAGAGCGATGCACGATTTCAGCGAATTCCGGCGCCACTGGCGGCCGCTCACCGCCGCGTTCCTCGGCATGGGATCGGCGCTGTCGCTCAACAGCTACATCCTCAGCACTTTCGCGCCCTACCTGATCGGCGAATTCGGCTGGAGCCGCTCGCAATGGGCGCTGCTCGGCATCGTCCAGGGGCTCGTGCTGATCTGCCTGCCGGTGGCCGGGCGGCTGACCGACCTGTTCGGCGTCCGGCCGGTAGCGGCGGTGGGCGCGCTCAGCTTTCCGCTGTTCCTCCTCGCCATCGCGACGATGAACGGGGACATCCGGGTCTATCTGGCCATCTACATCGCCCAGACGATTCTGTGTTCGACAACGACCGCGACCGTCTACGCGCGCGTGGTGGCCGAGGCCTTTTCCATCCGGCGCGGCCTGGCGCTGGCGGTCGCCGGCAGCAGCCCGCCATTCATCGCGGCGCTCGGCAGTCCGCTGATCACGGCCTTCGTCGAAGTGCATGGCTGGCGCGCCGGTTATGTGGCGATGGCGATCTTCAGCGCGGTCTGCGCCGTGGCAACGCTCGCGCTGCTGCCGCGCGGCAAGCCGCCAACACCAGCATCGGCACCCGCACCGGCACCCGCACCGGCTCCGGCGTCCCCCTCCACGCCGCGTCCGCGACGCGGCGGCGTCTACCGCGACATCGCGCGGATGCCGGCATTCTGGATGATGTTCGGCGCCTGCTTCCTGGTGAACCTGCCCTTCACCCTGGCCACCTCGCAGATCAAGATCGTAGTGCTCGACCAGGGCATCTCGGACGCCAACGCGGCGATCATGGTATCCGCCTTCGCCATCGGCTCGATCGTCGGGCGTTTCGCCGCCGGCGTGGCGCTCGACGCCCTGCCCGGCCATTTCATCGCCGCGATCGGCTTCGGCCTGCCCTTCGTCGGCCTCCTGCTGCTGGCATCGCCCTTCGATTCGACCGCGGTGGTGGGCTTCGCCATCCTGCTGATGGGGTTGTCCTTCGGCAGCGAGGGAGACGTCATCCCTTATCTCGTCACGCGCTATTTCAAGATGGCGATCTTCAGTACCGTGATGGGGCTGCTCTCGGCCTCGATCGGCCTGTCGATGGCGCTGGGCAACGTCATTCTGGGCATGGTGCTGGAGATCACCGACCGGTTCGACCTCTACCTGTTCATCGCCGCCGCCGCCTCGTTCATCGGCAGCGCCATCTTCCTGCTGCTCGGCCTGCCGCGCTTCCGGCCGGCCGTCCAGCAGGCCATGGCATAACGCCGTCCCGGGCTTGATCCGGGACGGCGTATATCCCGCCGCTATCTTGCCACCGTCCGCGCGCGCAGATCGGCGATCGCCTCGGCGGCGTAGCCCACTTCCTTGAGCAGTTCCTCCGTATGCGCGCCAAGCTCGGGGGCGGGACGGGGGGTGCCGTGGATCGCCTCGGCATCGAATGCCGTCGGGCCGGCGACGATATCGATCTCGCGCCCCTCGACCGCCAGCTTCTGCATCATGCCGTTGGCATGGACCTGCGGATCGGCGGCGACGTCCTCGATCGTGGCGATCGGTTCCCACGGGATGTCGATCGCTTCGAGCAGCGGCCGCCAGTCGGCGAAGTCGCGGCTGGCGAACGCCGCTTGCAGCAGCGCGATCAGCGGATCGGGATCGGCGTTGCGCGCCTCGTCGGTGGCGAAGCGGGGATCGTCGACGATCTCCTCCAGCCCCAGCGCGCCGCAAAGCGCCGCCCAGCGCGGCTGCGGGTTGAGGATCATCAACTGCACCATCTTCCCGTCGCGCGTGGCGTAGGCATACGTCAGCGGTCGGCGGATCTGCCGCTCGGGATGCGTCTGATAGCCGGGAAGCTGCTTCATCGTGAGGTCGCCCGAGAGCACCCAGCAGGCTGTCGCCAGCAGCGAGTTCTCGACCACCGAAGGCTCCCCCGTCATCGCGCGCCGGAACAGCGCGCCCGCAATGCCGTAGGCGATCGCCAGCGAGCCGGTGTGATCGCCATAGGCCGGACGCGGGCTGGTCGGTTGCGCGCCGGGCCGGGTGAAAGCATGGCAGGCGCCGCCGCGCGCCCAGAACGCCGAGGCGTCGAACCCGGGGCGGTCCGCCTCGGCCCCGCGAAAGCCCACGCCGTTGCCGCGTGCGTAGATGATCTTCGGATTGCGCGCGCGCAGGTCGCCGACGTCGAGCCGCAGCGCGCGGATCGCCTTGGGACGCAGGCTGGTGAGAAACACGTCCGCCGTCTCCACCAGCTTGAGCAGCGCCTCCCGGCCCTCCTCGCTCTTGAGGTCGAGCGCGACGCTCTTCTTGTTGCGGTTGTTCTGTTCCATGGCGATGTTGACGGTGCCGAGGTTGCGCGAGGCGCCCACCTGCAGCGTCCGGTAGGGGTCACCCTCGATCGCCTCGATCTTGATCACCTCGGCGCCTTGGTCGGCCATCATCACGCCCGCGCCCGGAACATAGACGTATTGCGCAAGCTCGATCACGCGTACGCCGGCGAACACACCGTTCATCCACTATTCTCCCAGGCTCGTCTTTCGAACTCTTCGCGGCATGTCGGCCGGATGCCACCTGGCGCAGCCTAACGGACCAAGCGCTTGCTGCGCAATCGCCATGATCGCACCCGGCATGGCGATCGCCCGCACGGCACGGGCCAAATGCGCGAGAATACACCGCGACCGGATCTGGATGTCCGCGATGGCCGCAGGAAGCGGGGAGAGGATGCGATGAATCGTCCTATGCGCGCGATGGTCCCGCCGGCGAGACCGCGATCGGGAAGGTGCCGCCGTCACCCTTCATGCCGTCCCGCGCACATGCGGGAAGGGCCCGACGGCCCATGATGGACCGTCGGGCGCGCCTGGAAGGGACAGGCGGTTCCGATTCAGGCCGTTACTTCAGCAGCGACAGGACGTTCTGCTGGGTCTGGTTGGCCTGCGAGATCATGGCGGTCGACGCCTGGCTCAGGATCTGGGCCTTGGCCAGCGCGGTCGTTTCCGACGAGTAGTCGGCGTCCTCGATCCGCGACCGGGCCTCCGACAGGTTGGTCATGTTGGTCGTCAGGTTGTTGACCGCCGATTCCAGCCGGCTCTGACCGGCGCCGAGCGCGGCCCGCGTCGTGTTGATCGAGGCCAGGGCGTCGTCGACGTTGGCGATCGTGGTCGCCGCCTTCGTCGTGTCCGTCACGTCGAGCGCGGTGCTGTCCAGCTTGGTGCCGTCGACGCCGCTGATCTGGAGATTGATCGTGCTGGCGGCAGCGTCGCCTGCCTGGATGGTGATCGTCGTGTCGGTGCCCGAAGTCTTCGAGAAGAGCGTGACCCCGTTGAACTTGGTATTGGTCAGAATGTCGTCGATCTGGTCCGTAAGCTGCGTGACTTCCGCCTGCAGGTTCGTCCGGTCGGTCGAGCTGTAGGTCCCCGACTTCGACTGGATCGACAGTTCGCGGATGCGCTGCAGCATATTGGTGACTTCGTTGAGCGCACCGTCGGCCGTCTGCGCCAGCGCGATGCCGTCGTTCGCGTTGCGGATCGCCTGGTTCATGCCGCGGACCTGCGACGTCATCGTCGTCGCGATCGCGAGACCGGCCGCGTCGTCCTTGGCGCTGTTGATGCGCTTGCCGCTCGAAAGACGCTCCATCGCCTGGCCAAGCAGCCTGTTGGCAGAGGTCGAAGCATTCGACGCCTTCATGGCGGCGATGTTCGTGTTGATAACAGCCATGATCAGTTCCTGTAACTGTCCCCGGTTTCCCGAGGGGTGCCGCCCGACCCTTCGAGCGACTGCCAACAGCAAGAGCGGTTGCTAAGGGATAAAGTTAAGGCCCTCGGTTACCGGCGACTTAAATTTCCCCCATGCGGAGCCTCGAAAGAAGAGGTAAACCGCCCTGACATCCCTGATTTTCCGTGGTTTTCGAAACATCGAGAATTTTCAGGCCAACTTCGAAATTTTTTCGCCACCCCTTTTTCCCGACACCCGGCAACCGCATGAAGACCGGGTCCCGGACAAAACCGCCGGCCGCAAAGCCGGGGAAAGACGGGAGAGAGTGCATCAAATCCATCCGCCCCGGCATCACGCCGGGCCGCATGCCGCCTGGGTAAACCGGCGTGGTAAACGCACGGTAAAGGGCGGGCAGGAGCCGCGCCTCGCCCTGCGCCACTCTCCATTCATCGCGTTTTGCCGGCTGCTGAACGACACGCTCCGCACCTATTCAGGCGGCGGGGACGACACCGGCGCATCGACCACGCAACCCGAGGAGGTTTCGATGCGCATGCTTGTCCTGGGCGCCGCGATGGCGGCGCTGCTGTCGCCGCTGGCCGCCACCAGCGCGTCCGCCCAGCCCTATGGCCACCATCGCGGCGGCTATGACCGCGAGGTCCAGCGTGAAATCCGCGAATGCCGGCGCGAGTTGCGCCGGGCCGACAGCCGCCGCGAATATCAGCGCGAGCTGCGCGAGTGCCGCCGCGAAATCGCGCAGGCCCGCCGCGAAGCCCGGCGCGACTGGCGCCGCGACCGCTATGGGTACGGGTACGGGTACGACCGTCGCGGCTGGTAGCGAAAGGGGGCCTCAGCCGCGATAGCGGCCTTCCGGCACGCCGCGCGTGCCGAGGCCGTCGACCACGTAGACGTGCCCCCCGCCCGCTTCCGCCGCCCAGCCGAACGCCGCCGGATCGATCGTCGTGACGTAGAGCCGGTCGAGCCCATCCCCGCCCCAGGCGACGCTGGAGATCAGCTTGGCCGGCAGGTCGACCACGCGCTCCAGCCCGCCCTCGGGGCGATAGGCGGCAACCTTGCCGGCCTGGAAGACCGACACCCAGACCACCCCGTCGGCATCGACCGCCGAGCCGTCGGGCACGCCGCCCAGATCCGAGGTTTCCGCGAAAACGCGCTTGTTCGCGACCTGCCCGGTCGCCGGGTCGTAGTCGTAGGCGTAGAGCGTCTTCACGAAGCTGTCGGCGGCGTAGAGGGTGCGGCCGTCGGGCGCAAAGCAGTGGCTGTTCGACTGGTGCGTGCCGTGGTCCAGTTCGACGATCCGGCGGTCGGCGCCGAGGGCATAGAGACCGCCGACCGGCTGCGGGTCTTCCAGGCCCGCGCTGCAGCCGCCGAAGACGAAGCGGCCGGCGCGGTCGGCAGCGCCGTCGTTGATGGTGACGCGCGGGTTGGTGAAGGCGGGGCCGGCGATCCTTGCGGTGGCGCCGGTGGCGAAGTCGAGGGTATACAGCGAATCCGTCAGCGCCAGCACCGCGCCGCCGCTTTCGCGCAGCGCCAGGGCGCCGACGTGGCCGGGGGTCGGCCAGCTCTGCGTCGTGCCCGTCACGGGATCGTGACGGAATACGGCGTTCCCGTAAATATCCAGGAAATAGAGGGCCTTGCCCTCATGGTCCCACACCGCGCCCTCGCCCACCCGGCAGCGGTGCGTGGCGACGCGTTCGATCTTCATGGCGCTCTCCCCCTTTGTTTGCGTGCGTCAGAAGATGAGCATGGCTCCCTCCGCCCCTGCAAGCACTTTGCCCGCGTCGACCAGCGATTGCTCGGCGGTGAGGAAGTGGGCGTTGCCGGCGTGGATGTCGCGAAAAGCGCGCTGGAGCGCGCTTCCGCTGCGTATCGCGGCCGTCGTGCACGAGGCGAAAGCGGCCTGCGCGACGCGCATCGCGACAACGAAAGCATGGCTGGTGGACAGCCGCCCATCGCGCCGCATTGCCGCCGTTATCTCCCCGCTGTCGCCCGCCGCCGCGTACAGGCGGGCGAAAGTCCCGCGCAGATAGGCTTCCGCCGCGTTGAGGTCGGCCGTGGCGAGCGCGAAATCGCGCTGGAAGGTCTCCATCCCGCTCATCGGCCGGCCGCTCCCGCGCGGCTTGCCCCTGGCGAAGGCGAGCCATTCGTCGAGCACCCGCCGCGTCGCGCCGATCGCGAAGGCGCCGTGCGAGATGCAGGGCAGCGCCATGAAG
Organism: Novosphingobium sp.; assembly: GCA_041677785.1. GTDB lineage: Bacteria > Pseudomonadota > Alphaproteobacteria > Sphingomonadales > Sphingomonadaceae > Novosphingobium. The sequence continues at coordinate 9,795 of JBAYPJ010000049.1, read as the reverse complement.
CCCATGCGGTAGAGCGCGCCGCCGCGATGCTGCACGGGCGCGGCGGTATCGTGGAAGAAGTCCGCATGCAGAAGCTGCCCGGCCACCTCGTAATCGTAGCTGCCGGTGCCGCGCAGGCCGAGGACGTCCCAGTTGCCGAGGAACCGCACCGTCTCGCGCGGGGCCACGCCGATCAGCATGACCGGCTGGCCCTGCGCCCCCAGCACCGGCTCGCCGCCCTCGTGCAGCACGTAGCCGCCGACGATCCAGCGCGCACCGGGGCTGCCCGAGCCGAAGCTGTAGCGCCCCGAGACGCGGTAATGGTCGCCCTCGCGCACCGCCGTGCCGGTCGGCGCCGCCTGCCCCGCGACGTGGAGGTACCGGCCTTCCGGAAAGATCGCCGCCACCGCCCGGTCGCCGAGGTAGGCCCCGGCGACCGCGCCGCCGGTCATCACCGCATGCGCATACCAGCCGGCCGAGCCATCCCAGTAGGACAGCTCGGCGATCACGTCGATCAGCTCCTGCGGATCGGCCTCCGCCCCGCCGACCTCGCGCGGGGCCATCATCGCGAAGACCCCCGCCGCATCGAGCGCGGCGACGACATCGCGCGAAAGCTCGGTCGCGGCGGGATCGGCGGCGGCAGCGGCATCGACCGTCGGCCCGAGCGCGCGGACACGCTGGAGCCGGGTCGCGCCGGCATGCATCATGCCGGGGTGAACTCGATCGGCAGCCCCTTCATGCCCCATACGCCGGGAAACGGCCGCCAGCCCGGCTCGCCCGCGATGCGCGGATCGCGCATGTGCCGGGCGACGAGGTGGATGCCCTCCTGAAGCTGCGCCCGGGCGATATACTGGCCCAGGCACATGTGCCGTCCCATGCCGAAGGCAAGCTGGCGGCGGTTGGGGTCGATCGCGCGCTCGGGATCGAAATCATCGGCCCGGTCGAACGCGGTGGGATCGCGGCCCGACATGTTCAGCGTGAAGAACAGCATGGTGTCCCTGGGAATGACGACGTCGCGATAGACGATCTCGTCCCGCGTGAAGCGGAACGTGGAGCTGGGGTTGAACACCCGCAGCGCCTCTTCCACCACCTTGCGGCAATATTCGTGGTCCTCCGCGCAGCGGCGGTAGATGTCCGGATGGCGCGTCATCAGCGCCATCATGTAGGTGAACACATTTTTCGAGGTGTCGTAGCCGGCAACGAAAAGGAAGATCAGCAGGTCGACGAGCTGCCGGTGCGAGATGCCGCCCTCGTCGCTCGCCGTCATCAGCATGTCGAGCAGGTCCTCGGGCGCGCCCTCGGGCTTCGGATTGGCGCGGCGGCCGGCGATCAGCTCCTCGCTGAACGCCTCGAGATGGAGCACGGCCGCGTCCAGCTCGGGCAGCCGCGTCGGGTCCATCGACACGCCGAGGCCGATCGCCTCCATCGACTTGCGCAGCGCCGGGATCGCCTCAAGCGGCGCGCCGATCATCTGCGTGATCACCGCGACCGGATAGTAGGAGGCGAACTCCTCGAAATCGATGCGCCGCCGGGGCAGCCATTCCCGCAGCAGCCGGTCCATCGTCTCGCGCATGATCGGGCGAAGCTGGTTGGCATAGCGCGGGGTGAACTTGGCGGCGAAGGTGTTGCGCATCAGCGCATGCTCCTTCTCCGGCAGGGCGATCATCTGCTCGTCGGTGAAGCGCCCCCAGGGACTGCCCTGGGCGCCCATGATCTCGACGATGCCGTCGAACGAGGGGCGCAGCTTGTCGTCCTGGACCAGAAGGTCGCGGATCGCCTGATAGGCGAACACGACATAACCCGCGTCGCACCGGGCGATCCAGGGATGCCTGGCCCGCGCCTTGGCGAATTCGGGCAGCGGATCGGCCGCGAAGGCGGGCTCCTCCCAGTGCAGGTGATAGAGATCCAGATCGGCGAGCGCCTGCATGTGCATCCTTCCTGCCGTCCCTTTTGTGAGACGTGCTGGCTCGAATCTGCCGGACGAACGCCATTGGGGGAAGCGCGAAATGCCCGCTCCACCGAGTCGGGATGGCGAAGGTGCAGCCGCAATCAAGGCGCGGCCGCTGACGGAGGGGTGTAAACACCACATCCGCTCAGCCCGAGCCTGTCGAAGCATGTCCTGAACTTCGCCGAAGGGGCCACGCGTTTCCATTCGCCCCAAGCGCCGAGGGACCAAGCGCGGTCGTAGCGCGTAGCCTTCGACAAGCTCAGGCTGAGCGGGGTTAGGGTTGGGGGGCGGTCGGTTGCGCGTTGCGATCGATTGGATCGCGAAATACGCTGGTCCCGCATCGGGCCCCGAACGCCGCGCTATCCGCCCTCGCCGGCCGGCGCGTCGTGGAAGCTGTAGGGGGGCAGCGAGTCGAACGCGCGCCGCAGCGCCTCGCCCCAATATGAGGAGATGGCGCCGTAATAGGGGTCGGTCCCCGGTATGCGGCGCTCGTGCAGCGGCTGGAAGCTGTCCCTTTCCAGCACCAGCAGGTCGAGCGGCAGGCCGACTGAGAGGTTGGCCTTGATCGACGAATCGAAGCTCACCATCAGCAGCTTGACCGTGTCCTCGAAGCTCATCGCCGGATCGTAGGCGCGCAGGATGATCGGGCGGCCGTACTTGGTCTCGCCGATCTGGAAGAAGGGCGTGTCGGGCTGCGCCTCGATGAAGTTGCCTTCGGGATAGATCAGGAACAACCGCGGCCCCATGCCCTTGATCTGCCCGGCGACGATCATCGAGGCGGTGAAGGTGCCCGCGCCCGCGCCGGCGTTGTCCACCTCCTGCTGGTGGATGGTCTGGTGCAGCAGCCTGCCGACGATGGCCGCCACCTGGAACATGGTCGGCGCCTCGAGCAGCGCGTTGTGCCGTTCGGCCGGGGTCTTGTCGCGTTCCTCCAGCTTGCTGACGACCGCCTGGGTGGTGGCGAGGTTGCCCGCGGTCATCAGCGCGATGATGCGTTCGCCCGGCTTGGACCAGTGGAACATCTTGCGGAAGGTGGAGATGTTGTCGACGCCCGAATTGGTGCGCGTGTCGCTCATCAGGACGAGCCCGCGATCGAGCATGATGCCGCAGCAATAAGTCATGGACGCCAGGCTCCCCTCGGCACGCCGCCCCGGTCAGACCGGGGCGAACGCGATAATGCCGGGAGTCCTACGCGCTTTCCAGAACCTTCGCCTCACCGGGCTCGAACGCGATCGGCAGGCCTTTCAGGCCCCAGGCGCCGTAGAACGGACGCCAGCCGATCTCGCCGGCGAGCCGGGGGTGCCTGAGCCGCTGTGCGACCTGGTGCAGCGCTTCCTGCAACTGCGCGCGCGCGATGTACTGGCCCAGGCACATGTGCTTGCCCAGCGCGAAGGCGATCTGCCGCTTCTGCGGATCGATCGGCCGGTCGGGGTCGAAGCGGTCGGGCTCTTCGTAAGTGCCGGGATCGCGGCCGGAGACGCTGAGGGGGAAGAACAGCATCTGGTCCTTGGGGAACGTGACCCCGCGATACTCGAACTCCTTGTCGACATAGCGCGCGACGGTGCTGGGGTTGAACCAGCGCAGCGCCTCCTCGATCACCTTGCGGCAGTATTCGTGATCGGTCGCGCAGCGCTCGTAGATCTCGGGATGATCGAGCAGCGTGTACATCGTATAGGTCAGCACGTTCTTCGACGTGTCGTAGCCGGCGATGAAGAAGAACATGATGAGATCGGCAAGCTGCCGAGCGCTGACTTTGCCGTCGTCGGCGGTCACGATCAGCAGGTCGAGCAGATCCTCCACGCTGTCATGCGGCGCGGCCCGGCGCTCGGCGATGCACTTCTGCACGAACTCGTCGATCCGGACCATGCCTTCCTGGATGCGGGGGAAGAGATCGAGGTTGTAGCTGTGCGCAAGGCCGATGACCTCGAGGTCGTCGCGCAGCAGCGCGATGCCTTCCTGCGGCGCGCCGACCAGCGCGAACATCACCGAAATCGGGAAATGCGAGGCGAAATACTCGAAGTCGAACTCGCCCTTGGGCGCCCATTCGTCGAGCAGGCGCGAGATCGTCCGGCGCATCAGCGGGCGCAGCTCGTTGGCGTTGCGCGGGGTGAACTTGGCGGCGAAAGTGTCGCGCAGGAACCTGTGCGTCTCGACCGGCAGCGAGATCATCTGCCGCTCGGTGAAATCGCCCCACGGCGTGCCTTCCATGCCGAGCATGCCGACGACATCCCGATAGGGCGGGCGGAACTGGTCGTCGCGCCCGAACAGCTCGCGCATCGCCTTGTATTCGGTGATGACGAGGCCGAACTTCGAATTGGCCAGCCAGGGATGCTTCGCGCGCGCCTCGGCGAACCGGGGCCAGGGATTCTCCCCGAACGCGGGATCGTCCATTTCGAGGTAGGGCAGGTCGAGCTGGTCGGGGGTGGGCATCGGCACATCCTTCTCCGCCGCGCCTCCGCGCGTGCTGACCAAGGCCTTAGCACGAGGGCTGGTCATGTCAATCCGCGCGCTGTAGCAGGGCGCATCACCGGCCGCGGCAGATATCGAGGAGACGACGCGAAATGGCAGCCACGCGCAGACTGGGGCTCGAAAGCTCATCCTCGCGCACGGCGCTGATGGACGGCGTCGAGGCGGTGATGCGCGAGGACGGCTACGCCGCGCTGACCGCGCGCAGCGTGGCCGAGCGCGCCGGCCTCAAGCACCAGCTCGTCTACTACTATTTCCAGACGATGGACGACCTGCTGATGGCGACCTACCAGCGCCATATCGCCCGCGTGGAACAGCAGATCGAGGACGCTTTCCGCCAGCCGCGGCCGCTGCACGCCTTCTGGGAGGTGTGCTCGAACCCGCACGACGCACGGCTCAACATGGAATTCATGGCGATGGCCAACCACAACGACGCGATCCGCGCCGAGACGATCACGTTCGGCGAGCGGCTGCGCCGCATCGGGCTGGACCGCGTCACCGCGCTGATCGAGGCCACGCCCGCGGGGCGCGAGATGTTCTCCGCCTTCGCGGTGACGCAGGCGCTGGCGGCGATCGGCAGCAACGTCGGGATCGAAACCACGCTGGGCATCCACGGCGGCCACGAAGAAACGCGCGCGATGGTCGCCTGGTGGCTGGACAAGCTGGAGCCGGCATAAGAGCCCGCCCGCGGCGCCTGCGGGCGGGGGGAAGCGGCGCCTGCCCCCTTCCCCCTTCTTCCCGGCCTACTTCTTCGCGTTGAGCGCCAGCATCAGCTTCATGAAATCATCCTCGCCGATCAGCGCCTGCTTGGGCGCGAACAGCGTGAACCGCCACTGCCCGTCGGCTTCGCGGCGGCATTCCATCACGCCGTCGGCGATGGCCGAGGGGCTGCCCAGGCCCTGCACCGGCGCCGGCCCCTCGCCGGCGTAGTTGATGTTGGTGAAATGGATCGTCGCCCTGGTCGGCTCAGCGCCGGCGTCGGCCCCGTCGAAGACGACGCGCACGTTGGTGAAGATATGCCGGCCGGTCCGCTCGCCGCCCTTCTGGTACTTCTTCACGTTCTCGTTGCGCGTGTCGTAGAACGCCTGGACGCCCGCGCGGCCCTCCACGTTGATGCCGCCGGTCCGGAATGCGCCGTCCTCGGCATAGAAGCGGCCGACGTCCCTGGCGCCGTGGTCCAGCTCGTAGGCGAAATCGTAGAGCATCTGCTGCAGCTCAAAAGCGGCGAGCATCTGGTCGGCGGTGAACTTGCGCATATCCTCTCCTTCGCGGAAAACCCGTTGTCGGCGGCCAGCATAGACAAGCCGGGCAAGGCTGGCGAGAGGCGATGCGGGCGGTGGGCGCCATTCCGGTCATCAGTCAACTGTTGACAGTTTGAGGATCGCGGTCCACAGCACCGCCATTCTTGGGAGGATGCCCGCTATGCAGATTTCCGGTGGTCGATTCGTCATCACGGGCGGCGCCAGCCTGATCGGCTCGCACGTCGCCGACCGGCTGCTGGCCGAGGGCGCGCGCGAGGTCGTGCTGCTCGACAACTTCGCGCTGGGCACGCCCGAGACGGTCGCCCACCTTGCCGGCGACGCGCGCGTCAAGCTGGTGCGCGGCGACATCCTGCGGATCAACGAGCTTTACGACGCCTTCCGGGGCGCCGACGGCGTCTTCGCCATCGCCGGGTTCCTGACGCTGCCGCTGTCGCAGAACCCGCCGCTGGGCCTCGCGGTCAACGTCGAGGGCCAGGTCAACACCTTCGAAGCCTGCCGCTATGCCGGGGTGAAGAAGGTGGTCTTCTCCTCGTCGATCGCCGCCTATGGCGAGCCGGGGGACGAGCTGATCGACGAGACCTCCCCCGCCAACCTCGCCGGCTACCAGCCGGGCTCGATGCTCTATTCGTGCACCAAGCTGATCGGCGAGGCGCTGTGCAAGCTCTATTCGGCGAAGCACGGCGTGGACGGCGTCGCGCTGCGCTATGCGACCGTCTACGGCGAGCGCCAGCATTATCGCGGGGTCAACGCGCTCTACATCATCCAGAACTACGACAAGGTGATGCGCGGCGAGGCGCCGGTGCTGCCGGGCGACGGCAGCGAGGTGCACGACTACATCCACGTCGCCGACGTCGCCCGCGCCAACGTCATGGCCATGGCCGCCGAGGTGACGGGCGAGGTGTTCAACGTCGTCACCGGCGTCGAGACGACGGTGAAGCGCATCGCCGAGATCGTGCTGGACATCGCCGGCAGCGACCTCAAGCCGGTCTACGCCGACGAGGCCGGCGCGGTGAAGGCCACCAGCAGCCCCGCGCTCAAGCTGAGCCGCGAGAAGATCGGGGCGATGATCGGCTGGGAGCCCGAGGTGAGCGTCGAGGACGGCATCCGCCGGCTGATCGCATGGCGCAAGGGGCAGGCCGCCTGACCCACGGCGATCCGCCGCACGCCGCAGCCGGCGCATTTCACAATTCAATCGAAGGAGTAGCGAACAATGGCCGCCGAAGAAGCATTGGCCCAGGAAGCATTGGCCCAGGAAGCATGGGACGTGATCATCGTGGGCGCCGGCAACGCGGCGCTCTGCGCGGCGCTTTCGGCGGCCGAGCAGGGCGTCAAGGTGCTGGTGCTGGAGAAGGCCACGCTGGAGGACCGGGGCGGCAACTCCACCTTCACCGCCGGCGGCTTCCGTTTCTGCCACGATGGCGTCGAGGACCTGCGCACCGACATCCTCGATGACATGACGCCGGGCGAATACGATTCCATCGGCAACCTGCCGCCGCTTTCCGAAGAGCAGTTCATGGAAATCCTGATGCGCATCACCGAGCATCAGGCGGACGAGGATCTGGGCCGCATCCTGATCGGCCGCTCGCGCGAGACGATGCGCTGGATGCGCGGCCACAAGATCCGCTTCATTCCCATGTTCGGCCGCCAGAGCTTCAAGATCGACGGCAAGCACCACTTCTACGGCGGCGTGAACATCGAGGCGGTCGGCGGCGGCTGGGGCCTGGTCGACATGCTGGTCCAGGCCTGCGAGCGCATGGGCATCACCATCCGCTACGAGACCGGCCTGCGCGAGCTGATCCAGGACGAAAGCGGCAAGGTGACGGGCGTGCGCGCCTTCGGCCCCAACGGCTATGAGAACATCCCGGGCAAGGCCGTGGTGCTGGCCTGCGGCGGCTTCGAATCCAACCCGGAAATGCGCGTGCGCTATCTCGGCCAGGGCTGGGAGCTGTGCCGCGTGCGCGGCACCCAGCACAATACCGGCGACGGCATCAACGCCGCGCTGAAGATCGGCGCGCGGCCGCACGGCGGCTGGTCGAGCGCGCACGCCGTGCAGTGGGACATCTCCGCCCCGCCCTATGGCGACCGCGTGATCCTCGACAACTTCCAGAAGCACTCGTACCCGATCGGCATCGTCGTGAACCTCAACGGCGAGCGCTTCATCGACGAGGGCGCGGACTATCGCAACCACACCTATGCCAAGTACGGCAAGGAAGTGATGAAGCAGCCGCAGCGCGCGGCGGTGCAGATCTTCGACGCCAAGACGCACGACAACGTCCGCGACGAATACCGCATCCGCGAGGTGACGAAGGCCAGCGCCGACACGATCGAGGAACTGGCGCAGAAGCTCGATATCGACGTCGAGGGCCTGCAGAAGACGATCGCCGAGTTCAACGCCGCCTGCCAGCCGGGCGAGTACAACCCCTCGATCCTCGACGGCGTGAAGACCAAGGGCCTCGCCGTGCCCAAGTCCAACTGGGCGCTGCCGATCGATACCGCGCCCTACCACGGCTATGTCGTGACCTGCGGCATCACCTTCACCTTCGGCGGTCTCAAGATCGACACCGAAGGCCGCGTGCTCGACCTGACCGAAAAGCCGATCCCCGGCCTCTACGCCGCGGGCGAACTGGTCGGCGGCCTGTTCTACCAGAACTATCCGGGCGGCACCGGCCTGCTCAACGGTTCGGTCTTCGGCCGGCTTGCGGGCAGGAACGCCGGGCTGCTTTCCAAAGCGGGGGGATAACGGCTAAAGCCGCGCCCATGGCAACCGCTTTCGATAACAAGGTCCAGGTCCAGTCGCTTGTCGATGTCGTCGCCGAGCGACTGGAAACCGCGATCATCTCCGGCCAGCTCCAGCCCGGCTCGAGGCTGTCGGAACAGGCGCTTGCCGCATCCATGGGCGTCAGCCGGGGGCCGCTGCGCGAGGCGATCCGCCGGCTGGAAGGCCGCAAGCTGCTGGAGCGCACGCCCAACATCGGCGTGCGCGTCGCCCAGCTTTCGCTGCAGGACCTCAACGAGATCCTGCAGGTCCGCGAGGCGCTCGAAGGCCTGGCCTGCGGCCTGGCCGCGCTGAACATGCCCGACGCGGCGATCGCCGCGCTCGACAAGATGCTGGACGATCACGGGAAGCAGAAAAGCGTCCGGGAAAACAAGGGCTACTACCACGAAACGAAGAACCTGGACTTCCACTTCAGCATCATCGAGGGCAGCGGCAACGAGCGGCTGACGCAAATGCTTTCCGGCGACCTCCACTATCTGCTGCGCGTCTATCGCCACAAGGCCAGCCCCCGGCCCGGCCGCGCGGCGCAAGTGCTGCAGGAGCACCGCGCCATCGTGTCCGCGCTGAAACGCCGCGATCCCCAGGCCGCCGAGCAGGCCATGCGCGAGCACCTGCGCGACGCGCGCCGCTATCTGGAAGAGCAGATCGCCGCCGAGGAGGAGAAGGGCGAGGTTGCCGCGCTCCCGCGCAAGGGACGCGTCGGGCGGCTGGATTGACGTCGTCCCCGGCCTGCCCCCGAACCGCATAGCCCGAAGCAACCGGACAGGCCTAAACAACCGGGCGGCCCAATCGACCGATAGGCCTAATCGACCGGATAGGGCTTTATCGGCTTCAGCTCGCCGAACTTCTCCTTGCAGGGATCGTGCCCCAGCGGTTCGAACGCCACGTCGGGCGCGTCGACGTGGAAGTCCGGCAGGCGGTCGAGGAAGTCGCGGATCAGCGTCAGGCGGCCGCGGTGCTGGTCGTCGAAATCCACCAGCGTCCAGGGCGCATGTTTGGTATGCGTCGCCTTCAGCATCGCCTCGCGCGCCTTGGTGTAGTCGGTATACTTCTCGCGCGCGACGAGGTCGATCGGCGAGAGCTTCCAGCGCTTGAGCGGGTCTTCGGCACGCTCGCGCAGGCGTTCCTCCTGCTCGTCCTGGTCGCAGGTCAGCCAGTATTTGAACAGCAGGATGCCGTCCTCGGCCAGCAGCTTCTCGAACCGGGGCGTCTGGTCGAGGAAGGCGTCGACCTGCTCCGCGCTGGCGAAGCCCATGACCTTCTCGACCCCGGCGCGGTTGTACCAGCTCCGGTCGAACAGCACGATGTGCCCCCGCGTCGGCAGGTGCGGGACATAGCGCTGGAAGTACCACTGCCCCGCCTCG
>JBAYPJ010000048.1:0-27248 GCA_041677785.1 Novosphingobium sp. | reverse complement strand
TTCGGCCAACTGCCTCAAGAACGACAACATCATCTACATCGGCGACCTGGTCCAGAAGACCGAGGCCGAGATGCTCCGCACGCCGAACTTCGGCCGCAAGTCGCTCAACGAGATCAAGGAAGTGCTCTCGTCGATGGGGCTGCGCCTCGGCATGGACATCCCCGGCTGGCCGCCGGAAAACATCGAGGAAATGGCCAAGAAGCTCGAGCAGGAGCTGCTGGGCTAAAGGACGCGCCGTCCCGGCGAAAGCCGGGACCGCTGACTTCATCGACGCGAGGCCCGATTGAGCCTCCAGCGGTCCCGGTTCAAGTCGGGGCGACGGTATCTTCGGCGAGCGCACCGTCCTCGCCAGGTCTGGGTTACCTCGCACGGGCCCTTAACGAACGAAGGAAAGACACATGCGGCACAAGGTTGGCCATCGTAAGCTCCAGCGCACCAGCGCACACCGCGCGGCCCTGCTGCGCAACATGGCGGCGGCGCTGATCAAGCACGAGCAGATCACCACCACCACGGCAAAGGCGCGCGAGCTGCGTCCCTATGTTGAGAAGCTGATCACGCTCGGCAAGCGCGGCGGCCTGTCCAACCGCCGCCTCGCGAACGCTCGCCTGCTCGACGACACGCAGCTCGTGAAGCTGTTCGACGTGCTCGCCCCGCGCTATGCCGATCGCAACGGCGGCTACACGCGTATCGTCAAGGCCGGCTATCGTGCTTCGGACGCCGCCCCGATCGCGGTGATCGAACTGGTCGACCGCGACACTTCGGCCAAGGGTCAGGATTCGGGTCCGGTGCTGACCGAGGACGATTACGCGGAGGAGTGAGCTTCGCTGCGCCCGGGTCTTGACCCCGGCGCGACGGTACTCAGGCAATTGCAAAGGCGGTCGCGGGTGCTAGGCTCGCGGCCGCTTTCGCATTTTTGGAGAAGAGGATGCCCCGGTTTCCGCTCGCGCTGCTCGCCGCGGCGTGGCTGACCTGTTCCTCGCAAGCCTCAGCCCAGGACATGATGCCCATCCAATATCCCGAGACCCGCCGTGGCGACGTGGCCGAGACGCTGTTCGGCGAGCATATCGCCGATCCCTATCGCTGGCTCGAGAACGATGTCAGGACCGACGGTGAAGTCGCCGACTGGGTTGCGCGAGAAAACGCGGTGACGCGGGCCTACCTCGACGCGCTGCCGCAGCGCTCCTGGTTCGAGGCGCGCATCCGCCAGCTCATGGACTACGAGCGCTTCGGGCTGCCGGTGAAGGCGGGCGGGCGGTATTTCTACACGCGCAACACCGGCCTCCAGAACCAGGCGCAGCTTTTCGTCCGGCAGGGGCTCAGGGGCAAGCCACGGCTGCTGCTCGACCCCAACGCATGGGCGCAGGACGCCGCCATCGCGCTCGACGCGTGGAAGCCGTCGGATGACGGCAAGTACCTGCTCTACAGCGTGCAGGACGGCGGCAGCGACTGGCGTATCCTGCGCGTGCTCGACGTTGCCACCGGCAAGCCGCTCACCGATGAGATCCGCTGGGCCAAGTTCACCGACCTCGCATGGGTCGGCGGCGAGGGTTTCCTCTATTCGCGCTTTCCCGAGCCGAAGGAGGGGGCGGCCTTTCAGGCACTGAACTATGATCAGGCGGTCTATTTCCACCGCCTCGGCACGCCCCAGGTGGAAGATGAGCTGGTCTATGCGACCCCGGACCATCCCGAGCGCGGCCATGGCGCCACGGTGACGCAGGACGGGCGGATCGCCATCATCACCAGCTCGATCGGCACGGACGCGCGCTATGAGTTGCACACGATCGACCTCGCCCGGCGCGCGAAGGATGGGTGGAAGGCGCGGCCGCTCGTCACCGGCTTCGAGCACGACTGGAAGCTGATCGATGGCATGGGCAAGGCGCTGTGGTTCGTCACCAACTGGGACGCGCCGCGCTATCGCCTCGTGGCGATCGACCTCGGTGCGCGGCAGCCGGAGTGGCGCGAACTGGTCAGCCAGTCGGCCGAGACGCTGCAGCAGGGTACGATCATCGGCAACCAGCTGGTGCTCCAGTACCTCAAGGACGCGTCGAGCCGCGCACTGGTCTATGACCTTAACGGCAGGTCGGTACGGACGATCTCGCTGAACGGCATCGGCACCGCCGCGGGGTTTGGCGGCAAGCCGGGCGATCCGGAGACGTTCTACGCCTTCACCAGCTTCAACCGGCCGCAGACGATATATCGGATGAACATGGCGAGCGGCGAGAGCGCGCCCTTCGCCAGTCCCAAGCTGCTGTTCGATCCGCGCGACTATGACGTGGATCAGCGCTTCTACGCCTCGAAGGACGGGACGCGCGTGCCGATGTTCATCGTCCGCAAGCGCAGCGTGGCCGAGGCGGGCAAGGCGGTGCCGACGCTGCTCTACGGCTACGGCGGTTTCGACGTGGCGCTGACGCCCGCCTTCTCCGCGATCCGCATGGCCTGGCTAGAGGCGGGCGGCGCCTTCGCCATGGCCAATTTGCGCGGCGGCGGCGAGTATGGCCGGGAATGGCACGACGCCGGACGCCTGGCCAACAAGCAGAACGTCTTCGACGATTTCATCGCCGCGGGCGAATACCTGGTCGCGCAGGGCATCGCCCCGCCGGGCGGGCTCGCCATCCAGGGCGGCTCGAACGGCGGCCTGCTTGTCGGCGCGGTGGTCAACCAGCGGCCCGACCTCTTCGCCGCCGCCAACGCGCAGGTCGGTGTCATGGACATGCTGCGCTTCGACCGTTTCACCGCCGGCCGCTACTGGGTCGACGATTATGGCTATCCCGACCGCGAGGAGGATTTCCGCATCCTGCGCGCCTATTCGCCGTACCATAACATCCGCTCCGGCACGCCCTATCCGGCGATGCTGGTGACGACGGCCGACACGGACGACCGGGTCGTGCCCGGCCACAGCTTCAAGTATGCCGCCGCGCTGCAGGCGGCGCAGGTGGGGCCACGGCCCCAGTTGATCCGCATCGAGACGCGCGCCGGCCACGGTTCGGGCAAACCCACCGACAAGGCGATTGAGGAAGGCGCCGACATCCTCGCCTTCCTGGCCGAGTGGACCGGGCTCAAGCTTCCCTAGGCGGTTCGGCCGCGCGGCGCGCGGCGCTGCGGACGAAAAGGTGCGTTTCGCGAGGTCGGACGGGATTGGCATTCGTTCCGAGGTGTCGTAGGGGCGCGGCCGGGACTTGGGGGCGACTCCATGTCTCGATGATCGCGCCGGTGCCCAATAGGGCTTAATTCGGGAACGCGGTGAGGGCAGGGAGACCTGCCCGAATCCGAGGCTGTCCCTGCAACTGTAAGCGGCGAGCGTGATGCACATCGCTTCCCTGTCCAAGGGGAAGCAGCCACTGGGCGGCGCCATGGGCGCAACCTGGGAAGGCGGTGCATCGCGCCCTGACCCGCGAGCCAGGAGACCTGCCGGCGCTTGGTCGCTCTTGCCACGGTCCAGGGGATGGTCATGGCACGGTACTTCTCCGTCTGAGCGACGAAGTCATGCGGCTGGGGCCGCACGGTCCGGTGTCCGGGGGCGTTCCTGCGCCAGCCTTTTGGATGCCGGGCCGGCCGTTCGTTCGCCTTCCGGCCTTTCCCGGCACGGAGGCTTGCGTCGGTTCGCCCTGCCGTCCGTTGCTCCGGCGTCGGGGAGTCTCCCATGAAAAAGGCTTGTTTCGTTTCGTTTCTTGCACTGACCGCAGCTTCTCCCGCCCTTGCTGATGCCGGCGAGGCCGCCGGCGACGGCTGGGACGATACCATCGTCGTCACCGCCAGCCGCGGCGAGGGCATCGCGATCGACACGCTCGGCTCGTCGGTCACGGTCATCAAACCGGTCGATCTCGTCGACCGCCAGACGGTCATCGTCTCCGACGTGCTGCGCGATGTGCCGGGCGTCTCGGTCAATCGCACGGGCCCTGTCGGCGGCCTCACCCAGGTGCGTATCCGCGGCGCCGAGGGCGATCACACACTCGTGCTGATCGACGGCATCGAGGCGGCGGACGCCTATTCCGGCGATTACAGTTTCGCCATGCTCGTCAGCGATCCCGGCGCGCGGATCGAAGTGCTTCGCGGCGAGCAGAGCGCGCTGTACGGTTCGGACGCGATCGGCGGCGTCATCAATTACATCACCGCCAACGGGCGCGAGATGCCGGGTGTCGCCGGGCGGATCGAGGGGGGATCGTTCGGCACCGTCCACGGCGCGCTGCGTCTCGCGGGTGCCGGCGGTGATTTCGACTATGCCCTCGGCGGTTCCTATGCGGGCGCGGAGGGCTATGTCGTGGCGCCGGGCGGGTCCCGCAACATCGGATCGAGGATCGGCACCGTTCACGGCAAGGTCAACTACGATGCCGGCGCCCTGAAGCTGCGCGCGGTCGTGCGCTACAACCACACCGATGCCGATTTGAACGATCAGGACTACATGGGTACCGGCAACGCGATCGATTCCGGCGGCCATTACACGAACAGCGCGCTTTACGGACTGGTCGGTGCGCAGTTCATCGCGGCGGACGGGCGCTGGATCACCGACCTGAGCGGACAGATCAACGATTCGCGTCGGCATGATTTCGACGATGCCGGCATGGAGATCCGCGCGAGCACCGGCCGCCGCCGCAAGGGCTCGCTCGTCTCGACGCTCAAGCTCGGGGACAGCGCGATGACCCACACGCTGACCGCGGCGGTCGACTACGAGCGTGAATCCTATCGCGGCACCGCCAGCTACATCACCGGGCCTAACCCGTTCCGCCATACCGACAACTGGGGCCTCGTCGCCCAGTACCAGCTCACGCTGGGCGATCGGCTCGGCCTCGGCGGCGCGGTGCGGCACGACTTCAACGACCGCTTCCGCGATGCGACGACCTGGCACCTCCACGCCAGCTATCGCCTCCCCACCGGCACGCGCCTTCATGCCGCCGGGGGCACCGGCGTCAAGGCGCCCACGTTCTTCGAACTGTTCGGCTATTCCCCCACCAGCGGCTTCGTCGGCAATGCCGATACGAGGCCCGAGCGTTCGACCGGCTGGGAGGTCGGCGTCGAGCAGGCTTTCCTGAACGGCCGGGCGCGTATCGACGTGACCTATTTCAACGCCAGGCTGCGCGACAAGATCATCACCGTCTACGCGCCGACCTACACGATCGTGAACGGCGTCGGGGTCTCGCCGCACCAGGGCGTCGAGGTCTCGGCGGATCTGGCCCTGCCGGCCGGCTTCCGCTTCAACGGGTCCTATACCTACCTCGACGCGGCGGACGAGATAGACGCGGAACTGGTCCGCAGGCCCCGGCACATCGGCAGCGCCAACCTGGCATGGCGGTCGCCGGACGATCGCTTCGGCGCGGGGGTGACGGTGCGCTACAACGGCGACGCGCGCGACACCAACTTCGCCACTTATCAGACGGTTACGCTCAAGGCCTATACGCTGTTCAATCTCACCGCCGATGTCCGGGTCATGCCCGGCGTTTCGCTCTATGGGCGCATCGAGAACCTGTTCGACGACGACTATCAGGAGAACGTCGGCTTCCTGGCCGCGGGCCGCGCCGCCTATGGCGGCGTGCGCGTGCACTTCTGAGGCACGGGGCCGGGCGCGTTCGTGCCCGGCCTTTCGCCGTCACCCGCGCGGCGGGAGCGCTTGCGGCCCGACCGGGCGCGCGCTCCGCCTTGCCCGACTCGGCTTCGCGGTTGACACCCGGTTGACGAAGTTGACGTTGTTTACGGTGTCCAGGGAAAGAAACCGCGTCCCTGCGCGGCGACCCGCAAGCGGAGCGTTGCCCGGTGCGGGCAGGCCGCGCGGCGGGCCGGCGGGATGCGCGCGACGGAAAAAGGGAACTGTGCCATTCCTTCCGGATAGCCGACCTTGCCCGAGTAGGAAAATCGCGCCGCTTCGATCCGCTCCGAAAAAGGGCCGCCGGCGGCGCCTGCCGGCCCGGCAGGCGCCGCTGCGCCGGGTGTCAGCCGCCGTAGAAGACGTTGTCGCCCAGGTCCTTCATTTCCAGGATCGCGGCGTCGGGGCGGCCCTCGGGCTGCTTGTGGACATGCGCCTGGGTGACTTCGCCGATCACGACATGGTGGTCGCCCAGCTCGACGATCTCGACCACCTTGCACTCGACGGCCGCGACCGCGCTGTCGATGATCGGCGCGCCGTTGTCGCCGGCGTGAAAGGCCTCTCCCGAGATCCTGCCGCCTTCCACCGCGGCCGGCTTGAAGAAGGTGAAGGCCACGCCCTGCTGGTCCTTGCCCAGCATGTTGAGCGCGAACTGGCGGCTTTCCTTGACGACGGCGTAGGTCCCCGAATCCACCTTGACCCCCACCGCGACGAGCGGCGGCGCGAAGGCGGTCTGCGTCACCCAGTTCACCGTGGCCGCCGTCAGCGTGCCGTCGGCCGCTTTCGCGGTCATCACATAGATGCCGTAGGGGATCATCCTGAGAGCGGTTTTCTTCGTGCCGGCGTCCATTGCGTGTATCCTTCTCCAGATTATGTCCGTCCGGTTCTATGCCTGCCCGGTGCCGGACTACAAGCTCTCTGACGCGGCGAGGCGGCCCCGCGCCTCGGCCGGGCCGGCCATCTCCCGCCCGGCCATCTCCCGCTCGGCCATCGCCCGCTCCGCTTGCGCCATGGAGTCGCGCGTCCGTCGAACTGCCTCATGGCGCAAAGGCGGGCGGACCCCGGAAGGGTGCGGGTGAACCAGGCGCCTGCGAAACGCGTTTCACCCACCCCTGCCGCGTTTTGTATCCGTTACGTCGCCCGTCCGGCCCTTTCCCATTCGCCTGCCGGCGCATGCGGCAGGCCGACGTCGTGCAGCGTCAACACGCCGGGCCGTGCGGCCTTGACCTGCAGGATGGCGTTGACCGTGGGCGACGAGGTTAGCGAATCCCAATCGCCGTTGCTCCAGCCGGGCGGCGCCTTGAAGCGGATGCGCGTGTCGACGCCGGGTTCGCCCTCGACGACGAGGTGGTATTCGTCGTCGTCGATCTCCCACCCTTCGGCGAGCTTCTTGGTGAGATACCAGGTGACCTGGTTGCGCACCCGGACCTTGCCGCCGACCTTGCCGAGCCAGCCGCCGCGCAGCGCGGCGTTGGTGCCCTTGGCCATGCGGAACCAGCCGAGATCGACGTCCTCGGCGGCGGTGGCGTATTCGCAGTAGAACTCGATGTCGTCGAAGGCGAAGCCCAGCGCGTCGCCCATGCGCACGAGGGCATCGCGGAACATGGCGAGCCAGGTCTTCGCCGCCTCGTAGCGCTCGGGCGTGAAGCCTTCCTCGCCCATGCCGAAATAGCCCCAGGTTTCGGGCGATTCGTACACGGTGCAATTGGCCGATTCGTAGACCGCGACGGAATCGACCCGGCGGCACACCGCCGTCATCGCAGTCGTGATCGCGTTGATCCAGCCGGGGTTGACGCCGGTGATGAAGATCGAGCTGCCGCCGCGCCGGCAGGCGGCCTCGAACCGGTCCTTGACCTCGCCCTGGACGCCGCCGACGTGGAAGAACAGATTGGTGCTGAGCACGTCCATGCCGTTCTCGAGCAGGCGCACGACGTGATCGACATCGCCGGTGAACGGCGTGTAGACCACGACGTCGGCTCCGGTCGCGATCAGTTCGTCGATGTCGTTGGTGGCCGCGATGCCGGTGGCGGGCCGGCCGCAAAGATCGCCTGCGTCCGTGCCGACTTTCTCGGGCGACCAGGCATAGACGCCGGCAAGCTCGAGGCGCGGGTCGTCGAGGATCGCCTGCATCGCGACCTTGCCGACCTTGCCCGTATTCCACTGGATGACGCGCAGCCTTTCCATTCGATTCTCCCGTTATCGTTGCCGTGTTATCGGATACGATTACGGCCATGCCGGGCATGGGCGGTCAACCCATATTCGGCCCGTTCGGCGCTATTCGGAGCGCGTGGCGATCCAGCTTGCGGTGCACAGCAGCACCGCCGTGACCGCCGCCGCCCAGGGCCAGCCGATCGTCAGCCACGCGATCGCGGCGCTTGCCGCCATCGCCGCGAGGGCGGAAACCTTGGCCCGCCGGCTGATCGCCCGCCGGTCGCGCCATCGTTGCAGGGCGGGGCCGTAGTAGGGGTGGGCATAGAGCCGCTCGGCCCACTCGGGGCGGCTGCGGGCGAAGCAGTATACCGCCAGCAGCAGGAACGGGACCGTCGGCAGGATCGGCAGGAAGGCCCCGACCGTCCCCAGCCCGACGCAGGCCACGCCGGCGGCCAGGTAGAAGTGCCTGGCCAGCCGCCGCATCACCCCGCCGCGTAGCGCGCCGCGGTCTCGCGGATCAGCGCGATCATGTTCGGCACGCCCTGGGTGCGGTTCGAGGAAAGCTGGTTCCTGAGATCGAACGGCTCCAGCGCGGCGGCGATATCGGTCGCGGCGACATCGCCGGCCGGCTTGTCCTGCACCGTCGAAAGCACCAGCGCGACGATGCCCTTGGTGATCGCCGCGTTGCTGTCGGCCAGGAAGTGGAGGCGGCCGTCCTCGATCCGCGAGGGGTAGACCCACACGCTCGCCGAGCAGCCGCGCACCTTGGTCGCGTCCGTCTTGAGCGCATCGGGCATCGGGTCAAGTTCGCGGCCGAGTTCGATCAGCAGGCGATAGCGTTCGTCGCCGTCGAGGAACTCGTATTCTTCGCGGATGTCGTCGAGGCTGCGCATGGGGCGGCATGTAGTCGAAGCGCGGCGGCGCACAAGTCCGGATGCAAGTCGCGCGCCCGTGCGATTGGTCTTGCATTAGGGCTGCGTTGCGCTTATTTGCGCGACATCCCGACATTGTGATGCAAGGTTCGGGCCGGTGCCGCAAGGCGCCGGCGCCAAAAGTGCTTTGTATCGAATGCCGGCTTTCGGAGTTTGCATGGCGGATATCGCGCGAATCGTCGAGGTGGTCGAGCCGGAGGTCAAAGCCCTCGGCTTCGAACTCGTGCGCGTGAGATATTTCAGGGGCGGCGAGATCGGCGACGAGGAGCATACGCTCCAGATCATGGCCGAGCGGCCCGAGACGGGGCAGCTCGTGCTCGACGACTGCGCCGCGCTGTCGCGCCGCGTTTCCGACCGCATCGACGCGCTGGAAGAACAGGGCGAGGTGCTGATCGACGAACCCTATCGGCTGGAGGTCAGCTCGCCGGGTATCGACCGGCCGCTCACCCGGCTCGGCGACTTCGCCGACTGGGCAGGGCACGAGGCCAAGGTCGCGCTCGTCAACCCGGTCGAGGGCAACAGGAAGGCCCTGCAAGGCGACCTGGCCGGGGTCGAGGGCGACACGATCGCGCTCGACGACAAGAAATCCGGCCGCGTGACCTTCACGCTTGCCGACGTCCATTCCGCCAAGCTGGTCTTGACCGATCGGCTGATTGCCGCCACGCGCCCCATCGACCCGGAAGGCGCGGAAGAGATTTTCGAGGAACAGGAAGACTGACCATGGCCAGTGCGATGTCCGCAAACCGTGCCGAGCTGCTCGCGATCGCGAATTCGGTCGCGACCGAGAAGATGATCGACAAGGCCATCGTCATCGAGGCGATGGAAGAGGCGATCCAGAAGTCCGCGCGCAACCGCTACGGCGCAGAGAACGACATCCGCGCCAAGCTCGACCAGCGCACCGGCGACCTGCGCCTGTGGCGCGTCGTCGAAGTGGTCGAGGAGGTCGAGGATTACTTCAAGCAGGTCGATCTGACCGCCGCCAGGAAGCTCGATCCCGACGCCAAGCTGGGCGACTTCATCGTCGATCCGCTGCCGCCGGTGGACCTCGGCCGGATCGACGCGCAGTCGGCCAAGCAGGTGATCTTCCAGAAGGTCCGCGATGCCGAGCGCGAGCGCCAGTACGAGGAATTCAAGGACCGCGCCGGCGAGATCATCACCGGCGTGATCAAGTCGGTCGAGTTCGGCCACGTCATCGTCAACCTCGGCCGCGCCGAGGGCGTGATCCGCCGCGACCAGCAGATCCCGCGCGAAGCCGCCCGCGTCGGCGAGCGCGTGCGCGCGCTGATCCTCAAGGTCGAGCGCCAGAACCGCGGGCCGCAGATCTTCCTTTCCCGCGCGCATCCCGAGTTCATGAAGAAGCTGTTCGCGCAGGAAGTGCCCGAGATCTACGACGGCGTCATCGAGATCAAGGCGGCCGCCCGCGATCCGGGCAGCCGCGCCAAGATCGGCGTGATCAGCCGCGATTCCTCGATCGACCCGGTCGGCGCCTGCGTCGGCATGAAGGGTAGCCGCGTCCAGGCGGTGGTGCAGGAACTGCAGGGCGAGAAGATCGACATCATCCCCTGGAGCGAGGATACCGCGACTTTCGTCGTCAATGCGCTGCAGCCCGCGACCGTCAGCCGCGTCGTCATCGACGAGGAGGAGAGCCGCATCGAGGTGGTGGTGCCCGACGATCAGCTCAGCCTTGCCATCGGCCGCCGTGGCCAGAACGTGCGGCTGGCCAGCCAGCTCACCAGCTCCGCGATCGACATCATGACCGAGGCCGAGGCTTCGGAGAAGCGCCAGAGGGAATTCGCCGAGCGCTCCAAGATGTTCGAGGAGGAACTCGACGTCGACGAGACGCTGTCGCAGCTCCTGGTCGCCGAAGGCTTCAGTGAGCTTGAGGAAGTGGCCTACATCGAAATGGCCGAGCTGGCCGCGATCGAGGGTTTCGACGAGGAACTGGCCGAAGAGCTGCAGAGCCGCGCGGTCGAGGCGCTCGAACGGCGCGAGGAGGCCTGCCGGCAGGAACGCCGCGCGCTCGGCGTCGAGGACGCGCTGGCCGAGATACCGCACCTGACCGAGCAGATGCTGGTCACGCTCGGCAAGGGCGGGATCAAAACGCTCGACGATCTCGCCGACCTCGCCACCGACGAGCTGATCGCCCGCAAGCGCACCGAGCAGCGCCGGCGCGACAGCGCGCCGCGCCGCGACGGCCGGGCCGAGGACAAGGGCGGCGTGCTCGGCGAATACGGCCTGAGTGAAGAGCAGGGCAACGAGATCATCATGGCCGCGCGCGCGCACTGGTTCGATGACGAACCGGCGGGCGAGAGCCCCGACAATGAGGAGGCCGCCGATGCGGAATCCTCGCAATGAGCGCCTAGGCTCCGACAGATCCGACGGCTTGCCGGAAAGGAAATGCATCCTTTCCGGAGAGAACGGCTCGCGCGGTGCGCTGATCCGGCTGGCGATCTCGCCGGCCGGCCCGGATGGCTCGTGCCTCGTGCTGCCCGACGTGCTGGCGCGCGCGCCCGGGCGCGGCGCGTGGATCGGCGTGTCTCGCGCGGCCCTTGAAAATGCGCTCGCCAAGGGCAAATTGAAGGGAGCGCTGGCGCGCGCGTTCGGCAAGGCTCTCGGCGGCGTGCCGCTGACCATTCCCGACGACCTGCCGGATCGGATCGAGGCGGCGCTGTTGCGCGCGTTTACCGACCGGCTGGGGCTGGAGATGCGGGCGGGCAGGCTGCTGGTCGGCTCCGACCGCATCGCCGAGAATGCGCGGATGGGCAAGGTCGCCTGGCTTGCCCACGCCGCGGATGCGGCCCCGGACGGGTCGCGCAAGCTTGACCAGGCCTGGCGCGTGGGCGAGGAGGCGGAAGGCAGCGGCCTTCGCGGCGTCACCTTGCCACTGGACCGGGCGGCGCTGTCTGTGGCATTGGGCCGCGACAACGTCGTCCACCTGGCGCTGACCGACAAGGCGGCGGCCGCAAGGCTATCCGAACCGCTGCAGCGCTTGCTCCGTTACCTCGGCTCCCCCGACACGCCAGGAGAGGCGCCGGGCGGGACCGAAGCAACAGGCACAGATGAAGGCCCGCCCACCGTGGTTTCCGCCGCGCCGCTGGCCATGACGATACCCGATTTCGATCGGGCACAGGCGAATTTGGACCGAAGGGCATAAGTGTACGTATGAGCGATACCGACAACAAACCGACGCTGGGTCGCAAGCCGCTTGGGCTCAAGCGCTCGGTCGAAGCGGGCGAGGTCAAGCAGACCTTCAGCCACGGCCGCACCAACAAGGTGGTGGTCGAGGTGAAGCGCCGCAAGCTGATCGGCAAGCCCGGCGTGCCCGAGGCTGCCCCGCCGCCGCCACCGCCGCCGCCGCCGGCCCAGCAGGCGCCCAAGCCGGCGCCGCGCCCGGCCAACGTCGCGCCCACCGGCGAGACACGCCAGGAACTGCAGGCCCGCCTGCTGCGCGAGGCCGAGGAAGCGCGCATGGCCGCGCTCGAGGCTGCCAGCCGCCGCGAGGAGGAGGAGCGCCAGCGCGTCGCCGAGGAAGAGGAGCGTCGCCGCGCCGAAGCCGCGCAGGCTCGCGCCGCCGCCGAGAATCCCGCGGCCGTCGCGGAGCCCGAGGCCGCGCCGGCGTCCGAAGCGCCCGCCGCGCCCGAGGTGGAAGCCAAGGCCGAAGCGCCCGCCGCCGCCGAGAAGCCCGCGCCCGGCGCCGGTACGGCCGCCACGCCCCCCGCCGCCGCTCCGGCGCCGCGCCGCTTCACGCCCGTGGCCCCGCCCAAGCGGCCGGAACCCCCGGCGAAGAAGCCCGCGCATGCGCGCGACAAGAATGCCGGAGACCGCCGCCAGTCGGGCAAGCTCACCGTCAGCCGCGCGCTCAACGAGGACGAGGGCGCGCGCGCGCGCAGCCTCGCGGCCTTGAAGCGTGCCCGCGAGAAGGAGCGCCGCGCCCACTACGCCGGCCAGTCCCAGCCGCGCGAGAAGCAGGTGCGCGACGTCGTCGTGCCCGAGGCGATCACCGTGCAGGAACTTGCCAACCGCATGGCCGAGAAGGGCGCCGACCTGGTGAAGGCGCTGTTCAAGATGGGCATGATGGTCACCGTCAACCAGACGATCGACCAGGACACCGCCGAACTGCTGGTCGAGGAGTTCGGCCACACCATCAAGCGCGTTTCGGAAAGCGATGTCGATATCGACACGGCGACCGACGTCGATGCGCCCGAGACGCTGAAGCCGCGTCCGCCGGTCGTGACGATCATGGGCCACGTCGACCACGGCAAGACCAGCCTGCTCGACGCGCTGCGCGGCACCGACATGGTGAAGGGCGAGGCCGGCGGCATCACGCAGCACATCGGCGCCTACCAGATCAAGACCAAGGGCGGCGACCATGTCACCTTCCTCGACACGCCGGGTCACGAGGCCTTCACCGAAATGCGCGCGCGCGGTGCCAACGTCACCGACATCGTCGTGCTGGTGGTGGCGGCCGACGATGGGCTGATGCCGCAGACGGTCGAGGCGATCAATCACACCAAGGCCGCGGGCGTGCCGATGATCGTGGCGATCACCAAGGTCGACAAGCACGAAGCCAACCCGCAGCGCATCCGCGAACGTCTGCTCGAGCACGAGATCGTCGTCGAGGAAATGTCGGGCGACGTCCAGGACGTCGAGGTGTCGGCCAAGACCGGCCAGGGTCTCGACCAACTGGTCGAAAAGATCCTGCTGCAGGCGGAGCTTCTCGAACTCAGGTCCAACCCCGATCGCGCGGCCGAGGCGACGGTGATCGAGGCCAAGCTCGACAAGGGCAAGGGGCCGCTGGCCACCGTGCTGGTCAACCGCGGCACCCTGAAGGTGGGCGATATCTTCGTCGTCGGCACTCAATCCGGCCGCGTGCGCGCCATGCTCGACGACAAGGGCCGCCAGCTCAAGGCGGCGCCGCCTTCGCTGCCGGTCGAGGTCCTGGGCCTCGGCGGCGTGCCGATGGCCGGCGATACGCTGACGGTCGTCGAGAGCGAGGCGCGTGCCCGCGAGGTCGCCTCCTATCGGCAGGAGCAGGCCACCGCCAAGCGCACCGCCATGGCCCCGGCCAGCCTCGACACGATGTTCTCGGCGCTCAAGGCCAAGGAGAACGTGATCGAGTACCCCGTGGTGGTGAAGGCTGATGTCCAGGGCACGACCGAGGCGATCGTCAATGCGCTGCACAAGATCTCGACCGACGAGATCAAGGTGAAGATCCTGCATTCGGGCGTCGGCGCGATCACGGAAAGCGACGTGACGCTGGCGCAGGCGAGCGGCGCGCCGATCATCGGCTTCAACGTCCGTCCCAACGCCAAGGCGCGCGAGATGATCGAGCGTGCCAAGGTGCGGATGAAGTACTTCGACGTGATCTACCAGCTCACCGACGACGTCCGCTCGGAAATGGCGGGCGAGCTTGGCCCCGAGCGGATCGAAACCGTCGTCGGCCGCGCCGAGGTCAAGGAGATCTTCCCGGCCGGCAAGAAGGACAAGGCCGCCGGCCTGCTCGTCATCGAGGGCTACATCCGCAAGGGCCTCTACGCGCGGCTCACCCGCGACGACGTCATCGTCTCCAAGACGACGATCGCCTCGCTGCGGCGCTTCAAGGACGACGTGCCCGAAGTGCGCGCCGGCCTGGAATGCGGCGTGGTCCTGCAGGATACGAACGACATCAAGCCGGGCGACATCCTGGAGACGTTCGACGTCGAGATGCGCGAAAGGACGCTTTGATCGGGAATGGCGCTAATTCATAGGATCGTCTGTTCGTAGACCCTGTTTTTGCTTTCTACCTTTTCGCCGCTACTTGCGGCGGAAAGGTGGGTGGTATGATTGAATATAAATGAAGCAGTAATTCTGGTTATCGGCGTGGCGACCTTCATGATCGCTTTCGTCGGACTTGTCGTGAAGCTTATCGAGCTTAGCCGCAAGTAAACCGGTGAGGGGGCTGGTGCTGCAACGCCAGCCTCCAATATGATTAGGGCCCAAGCGCTGCAACGCTCGGGCCCAAGGCAGATGGATTGAACACATCTGAAGCAGTAATTCTCCCCTGATATCACAAACCGCGATTATTTCAAGATGGCCCGCCAGCAATCCACCCCCGAAACCCGCAGCGTCCGGCTCCTCAAGGTCGGCGAGCAGGTGCGGCACGTCATTTCCGATCTGCTCGCCCGCCAGCAGGTGCACGACGAGGTGCTGACCGCGCACTCGGTCAGCGTCACCGAAGTGCGCATGTCGCCCGACCTGCGCCACGCCGCGGTATATGTGAAGCCGCTGCTCGGCGCCGATGAGGACGAGGTGATCAAGGCGCTGCGCACCAACACCGCCTTCTTCCAGCGCGAGGTAGCGCAGCGGCTGAAGCTGAAATACGCCGCCCGGATCAAGTTCCTGCCCGACGAGAGCTTCGACGAGGCCGGCCGCATCGACCGGCTGCTGGCCGACCCGCGCGTGGCGCGGGACTTGGCGCGCGGCGAGGATGGCGAAGATTGATGTGCGGCGCGCCGGCAAGACGGCCGGGTTCCACTTTCACCGCGCCGGCATGATCCGGCGCGTGCAGACGGAGATCGGATGAGCGATACACTATACCAGGCGGCGGCGCTGATCGTCCCGCTGGTCATCGCCATCGTCTGCCACGAGGTCGCGCACGGCTGGGTGGCGCGTGCCCTCGGCGATCCGACCGCGGCGGAGCTGAACCGCCTCAGCCTCAATCCGCTGCGTCACGTCGATCCGGTCGGCACGATCGTGGTGCCGGGGGTCCTGGCGCTGGTCAAGGCACCGGTGATCGGCTGGGCCAAGCCGGTGCCGGTGATCAAGGGGCGCCTCAGGAATCCGCGCTTCGGGATGATGGCGGTTGCTGCGGCGGGCCCCGCGACCAACCTCGTGCTTGCCGCGGTGGGCGCGGTCCTGCTGGGCCTTCTGGTGCGGCTGCATGGCGACCAGCCGAGCGTGTTTGCCGCCTTTGCCGTGGCCAATCTGGTCAACTTCCTGCTGATCAACATTTTCCTGGCCCTGTTCAACATGCTGCCGATCCCGCCTTTCGACGGCTCGCACATCGTCGAGGGGCTGCTGCCGCCGGCGGCGGCGCGCCGGTTCGAGCGCATCCGGCCGTTCGGGCTGGGGCTGATCGTGCTGCTGCTGGTCGTGCTGCCTTCCGTGGCACCGGGGCTGGGGATCATCCAGCACGTGGTCCTGCCGCCGGTCACCTGGGCCAGCGACCTTTACTTCGCGCTGGCCGATGCCATCGCGCGGATGTGATGCGCGTGCCGCACGGTTGGATCATCCTCGACAAGCCGGTCGGGCTCGGCTCGACGCAGGCGGTGGCGGCGGTTAAGCGCAACCTGCGCCAGGCCGGGTGGGGCAAGGTCAAGGTCGGCCATGGCGGCACGCTCGACCCCCTCGCAAGCGGCGTGCTGCCGATCGCGCTGGGCGAGGCGACCAAGCTGTGCGGGCGGATGCTCGACGCGAGCAAGGCCTATGCCTTCACCGTCCGCTTCGGCACGGAGACCGACACGCTCGATCTGGAAGGCAAGGTGGTGGCGGAAAGCGCGCAGCGTCCGGCGCGCGCCGACGTGGAGGCGGTGCTGCCGCGCTTCACCGGGGCGATCGCGCAAGTGCCGCCGGCCTATTCGGCGCTGATGATCGACGGCGAGCGGGCCTATGATCGCGCGCGGGCGGGAGAAGCTGTCGATCTGAAGGCGCGCGAAGTGACGGTGCATGAGCTGGAAATCCTCCCCGGGGGCGAGCTTGGGGAGGAGCTGGCGGAAATCACCCTGCGCGCCCATGTTTCCAAAGGAACCTACATCCGCAGCCTGGCGCGCGACATCGCGCGGGCGCTCGGGACGGTGGGCCATGTCACCATGCTGCGCCGCCTGCGCGCGGGGCCGTTCGATCTGCCGCAGGCGATTTCGCTGGACAAATTGAACGAAATCGGCAAGGGGGCGCCGCTTGAGAACGTGATCTTGCCGCTGGAGGCGGGGCTGGTCGACATCCCGGCTCTCGACCTCGGTCCGGAACAGGCAAGGGCGGTCCGTCAGGGCCGCGTTCTGGCCGGACTTGCTTTTGACGACGGGCTTTACTGGGCGCGGATCGGGGATGTTCCCCTGGCGCTGATGGAGCTTTCGGGCGGCGACGCCCGCGTGGTCAGGGGTTTCAACCTTCCGGATGTCGCGGAGTAGAACTATGTCGGTCACGGCCGAGAAGAAGCAGGAAATCATCGAGAGCAACGCCCGCGCCAAGGGCGACACCGGCTCTCCCGAAGTGCAGGTGGCGATCCTCACGGAGCGGATCAGGAACCTGACCGAGCACTTCAAGGGCCACCACAAGGACAACCATTCGCGCCGCGGGCTGCTGATGATGGTCAACAAGCGCCGCTCGCTGCTGGACTATCTCAAGCGCAAGGACGTCGATCGCTACAACGCGCTCATCCAGAAGCTCGGCCTGCGCAAATAAGTTTCCGAGGCGGCCCCCTGCGGGGCCGCTTCTTGTATTGGGGTTCCGCGCGCAATTCGGCGACGGAGGCCAAGGGGCTCGAAATGCCCCGACCGGACCGGGACGGCTTTAACCCGGCAGCAAACCCCGCCCGGCAATGGGGCCCGGCGGGCTGAAGGAAAACCCATGTTCGACACGAAAACCGTATCGGTGGAGTGGGGCGGAAAAACCCTCACTCTGGAAACCGGCCGTATTGCCCGTCAGGCCGACGGCGCGGTGCTGGCCACTTATGGCGAAACCGTGGTGCTCTGCGCCGTGACGGCCGCCAAGTCGGTGAAGGAAGGCCAGGACTTCTTCCCGCTCACCGTCCACTATCAGGAGAAGTTCTTCGCCGCCGGCCGTATCCCGGGCGGCTTCTTCAAGCGCGAACGCGGCGCCACCGAGAAGGAGACGCTGGTCTCCCGCCTGATCGACCGGCCGGTCCGCCCGCTGTTCCCCGAAGGCTTCTACAACGAGATCAACGTCATCGCCCAGGTGCTGAGCTATGACGGTGAGACCGAGCCCGACATCGTCGCGATGATCGCCGCCTCGGCTGCGCTCACCATTTCCGGCGTGCCCTTCATGGGCCCGATCGGCGCCGCGCGCGTCGGCTACAAGGACGGCGAATACACGCTGAACCCGAAGCAGGACGACGCGATCAAGAACGGCGAACTCGACCTCGTCGTCGCCGCCACCCAGGACGCGGTGATGATGGTCGAATCCGAAGCCAAGGAGCTTTCGGAAGAGGTCATGCTCGGCGCGGTGATCTTCGCGCACGACGAGATCAAGAAGGTCGTCGGCGCGATCATCCAGCTGGCCGAGAAGGCCGCGAAGGAGCCGTGGGAAGTCCAGACTTCCGACAACTCGGCGATCAAGAAGCAGCTCAAGGACCTCGTCGGCAAGGACATCGCGGCGGCCTACAAGCTGACCAACAAGTCCGAGCGCTCGAACGCGCTCAACGCCGCGCGCGACAAGGCCAAGGCCGCTTTCGCCGATCAGGACGCGCAGACCCAGATGGTCGCGATCAAGACCCTGAAGAAGGTCGAGGCCGACGTCGTCCGCGGCGCCATCCTCAAGGACGGCACGCGCATCGACGGCCGCACCACGACCCAGGTCCGTCCGATCGAGGCGACCGTGGGCCTGCTGCCCCGCACGCACGGATCGGCGCTGTTCACCCGCGGCGAGACGCAGTCGATCTGCACCACGACGCTGGGCACCAAGGACTCCGAGCAGATGATCGACGGACTGGAGGGCCTCTCCTACTCGAGCTTCATGCTGCACTACAACTTCCCGCCCTATTCGGTCGGCGAAGTCGGTCGTTTCGGCGCCCCGTCGCGTCGCGACACCGGCCACGGCAAGCTCGCCTGGCGCGCGCTCCAGGCGGTGCTGCCGAGCAAGGAAGAGTTCCCCTACACGATCCGCGTGGTGTCCGACATCACCGAGTCGAACGGCTCGTCGTCGATGGCGACGATTTGCGGCGGTTCGCTGGCCATGATGGACGCGGGCGTTCCGCTCAAGCGTCCGGTCTCCGGCATCGCCATGGGTCTGATCCTGGAAGGCAAGGAATTCACCGTGCTGTCCGACATCCTGGGTGACGAAGATCACCTGGGCGACATGGACTTCAAGGTGGCCGGCACCTCCGAAGGCATCACCACGATGCAGATGGACATCAAGGTCGCGGGCATCACGCGCGAGATATTCCAGGCCGCGCTGGCGCAGGCCAAGGAAGGCCGTGCGCACATCCTTGGCGAGATGACCAAGGCGCTGGGCACCGCCCGCACCGAACTGTCGGCCCATGCGCCGCGCATCGAGACGATCCAGATCGACAAGTCGAAGATCCGCGACGTCATCGGCACCGGCGGCAAGGTGATCCGCGAGATCGTCGCCGAAACCGGCGCCAAGGTCGACATCGACGACGAGGGCGTGATCAAGATCAGTTCATCCGACCTCGGCCAGATCGAGGCTGCGAAGAACTGGATCCTCGGCATCGTCGAGGAGCCGGAAGTGGGCAAGATCTACACCGGCAAGGTCGTCAACATCGTCGACTTCGGTGCCTTCGTGAACTTCATGGGCGGCAAGGACGGTCTCGTCCACGTCTCTGAGATGAAGAACGAGCGCGTCGAGAAGCCGACCGACGTCGTGTCCGAAGGCCAGGAGGTCAAGGTCAAGGTCCTCGAGATCGATCCGCGCGGCAAGGTCCGCCTGTCGATGCGCGTCGTCGACCAGGAGACCGGCGACGAACTGGAGGATACCCGCCCCCCGCGCGAGCCGCGCGGTGATCGTGGCGACAGGGGCGATCGCGGCGACCGTCGCAGCCCGCGCGGCGACCGTGGCGGACGCGACCGTGGCCCGCGTGGCGATCGCGGCCCGCGCCGCGAGCGTGAGTCGGAGCCCGAGGGCGATCCCGATCACATGCCGGCGTTCCTCAAGAACGATTGAGCCGGCACGTTGCCGCGGGCTTGGTCCGGGGCGACGTAATGACGAAGCGAGGGGGGGCGCGGCGACGCGGCCCCCTTTTTGCTGTCCGGCGCGGGCACGCCGCCGCCGCTGACGCGTTGCATCGGTGGACGCAGGCAATCGAGCAGAGCGGGCCCATCGCATGTACGCATCGCCCCGGCAGAAGGCCGTTTCGGCACTGGCTGCATTCGCGATCGTGCTGCTGCTAGCCCTCGCGCTCGCATCCGGTCTCAGGGTCCGGTTCGTTGCGCAGGGTACCAGCGCGCTCGTCTCGATCCTGATCGCGCCCGCCCGGCCGCCGGAGCCGAAGGCGCCGCAACCCAAGGTGCGTGCCGCATCCAGCGGCGCGCCCAAGGGGGCACCCGCGCCGCGCAACTTGCGCGGCAAGGCGACTGAGGTTTTCGCGCCCCGGCTGCCGCCGCTGATCGTGCCGCCGCCGATCGTCACCGCGACCCGGCCGGCGGCCGGCGAGGCTGCTGCCAGCGGTGCGTCGGACGTGGCCGGGCCGGGCCAGGGCGCCGGCGGCATGGGCCAGGGGACCGGCGGCGGCGGCGAGGGAGGCGATGGCGGGGAGGGCGTGGCCATCGGGCCGCGGCAGACCGGCGGGAAGCTGTCGTTCAGGGACCTGCCCGAAGGCCTGATCCCGCCGGGCGGCGAGGCCCGCGTCGGCGTGCGCTACGCGGTCGAGGTCGATGGCCGTGTGCATGGGTGCCGGGTGGACGAGCCGAGCGGCATCCCCGAACTCGACGCGCTCGCCTGCCGCCTGATCGAGCAGCGCTTCCGCTTCCGTCCGGCGCGCGACCGGGCGGGCCGGCCCGTGCGCGCGACGATCGTCGAGGCGCATAGCTGGTTCGTGCGCGAGGAGGGCGATTGAGCTGCCGCCGGCGCCGGCGGAAGCGTCAGCCCTTGACCCGTATCCGGCCCAGGAAGTCGCGCTTGCCCAGCGGTACGCCCTGGCTGCGCAGCACCGCGTAGGCGGTGGTCGCGTGGAAGAAGAAGTTGGGCAGGGCGAAGCTGAGCAGGTAATCCTCGGCGAGGTATTCCATCCGGCCGCCGGTGTACTCGAACAGCACGTCGCGGCCGGCGCCGCCGTCGATCTCCTCGGGCGCCACGTCCGCCAGAAGGGCGATCGCGTCGGCCGCCATCTGGCGCAGCGACGCGAAGTCCAGCGGCGGCGTGCGCATGTCCGGGCCGGTCTTGCCGCTGCGCAGCGCCTGCACCGCGCCGGCCGAATGCTGGACGACGCATTGCACCTGCATGGCGAAGTTCCACATGTCGGGCGCCAGCCGGGCATCGGTCAGCGCTTCGGCGGGCAGGCCCCTCTCGCGGCAATGCGTCTCGGCCTTGTCGATCAGCCATGCGACCTGCGGCAGGATCTGCAGCCAGGTGCGGACGGTGGCGGTGTGGAGCGAAACGGACATGCAGGCACTCTCCCGGGTATGATTCCCGGAAAGGCTAAACCGCATGGGACGGCCGCGCAAACCGTTCAGGCGGCTTCGCGCGTGACGCCGTTTTCCTTGACGATCAGGTTCCGCCCCGATGCCTTGGCGGCATAGAGCGCGTCGTCCGCCGCCTTCATCGCCTCGCGCGGGGAGGCATGGGCGAAGACGTCGGCCACGCCGCCCGAGAAGGTGATCCGGCCGAAGGGGATGTCGGTGGCGCGGTTGACCAGGCGGCGGTCGGCCATCGTCTCGCGGGCGTCGTCGAGCGCCTGCCAGGCCTCGTCGAGCGTCTTGTCGCGGAACAGGATGACGAACTCCTCGCCGCCGTGACGGGCCACGTGGCAGTTCTCGTTGGAAATCTTGGCCAATGTCTGGGCGACGGCGCGGATGACGCGGTCGCCGGCATCGTGGCCATGCGTGTCGTTGACCCGCTTGAAGTTGTCGATGTCGCAGATGGCGACGCACAGCGGCTGGTGGGCCTCGGCCGCGGCGGCGGTCTCTTCCTTCAGCGCGTTCTCGAAGGCCCGGCGGTTGGGCAGGCCGGTGAGGTGATCGACTTCGGCGCTGCGGCGGGCTTCGTCCAGGCTGCGTTGCAGGGCGCGGGTCTGTACCTCCGAGCGGCTCATCTCCTTCTCGATCTCGCGCGTGCGATCAAGCATCAGGCGGGCGATGTTGGCCAGCTCGGAAATGACGACGCCGGCCTTGCTGACCTGCTCGAGTTCGTTGACGTGCTGTTCAAGGGCGGAGTTGTAGTCGTTCGCCGCGCTCTTGGCGGCGGTGGTGGTCTGGCTGAATTCGTGGATCGAATGCTCCAGCTTGGCCATCAGCGCATCGAGATGGGCGACGCCTTCGTGGCGGCCGGCGGAGCGGCAGGCGTCCTCGAGCCAGTGCATCGACACCGGCTGGCGCGAGATGACGCGTTCCTCCAGCAGGCGGGCGAGCTTCGGATCGGCGCCGGTGAGGACATCGTGGGCGACCGACAGCGTGAAGCCGTTCACTTCGAGCCGGTGCGCGAGCAGGAAGCTGCCGATATCGCCGAGCAACTGGCGGCGCCGGCGCTCGCGCGGGTCCTCGATCACGGCCGGCTCGGGATGGTCCGCCGCCGGCTCCGCGTTCTCGATTTCCTCGTCCAGGCGCGGGGCGGCTCCAAGGCCGAACCAGCGCCGAATGCCCCTGGGTCTCGCGTCAAGATCGCTCATGTCGACGTTAACGACGATTTGACCATAAATTTAAGGTGCCCTTGTGTGCACAAGGCAACTTTCGCGGGCGCGAGAGGGGGTAAGCGGCTCGCCGGGACATCCTGGTTGACGAAGTTGACAGAGTTGACGGTGTCCGGGGAGAAGGAAGCCGGCCCCCTGCATGCCGGGCGGCCGCCCGCCGTTGCCCGAGGCAGGCCAGGCGGAGCGGCGATATCGCGAGCCGGCGGGATGCGCGGGGACGGGCAAGGGGGTATGGACCATTCCTTGCGGGTAACCGATCCGGCCCATGTAGGAAAATCGCGCCGGCCCAGTTTCCCCGCGCGAGAGGCTTCAGGCGGCCAGCGGACCCAGCTCCTCGCCGGGCGCGAGGCAGACGAGGGGGATCTCGCGCGGCGTCGCCGCCTGGTAATCGTGATAGGGCGGATAGAGATCGGCCATGAAGCGCCAGATCGCCGCGCGTTCTTCGCCTTCGGGTTCGCGCCAGGTGGCGCGGAAGGCCTGGCCGGCGACCTGGATCGTCACCGCCTCGGCCGCCCTCAGGTTGAGGTACCAGGCCGGGTGCACGTCGGCGCCGCCCTTCGAGCCGACGACCACCACTTCGCCGCCGGTGTCCCCGTAGATCAGCGGCGTGATCCGCCGCTCGCCGCTCCGGCGACCGAGGGTTTCGAGCAGCAGCGTGGTGGTGAAGCGGTGCCCGCCGAGATGGCGGTAATCGAGGACATGGCCCTCGCGCCCGCCCGAGGCGAGATAGCGGTCGCGGTGCCGTGCGACGAATTCCAGCGTCGCGCGTTCGATTTCGGTCATCGACACTTTTCCGCCGGTCATACCGCTTCTCCCTTCACGACGCCCCGCGCCGTTCCGGGGCCGATGCCTTTTTGCCGGACCGCGTCGGGCGTCCAGCGCGAACTGCGCCGGTCGAGCGCGGCTGGTCCTCTCCGTGCGGAGAGGATCAGCCGGTTCAGCGCACGCGCGGGCCGCCGAACGGCAGCGGTGGCGGCGGACGGCGCGCGCCGCGCGGGAGCTGCGCCTGATAGGCGCGGCCGCAATGCTCGACGCAATAGGGGAAGCCGGGGTTCACCTTCTCGCCGCAGAAATGGAAGTCGGGCTCGCCCGGATGGCCCATCGGCCAGCGGCAGATGCGGTCGTTGAGGTCGAGCAGGCTGGTCTTGTCGGCGATCTCGGGGCTGGGCTTGGCGGGCACCAGGCGGCGCGGCGGCGCCGGCGGGATCGGCGCCTGCTGGTCGCCGGGGCCCTGGCGCAGGAAGCCGCCCGGGCCGACCGAGACGATGCGCTGCTGCGGCGGCGCAGCCGGTGCGGCCGTGCCGGCCGGGCGCGCGGCTGCGGCAGGCGCGGCTGCCGGCGGGGGAGCCGGCCGCGGGGGCGCGGGCGTATCCGCCGGGCGCGGCGGCGCAACCTCGGCACGCGGCGTCTCGGCGGTGGGCCTGGCCGGCTTGGCGGCCGGTGCGGCCGACGCCTCGGCCTTGTCGCTCGGCTTGACCGGGGAAGGGCGCGCCTTCAGCCCCAGGCGATGCGCCTTGCCGATCACGGCATTGCGGCTGACCCCGCCCAGTTCCTCGGCGATCTGGCTGGCGGTGGCGCCGCCTTCCCACATCTTGGTCAGCTTTTCGATCCGTTCGTCGGTCCAGCTCATGCCTATTCCACTCGATCCATTTCGTGGGCGTCCCCAATTCAGATCAGGCCCGGTTCAGATCGGGGCCGCTTGCCATGGCAAGGGGCACCCGATAGTCGCCGCACCATGGCCGATCAACCCCGCAATGCCGAAGCCGCCGACACAAATGCCACGTCGGCCGGAAACAGTCCGGACAGAGGCACTCTGGAACGCCGCATCTTTCCGCCGCAGGGAGAAGCCGTGATCCAGCAGGTGAACTGGCTGGGACTCAGAACCCTCTATATGAAGGAGGTTCAGCGCTTCTTCAAGGTGCAGACCCAGACGATCTGGGCGCCGGCGGTGACGACGCTGCTGTTCCTCGTCATCTTCACCGTGGCGATGGGGCGCGGCGACCGGCAGGTGCTCGGCGTCAACTTCGCCACTTTCGTCGCGCCTGGCCTGATCATCATGGGCATGATGCAGAACGCCTTTGCCAACGCCAGCTTCTCGTTCCTGTCGGGCAAACTGCAGGGCACGATCATCGATTTCCTGATGCCGCCGCTGAGCGAGGCCGAACTGATGACGGCGATGATCGCCGGGGCCGTCACCCGTGCCGTGGCGGTCGGCCTGGCGCTGGGGGGCATGATGGCGCTCTGGCCCGGCGTGTCGCTGCACATGGCGCATCCCTGGGCGGTCGTCTGGTTCGGCCTGATGGGCTCTGTCTTCCTGTCCCTGCTCGGCTTTCTCTCGTCGATCTGGGCCGACAAGTTCGATCACAACGCGGCGGTCACCAGCTTCGTCATCGCCCCCCTGTCGCTGCTGTCGGGGACGTTCT
Organism: Novosphingobium sp.; assembly: GCA_041677785.1. GTDB lineage: Bacteria > Pseudomonadota > Alphaproteobacteria > Sphingomonadales > Sphingomonadaceae > Novosphingobium. The sequence goes on along the minus strand of JBAYPJ010000048.1, from coordinate 2,591 downwards.
ATGTGATCGACAACCTCGCCCCGGCGTTCCAGGCGGCGAGCCGGCTCAATCCGTTCTTCTACCTGATCTCGGGCTTCCGCTTCGGCTTCCTCGGCCGCAGCGACATCGGCAGCACCAACATGGCGGTGCTGCACGGGGCGATCGGCATGGGCGTGCTGAACCTGGTGCTGGCGGTGGCGATCTACTTCATCCTGCGCTCTGGCTGGAAGCTGAAGGGTTGAAGCTGGTGCGGGCCGCCGGCGGCCCGCGCGGAACCCCGCGGGATCAGTGCGTGAGGGCGCGGCGCAGCGGATAGCGCTCGCCGTTGAAATCGTCGAACAACTGCGGCAGCGAGGGGTGATCGACCGGGCCGGCGGCGCCGTCGGCCAGCAGGTTCTGCTGGCTGACGTAGGCGACGTAGTTCGATTCGCCGTTCTCGGCGAGGAGGTGGTAATAGGGCTGCTCGCGCGCCGGGCGCGCATCGGCCGGGATCGACTGATACCATTCCTCGCTGTTGGCGAAGACCGGATCGATATCGAAGATCACGCCGCGAAAGTCATACTGGCGATGGCGCACGACATCGCCGATGGCGAAGCGGGCTTTCGTCTGACGCGGCGCATCGACGAGGCGTCCCGCCTGGGGGGAAAAGAAATTCGCGCGGTCCATGGCGACTATATAGGTTTTGTGCATTTGCGTAACAAGCGAGGCCGCGAAACGTTCCCCCGAATTCGCATCGCGGGGGTTGGCAAGCCGCCCCTTCTTCGCTAACCGCGCGGCTCGCCGACCGGGCCTGCCCTTCTTGGGGCGCGCTGGAGCACTTCGCGGAGAGGTGGCAGAGTGGTCGAATGCGCCGCACTCGAAATGCGGTTTACGGGCAACCGTAACGTGGGTTCGAATCCCACCCTCTCCGCCACACATAAGTCATTGATATAAAAGGAAAATTATCCGGGCGGCGCTGTCCCGCGCCATTCGGGGCGATGGTCCGCGACCGGCCCCCGATCCGGGTGTCGGTGAGGGATCAAGGCTGAGATTTCTGCAATCACCTGACGGCGCAATTCAGTTTTGCAGGACGTGCAAGGCGTATCAGTTCCAGTAGGAGATTTTCTCAAAGCTCTCGTCGAGAAAGTCGATTAAGGCGCGGATCTTCGGGGATGTCGTCCGCTTCTCCGGATAGAGGCCGTAGATCGTCGAATCCGGGCACTTGACCTGATACTTGGTCAGGACCGTCTGCAGTCGCCCCGAAGCCAGGTGTTCGCCCGCGATCCACAGCGGGAGCCGGGCAAGGCCCGCGCCGGCCAGAGTCGCTTCTAGGATCGGCGACAGCAGGTTGGAGCGGAAATTGCCCGAGACTTCGACCGAGATGTCGACGCTGCTCTTGGCCGAGGTGAATTGCCAGATCTTTCGGCCAATGTGGACGAGACAGTTCTGGTCGCTGAGAGCGCTCGGAAAAGTAAGCTCCTCGACCCGTTCCAGATAGACGGGCGCGCAGCAGACGACATAATGGTTACGCGCGAAGCGCTGCGCGTAGAACCGCGAATTGCCGGGCTCGCCGATCTGGATCGCCAGGTCGTACTGGGCCGAGGGCAGCTCGCTTTCGAGTTCGCCCAGAACCACTTCCACGCTGAGGCCGGGATGCTGCAGCATGAATTTCGGGATCAGCGGATTGAGGTAGAGCATGCCGAACTCGTTGGGAGCCCAGACCTTCAGCGAACCTATGGCTTCAGCGGAGGTTGCTCCTGCCAGGCGCCAGGCCTCGCCGATGTCGCCCAGGATCTTGGTCGAGCGCTCATAGAAGGCCGAGCCGGCGTCGGTCAGCAGCAGTTGTCGCGTCGAGCGGCGGAACAGCGAGGCCCTGAGATCCTGCTCGAGGCTGGATATGTGTCGCGATACCGACGAGGCTTGGAGATTGTGCTGTGCGGCGGCCTTGGAAAAGCTGCCGAGTTCAACCGCGCTGACGAAAAGCCGCATGGCAAGCAGATGGTCCATAGTTTCCCCGAGGATTGATGCAAATTGCGCAAGGTTGGTTTGCGGGAAAGCCACTGTGACTTTCGCTCAGGATTTGCCATTCCACAAGTCGCAATGTCGAACGACGGATCGGAGAAGGATTATGGAGGGCTCGTTGAAGGCCAAGACCTATGAGTACGAGGAGGGTTGGGTCCTCAACGATGCTGCCCCCGAGGGTTCGTTCGAGGCCAAGGCGCCCTACATCGACAACGGAACCGATCTGCTTGCGCCCGAGCGTTACTACGACCCGGCCTTCATGAAGCGCGAGTGGGATGGCTTGTGGACGAAGACCTGGCTGCTCGCCGGCCGGGTCGATGACATTCCCGAGCCCGGCGATTTCTTCCGCTTCGACATCGGCACGGAATCCTTTCTGGTGATGCGCGGCACCAAGGGCGACATCCGCGTGATGTTCAACGTCTGCCAGCATCGCGGCGCGCGCCTGGTCGGCGCGGAATTCGGCAGTTTCAACCAGATCCGCTGCCCCTATCATAGCTGGGCCTGGACCATCGACGGCGAGATCACCCACGTTACCGATCGCGAGACCTTCCGTCCCGAAGTGCTCGAAGGCTCGCTGGACCTGTCGCGCGTCCGTCACGCCGTCTGGGGCG
>JBAYPJ010000047.1:0-27286 GCA_041677785.1 Novosphingobium sp. | reverse complement strand
CGCATAGTCGATGCCCGCGCGGTCGGCCCAGTCGATGATCGTCGGCTCGCTGCCCGGACCGACCTTCTCGCGCACGCCCATCAGGCGGCGGGCTTCCTGAAACCAGGGAATGACCGGATCGTCGGCCGGCGCGGGCGCCGCAGCCGGGCCGAACAGCGCCTCCATCGTCCGGGGCCCGACGATGCCGTCCGCCAACAGCCCGGCGGACGCCTGGAAGCGGCGCACCGCCGCGCGGGTGCGCGAGCCGTTGATGCCATCGATAATCCCCGGATCGAAGCCGCGCCGCGCAAGCTCATGCTGAATCCGCTCGACGATTTCCCGCGACCTGCTCGACATGCCCCGCCCTCCTGCTGACGCTTACGCAGGAGAACGGATCACACGCGAACGCGCCCGTAAACGCGAGATAGCTCCATTTTGGCGGTTTAGCCGGGCCGGGTTCAGCTTTCCTCGTCATTCACCGTGGTCAGGCCCGGGCGCTCGGCGCCCATGCCCGAGAAGCCGACGCAGTAGCCGCCGTCGACCGGCAGGATCACGCCGGTGACATAGGCCGCCTCGTCGCTGGCGAGGTAAAGCGCGGCGTTGGCGATGTCCCGCGCCAGCCCCCAGCGGCCGAGCGGGATGCCGGCCAGCATCGGGAAGTCCGCCGGCGGCTCGGCATGCTGCTGCGAGGCGCCGACAAGGCCGGTCCACATCGTGCCGGGCGCGATGGCGTTGATCCGGATGTTCTTGTCCGAATAGTCGAGCGCCGCGGTCTTGGTGAGCTGGTTCACCCCCGCCTTGGCCGCGCCGTAGACGCTGTGGTGCTTCCAGCCGACCACGCCCGAGGCCGAGGTGGTGTTCACGATCGCGCCGCCGCCGGTCTTGAGCATCGAGATGATGCCGTGCTTCATGCCGAGGAACGCGCCCTTGATGTTGGTGGCGTGGACGCGATCCCAGATCTCGGTGGTCTGCTTGTGCAGCGGCGCCATGGGGCCGCCGAAGCCGGCGTTGTTGCACAGGATGTCGAGCCGGCCGAACTCGGTTTCGGCGGCGGCGATCATCGCCTGGACGTCCTCCTCGTTCGACACGTCGCAGTGCACCGGCACCGCGCGCACCGCATTCGCCCCCGCGCCCGCGGCGGCGTTGATCGCGGCGGCGACGTCGTTCTGCTTGCCGCTGATGTCGGCGAGCACCACCTGCGCGCCTTCCGCCGAGAACAGCTCGGCCATCGCCTTGCCCATGCCCGAACCGGCGCCGGTGATGACGGCGACCTTGTTTCCCAGCCTTCCAGCCACGTTGCTTCTCCCTTTGCGTATCAGGCCGTCGTGTCGATCGTCGGCCGGACGGAAATTTCCGAAATGTTCACGTTGCGCGGCATCGACAGCATGAAGACGATGGTCTGGCCGATCTCCTCGGGCTGGACCGCGCCTTCCTTCGACACGTGCGCCGCGATCGCATTGCGCCAGTCGGGGTTGGTGATCCCGCCGGCCACCTCGGTGGTGGTCGCGCCGGGCATCAGGATCGCGACGCGGATGTTGCGGTTACCCAGTTCCTGCCGCATCGCATCGGTCATGGCGTTGGCGGCGTGCTTGCTGCCCGAATAGGCGTTGGTCTCGGGTCCGCCCTTGCGGCCCGCCAGCGAGGTGATGTTGACGATATCGCCGATGCCCTGCTTCAGCATGTGCGGCACCGCCGCCGCGCTGGTGTAGAGCGTGCCGAAGACGTTGATCTCATAGACCCGGCGGAATTCCGCAAGGTCCGCGCCCTCGATCCCGCCGGCCTGCATGATGCCCGCCGAGTTGATCAGGATGTCGATGCGGCCGAACCGGGCGACGGTATCCTCCACCGCCTTGATCGCCTCGGCCTCGACCGCCATGTCGCCGGCCAGCGCCAGCGCGGTGCCGCCCTGCGCCTCGATCTCGGCGACGAGGCCGGCCAGCCGGTCGGCGCGCCGGGCCGCGAGCGCCACCGTGGCGCCCGCCCTGGCAAGCTCCAGCGCCGTCGCGGCGCCGATGCCCGAGGATGCGCCCGTGACGAGCGCGACTTTTCCGCTGAGTGACTTGGACATGGTTCTCCCCTCGGCTGGCGTCCAAATGTATCCAAAACGCCGCGTACTGCGCTTCCTTGTCCAACGCCGCCGCCGCTGTCAACGCCTTTGCTGAACTGGTGTTCAGCGTTGCCTGCCGGGGCGCCGCCGGCAACGCAAAATATCCTATTCAGCCCTCCCGAACCACGCAACGGAATCCGACGTGGCCGGTGGTCGTGTCGATCGGCTGCGCATAGCGGGCCGCGGGGCGGTAGCGGCGGCAGTAGTTCTCGGCGCAGAGGTGCGAACCGCCCTTGAGCACCTTGCGCGGCATGCGCGCCGCATCGCGCTTGACGATGCTGCCGCCGCGCGTGCCGCCGCGCGGATTGGCCGCCACGCAGCACGATCCGCGCGCCTTGCGCTCGGCTTTGGGCTGCGCGAACCAGTCTGCGGTCCATTCCCAGACGTTGCCGATCATGTCGTGCAGGCCATAGCCGTTGGCCGGATAGGTCCGGACCGGCGAAGTGCGCAGATACCCGTCGGCAAGGCGGTTGGCGAAAGGGAACTGCCCCTGCCAGTAGTTCGCCAGCATCGCCCCGCCCGGCGCCAGTTCGTCCCCCCAGGCGTAGTCCGCGCCGTCCAGCCCGCCGCGTGCGGCGAACTCCCACTCGGCCTCGGTCGGCAGCGCCTTGCCCGCCCAGGCGGCATAGGCCTCGGCATCGGCATAGGCGACGTGGACGACCGGGTGGTCCTCGATCCCCGCGATCGAGCTGCCCGGCCCCAGCGGCGCGCGCCAGTTCGCGCCGAAGCGATAGTCCCACCAGATCGGCGTCGCCATGTCGACCGGGCCGGCGGTCATCTCGAACACCGCCGAGCCCGGCTGCGCCAGCGCCGGGTCCATGCCGGGGTAGTCCTTCGGGTCGGGCGCGGTCTCGGCCAGGGTGACGTGGCCGGTCGCCGCGACGAACGCCGCGAACCGGGCGTTCGTCACGGGCGTCGCGTCGATCCGGAAGGGATCGACGCGCACGCGCCGCACCGGCGCCTCCTCGGGATAGAAGCGATCCGAGCCCATGGCGAACGTGCCGCCGGGCAGGCTGATCATGTTTTCGGTCGTATCAGTCGAAGTCGATAGTGACATGCGGGATATCGCCCTCGATCTGCCCCTGCGGCGTGCGATAGTCCGTCACTGTAACACCAAGATCGCGGCCGATGTCGAGCGTTTCTCCGTTGCCGGCGGCCAAGAGCATGGAGGTGGGCAGCGCGACTTTCGCCAGTTCGGCCCCGTCCGCGCTCAGCGTGACCGTGGCCGGCCCTGCGATCTTCTCCACCGCGAAGCGCATGGTCAGCTTGCTCGCGCCCTGCGGCAGCGGCCGTTCCGCAAGGACCCGGAATATCTCCTTGGGGTCGGTCGAGCGCGCCCCGACGAAGGCCGGGCGGCCCCGGTCGAGATAGAGGCTCCAGCCGCCGAAGTGGCTGCCATAGGCGACCACCGCGCCCGAGGCGGCGGCGGAATCGAGCCGGAGGTCCGCGACGAGGGTGAAGGAGCGGGCGATCGGCGCGGCTTCGGTGGTGGTCGGGATGCTGACGTCCTTGCCCCAGAAATCGAAATGCTTGCGCCCGCTGCCGCGCATCGTGGCAGTTGCGCGGGCCATGGCGAAGCGGTGGTCGAGCGGAAAGACGTTGTTGCGTGTGGCTTCCTGCTTCCACAGGTCGAGCATCGCCTGCAGCCGCGCGGGCTCCTTCGCGGACAGGTCGGTCGACTGCGAGAAGTCCCTCGTCAGATCGTAGAGCGTCCACTGCATCGGCGGCCGCAGGTTGCCACCGGACGGCACGTTCTCCCAGGCCAGGCGGCCGTCGTCGCCCGAAAGGAACCAGCCGTCGTGGTAGAGCCCCACCTTGCCGCCGATCTCGAAATACTGCGTGCGCGGCCGGCCCGCCTCGCACGAGGCGAGGCTGGACAGCAGGCTCTGCCCGTCCATCGGTTTCTGCGCCGCGCCCAGCACGCTGTCGGGCGCCGGCAGCCGCGTCGCTTCAAGGATCGTCGGCGCGATGTCGACGACATGCGAGAACTGCCCGCATACCGCCCCCGGATGCGCGACATGGCCCTGCCAGGACAGGATCATGCCGTTGCGGATGCCGCCAAGCATCGAGGCGTACTGCTTGGTCCAGCGCAGCGGGGTGTTCATCGCCCAGGTCCAGCCGGCCGGATAGCTCTGGTAGGTCATCGGCCCGCCGAGCCGGTCGATATTGGCCTGCATCCAGGCCTCGTCCTCGTCGTGCGTGCCCATCGAGCGCAGTTCGTTGATCGTGCCCTTAGGGCCGGCCTCGGCGCTGGCGCCGTTGTCGCCCGCGATGATCGCGACGAGCGTGTTGTCAAGCTCGCCCATGCGCTGCAGTTCGTCGAGCACGCGGCCGATCTGCTCGTCCTGATAGACGAGTTGCGCGGCGGCCACTTCCATGGTTCGCGCGGCAAAGGCCTTCTGCCCCGGCGTCAGGCTGTCCCAGGCGGGAATCTCGGCGGGGCGCGGCGTCAGCCTGGTGCCCCGTGGGACGATGCCGGCGGCGAGCTGGCGGCGGAAGCTCTCCTCGCGGAGCTTGTCCCAGCCCTGGTCGAACCGGCCCTTGAAGCGGGCGACATATTCGGGCGGCGCCTGGTGGGGCGCATGGGTGGAGCCGGGCGCCATATAGACGAAGAACGGCTTGTCGGGCGCGCCGGCCTTCTGGTTGTGCACCCAGCGGATCGCGTCGCTGGCGAGGCGCCGGTCGAGCAGTTCGCCATTGCCCGCATCGTGCTCGGCAAGCTGGACGCCGCGATAGAGGATCGGCGCATACTGGTCGATGTCGCCAGTGACGAAGCCGAAGAAGTAATCGAAGCCCAGGCCGGTCGGCCAGGCGCCGAACGGACCGGCCTCGCTGCGCTCGTTCGACGGCACGTTGTGGTGCTTGCCGAACATCGCCGTGCTGTAACCGTTGAGCCGCAGCACCTGCGCGATCGTCGCCGTCTGGGGCAGGATCTTGCCGCCATAGCCCGGGAACGGCGACGGCACGTCGCTGAGCCAGCCGACGCCGGCCTGATGGTGGTTGCGCCCGGTCAGCAGCGCCGCGCGGGTGGGCGAGCAGATGCCCGTCGTGTGAAAGCGGTTGTAGCGCTGGCCCCGCGCCGCCAGCCGTTCGAAGTTCGGTGTCGGCACCGGTCCGCCGAACGCGCTCGACATGGCGAAGCCGACATCGTCGCTCATCATCAGGAAGACGTTGGGCGCCCCCTGCGGCGCGCGCACGGGCGGCTGCCAGGCGCCCTGGGCATCGAGCACGTTCTCGGCGATCGTGCCGGTAAACGGCACCGCGGGCACGGGCAGGACCGTACGTCCCGCCTCGACCGGTGCCGGCGCCTGAGCCTGCACGCCGCTCGCCAGCATGGTCGCAGCCAGAAGAATTCCGAACCGCCGTGTCATCCGCCCCTCCATCTCAACCGGACAGCAGTTTGGGCTCGCGCCATCATGCTGTCCAATGCATATCAAGCCATGCTTGTATGCCCCAGGGTAATGTGATGGACCTGACCCGCCTGCGCCACATCGCCGCCGTCGCCCGCCACCGGAGCTTTTCGCGCGCGGCGGAGGAGGAAGGCGTCACCCAGCCGGCCCTCAGCCGGTCGATCGCCGCGTTCGAGCGACGGCACGGCGTAACCCTGTTCGACCGCGGCCGGGGTGGCGCCCACCCGACCGCCGTGGGCCTGCTGGTGATCGACCAGGCGAAGCGCCTGCTAGCCGCCGCCGGCGACCTCGAACGCAGTCTCCGCCGCTATCCGGGAGGGCAGGCCGGGCGGATCGCCTTCGGCCTCGGGCCGCTGCTCGCCAGCCTGTTCCTGCCGCAACTCGGCGGCTCGCTGCTGCGCGCCTATCCGGGCCTGCAGATCGTGACGCTGGTGCGGACGCCGGGTGAACTGATGAGCGAACTGCTCGGCGACCGCATCGAAATGATCCTCGGCAACAACTGGAGCCTGGGCCGCGTGCCGGGGACGGAGGTGGAGCGGCTGGGCAAGCTGACGATCGCGGTCATGGCCCGCGCCGGACATCCGCTGGCGCAGGCGGGCCGGTTGTACGCCGCCGATCTCGACGACTATCCGCTGGCCAGCGCGGTCCCGCCTCCGGCCGGCGGCATGAGCGGCAGCGCGGGCTCGCTCGTCTGCGACAACTTCCACGTCCTGCGCGAGACCGTGCTGCGGAGCGACAGCATCTGGCTCTCGTCGCCCGCCTTCACCGCCGCCGACTTGCGCGAAGGCCGCATGGTCCAACTCGACGTCGCCGACATTCCGCCGACCGACAGCGACATCTGCCTCGTGGCCAGACGCGGCCGCACGCGCTCGCCCGCCGCCGAAACGCTGGCGAAGGAAGTGCGGCGGATGCTGGACGGCATCGCCGCCGCTTGAATCAGGCGATCGCCAGCACGCTGCGATGGATGAAGCGCACCAGGTCCGCCTGGCCGCGCGCGCCGGTCTTGGCGTAGATGCGCTTCGAATAGGTGCGCGCCGATTCCACCGTCAGGCCCAGTTCGTCGGCCGCTTCGGCGATCGACATACCCCGGCTGAGCGCAAGCGCCAGGCGCGCCTCGCTGGGAATCAGGTCGAACAGTTCGCCAAGCTGCTCGCAGCGGTCGGCCGCGGACCAGCGGTCGGCATGGATATAGGCGACCAGCGCCGGCGCGGGCCGGGTGGTGCCGGTGCGGATGCTGGACGGGACCAGCAGCATGTCCAGCCAGGGATCGCGGCTGAGCACGATCGCGCGCGGCCGGGCGCGCGGATCTTCCGCCAGCGCCCCCACCGCACCCGCGATCTCCCGGGCGACGTCGCGCGCGCGCGCCGTCAGCCGGCCGCCGCGCCCCTTCGCCAGCATCGTCGAGGCGGCCAGCATCGCCGCGCCGTGCGCATCGGCATCGAGCACCCGCCCTTGCGCGTCGAGCGTCAGCCAGCCGAAATTCATCCGCCGGATCGCTTCGTGAGCGACCAAGGCGGTCATCCGCTCGCGCTCCAGCGCGACATGGGAACGCAGCGCCGCGCGCAGGTAGGGGCCGACCGCAGCGATCAGCGCGTCCTCCCCGGCGGCGAATTCGCCTTCGCGGCGCGAGACGGTGATCCAGCCGCTCACCCCGCTCGCCTCGACCACGCGCATCATGCGCAGGACGTTCATGCCGCTGGGAACGAGCAGCCGGTCGCGGTAGAACTCGTGCCGCGGGTCGCCGTGCGTCAGCAGTTCCTCCAGCCGGTAGACCCGCCCGTCGGCAAGATCGTGGTACGGCATCGGATCAGCCTTGTAGAGGCTGTCGCGGTAATACTGCGACACGCCCGGCGGCGAGGGCTGACCCGCATAGAGGTGGATGACGCGGGCCTCGGGCGTGCCGAAGGGCAGCGGCCGGAACACGAGGCTGACGTAGTCGGCGGCAAGGCGCAGGCGCAGGCGCTCTAGGAAGGTCGACCACAGCGGGTCCTCTACCATCCCTTCGATCAGCGGTTCGATCAGGTCGCCGAGGTCCCCGGTCGTCATCAGCCATATCCCCAAATGGGAATTACTTCCGAATCGCCTCTATCCGAGTAAGCTCATCCAGACAACGCGCGCGCCAACAGCGCCGGGGGAGAGTGACGCAAGATGAAAGTTCAGCCCGCAGCCTTCCTGCGCACCACGCTGCCGCTCGGCATCGACATGGCCCAGCAGTACGATTCCGGCCGCTACCATTCGATCTGGCTGCCCGACCACATGGTGAGCTTCTGGCCCGATTCGATCTGGACGCCCGAATTCACCGACCTGGCGCTGTCTTCGCCCTCGCCGCACCGGCACCTCGACGGGCTCGCCGTCTCGGCGGCGGTGGCGGTGCTGACGAAGAACGTGCCGCTCGCCACCTGCGTGGTCGACACCGTCCGCCGCCACCCCTCGCTGCTGGCGCAGACAGCGCTGACCATCAGCCACTTGTCGAAAGGGCGCTTCATCCTCGGCCTGGGCTCGGGCGAGCTGGAGAACACCGTCCCCTACGGCTTCGACTTCGAGAAGCCGGTGGGCCGCTTCGAGGAAGCGCTCAAGGTCATCAAGCTGCTCTGGGAAAGCGATGGCCCGGTCGACTTCGAGGGCAACTTCTTTCACCTCGAACATGCCCGCATGGACACCGAGCTTTACGACGGCAAGGCGCCGCCGATCTGGACCGGCGCGGCCGGCCCGCGCATGCTGGGCATCACCGGCCGTTACGCCGACGGCTGGTGGCCGGCGGGCGCCTACACGCCCGAGGATTATGCCGCCAAGCTGAAGGCGATCCTCGACGCGGGCGACGCGGCCGGGCGCGACATGTCGCACTTCGTCCCCGCGCTCACGCAGATCTGCCTGATCGGCGACGAGGAGGAAGTGGCCGAGATGCTGGAGCGGCCGATGGTCAAGTCGATCATCCTGATGCAGACCGCAGCGGACCTCCGCCAGTTCGGCTACGAGCACCCGATGGGCCCCGACTGGCGCGGCATTCAGGACTTCGATCCCGTGCGTCTCTCGCGCGAGCGGATCATCCAGTTCTGCGACGATCTCGACACCCAGGCGATCCGCGACATCTTCCCGGTCGGCTCACCCAAGCACGTCGCCGCGCATTTCAAGGGCATGGCCGACGCCGGCATGCGCGTGTTCAAGGTGATGGACTACGGCGGCATGGCCGGCGCGAAGTTCGCCGGCAAGTCGGCGCAGAAGGTGATCGAGGTCGAGGACGAAGTGATGCGCCTGTGCGGGGACGGCGCATGAGCGAGGCGCTCGACGCACAGGCTCTGCTCGATCGCGCCCGGACGGAGACGGGCCTGTCCGACTGGGGCGACCCGACTTTCGAGCAGCGCTTCGGGCTGGCGGTCGCCCACATCAACTCGATCCCGATGGACGCGGCCGGCCGCAAGGCCGCGGCCGATAACATCGACTGGCTGCTGACCGACCGCCTCGGCTTCTTCAACGACCGCAAGCTCTACCCGCTGGCGGAGGAAGTGATCGACCGCCCGATGTTCGCCACCGGCGAGCCGCGCTCGGGCACGACGCTGATGCACGCGCTGATGTCGGTCGATCCCGACGCGCGCGCGCTGCGCTTCTGGGAAGTCATGCACCCCTCGCCGCCGCCCGGCACGGTCGAGGGCGTCGACCCGCGCATCGCCCAGGCCGACGCGGAATGGCGCGAGATCAACGCCAAGATGTGGAAGTGGCTCCACTGCCACCCCTACAACGACATGCTCGGCAACGGGCTGCCCGAGGACGAGCGCACCTGGGCCTTCGACTTCCGGGTGATGACGCCGACCGCCTGGTGGCGCGTGCCGATGCAGAACCTGTCGATGGGGCTCCCCACCGATTCGGCCGCGCAGAACCGCATCCACAAGATGATGCTGCAGGCGCTGCAGTACCGGCGGCCCCGGAAATACTGGGTGCTCAAGGGCTTCCACAACTTCCGGCTCAAGGAGTTCTTCGAAACCTATCCGGACGCCACGCTCGTCTACCTGCATCGCGATCCGGTGCAGGTGGCGGCGTCGAGCACGGCGATGATGCGCGACATCATGGAAGGCATCGTCGGCCCGATCGACGTGGTGGCCGAGGCGAAGATGCACGTCGACCGCGTGCGGATGAGCATCGCCAACACCATGTCGAACCCGCTGATCGACGATCCGCGCATCCTGCACGTCCGCTACAGGGACTTCGTCGCCGACCCGATCGGCACGGTGCGCCGATACTACGAATTCGCCGGGCGCGCGCTAACCCCGCAGGCCGAGGCGGCGATGCGCGACTACCTCGCCAACAACAAGGGCGACCGCCACGGCAAGTTCGAATATTCGGCCCGGCTGCTGACCGACGCCGGCTTCGACATCGCCGCGCTCAACGAGGAATTCCGCCCTTTCCGCGAACGATTCGGCGTAGAGATCGAGAAGCGGGGGTGAATACAACGCCTCTTCCTCCTCCCCGTGCCGTGTAGGATTCGCATGACCATGCATCCGCGCGTCTGTCTGCACCAGGTGGCTTTCGTCAGCGACAGCACCACGGCCTTCATCGCGCATTGTCGCGCCATCGGCGTGGGGGAAACGACGCTCGTTACCCCTCTGCTGATGCAGCCCGGCGGCCTCGATGAAGCGCGGGCCGCACTGGCCGCCGGGGGCGTGCGCGTCCACACGGTCAACCACCCCTTCGCCACATTCCCCGACCTCGCGGGCGACGGCGAGACCGCCACCGCCAGGCTGCTGGAGGCGATCGACATCGCCGCCGCGCTCGGCGCGCCCAATATCTACCTCGTCACCGGCGGGCGCGGGTCGCTGCTATGGGAGGCGGCGGCGCGGCGCTTCGCCGACCTCATCGCTCCCTGCCTTCCGGCCGCGCGGGAAAAAGGCGTCGGACTGCTGGTCGAGACCGCGTCGGACTTCAACGTCGACATCCATATCGCCCACACGCTCGACGACACCATCCGCCTGGCCGAGATCGCCGGTATCGGCGTGTGCATAGAGCTTCACGCCTGCTGGTTCGAGGGCGGCCTTCGGGAAAAGTTCGCCCGCGCCATGCCCCTCGCCGGCCTCGTCCAGGTGAGCGACTATGTGCCCGGAGATCGCACCGCACCCTGCCGCGCGGTGGTTGGCGACGGTGTGATCCCGCTCGAACATCTGATCGGCGAGCTGCTCGAAGCCGGCTATGCGGGCGTCTTCGACCTCGAGCTGGTGGGCCCGCGCATCGAGCAGGAAGGCCCCGCCGCGGCAACCGCGCGCGCCGCCCGCAACCTTTCGGAAATCCTCACTAGACTGGGAGCATAGAGCGATGGCCTACGGCGACGGTTCCGCAGACAGGCAACTCCGCGACGCCTGGCACGCCTTCTGCGACACGCTCAAGGCGGCGGGCGACAAGGCCTTCAAGGACGCCAATCCGCCCGGCCCGCTGCTGCGCGCCGACGCCTTCCGTTTCCTCACGCAGAACCTGGGCCAAGCCTTCCCCTTGGCGCTGGAGACCAAAGACCCGGCCTTTCCGCAGATCCACTATTTCACCCATCCCTACATGAAGCTGGGCGGCGACGTTTCGGACTTCACCTATCGCCAGGCATGGATTTCGGGCGAGCACACCTACCGGATCAGCGGCCGCAAGGGCACGGCGCGCTGGTTCAACCTGACCGTGCAGGGGCCCAAGCCCGCCACCATTCCCGGCACCGACATACCGCCGCTGCACGAGCCCTTCGGCGACACCCCCGAAAGCAACATCTTCGGGCACCAGATCAAGACCGACGCCGACGGCAATTTCGAGCTGTGGATCGGCGGGCCGGAGCGGCCGGAGAACTGGCTGCCGACCACGCCGGGCAGCCGCAAGCTGTTCATTCGCGAGGCCTTCGACGCCTGGTTCGAGACGCCCACCACGCTCACCATCGAGCGCGTCGGCATGGACGGCCCCCGTCCCATGCCGACGCCCGAACGCATGATCGAGGCGTTCAACTGGGCCGGCGAGTTCGTCTCCGGCGTCATGCGCGACTGGCCCGAGCATAGCTGGATGACCTCGGGCGGGGTCTGCGATCCCAGCCAGATCAACGCCTTCCCGGCGGACAAGAACGCCAACGACGCGTCCGACGCCAAGCGCGGGCGGATGGCGGCCAACATGATCTGGCGGCTGGCCCCCGACGAGGCGCTGATCGTCGAGATGGACATGCACGACGGCTTCTGGCTGTTCGGCATGAACGCGGTGTTCGTCGAGTCGATGGACTACCTTTATCGCTCCACCAGCTTCTCGCCGGCGCGGAGCAGGGTGGACAGCGACGGGGTGGTCCGCTTCGTCATCGCCCACGACGATCCCGGCGTGCACAACTGGCTGGATACGCAGGGTTTCTCCGACGGAAACCTCGGCTATCGCAACCTCATGAGCCAGAACGCCGCGACGTTCCGCACGCGTCTGACAAAACGCGCCAACGTGCTCGCCGAACTGCCCGACGGCACCGCCATGGTGACGCCGGAGGAACGCGCGCGGCAGCTGCGCGACCGCTACCACGCGATCAAGCTGCGCTTCGGCATCTGATCCTGTCCCGGCGCCCCGATCGGGACCGGTCGGGACCGGGCGAAGATAGGGCTCGACGCGGGGCAGGCACGGGGGCAAAGGTGCCGCCCCACGCATGACACAGAGCTACCCACCCCTCGCCCGGCGGCGGCTGATCGTGCTTTTCTCCATGGCCGCGGCGATCATGAACCAGATCGACACGACGATCGCCAACGTCGCACTGCCGCACATGCAGGGCTCGACCTCGGCCTCGCGCGAGCAGATCGCCTGGGTGTTGACGTCCTACATCATCGCGCTGGCCATCGCCACGCCGCTGACCGGCTGGCTCGCCGGGCGGTTCGGCCGGCGGCGGCTTATGCTGCTGTCGATCGTCGCCTTCACCGGCACATCGGTGCTCTGCGGCCTTTCGACCAACCTCGACGAGCTGGTGCTGTTCCGGCTGCTACAGGGCGCCTCCGGTTCGGCGCTGGTGCCGATGAGCCAGGCGACGCTGTTGGACATCTATCCGCCCGAGGAGCACGGCCGGGCGATGGCGGTGTTCGGCCTGGCGGCGATCTTCGCGCCGCTCGCCGGGCCGGTGCTGGGCGGCTGGCTGACCGACAACCTCTCGTGGCACTGGGTGTTCCTGATCAACCTGCCGGTCGGCCTCGTCGCCTTCCTCGGCCTGTCGGCGGTCCTGCCCGACGCGCGCGACAAGGAACCGCGGCGCTTCGACCTGCTCGGCTTCGCGCTGCTGGCGCTGGCGATCGGCGCCTTCCAGCTCATGATGGACCGCGGCCAGATGCTGGACTGGTTCGAATCGCGCGAGATCTGGCTTGAGGCGACGATCGCGGCTGTGGCGCTCTACCTCTTCGTCGTCCACGTGCTGACGACCGAGCATCCCTTCATCCGCCTCGCCATCTTCGCCGACCGCAACTACGTGATCAGCACGCTGATCGGGTTCTTCCTGGGCATCATGATCTACGGCGTGCTCTCGCTGCTGCCGCCGATGCTTTCGGAGCTGTTCGACTATCCGACGATGACGATCGGCATCGTCACCGCGCCGCGCGGGCTGGGCACTTTCGCCACTACGCTGATCGCCGGGCTGTTCATCAACCGGATCGAGGGACGGCTGCTGGTCTTCGCCGGGCTGCTGCTCTCGGCGCTGTCCGCGCTTTTGCTCGCGCGGCTGTCGCTGCAGGCGGACGACTGGCTGATCATGGTCTCCGGCTTTGTCAACGGCATGGGATCGAGCCTGATCTTCATCCCGCTGGCGGCGATGGCCTTCGCCACGCTGCCCGCGCACCTGCGCAACGAGGGCGCGGCCTTCGGCACGCTGACCCGCTACCTGGGCTCTGCCGTCGGCATTTCCGTGCTGCAGGCGCTCACCTACCGCAACGAGGCGATCGTCCAGTCGCGGCTGGTCGAGGGCGTGCGGCCGGACAACCCGGCGGTGGGCCTGCATCTGCCGGGCGCGGACTTCACGCTGCCCGACACGCTGGCCACACTGCAGGGCGAGATCGCCCGCCAGGCGCTGATGGTGTCCTACGTCGACGCCTTCTGGCTGCTGTTCATCGTCGGCATCCTCGCCTCGCCGCTGGCCTTCCTGCTGCGAACGACGAAGCGCAGGTAGGCGCCCGGCCACAGACGCCTGCCTGCACGAAACCCGCGCTTCCCCCCAAAGCGGGCCGGAAGCTACAGGCCCTCGGGCACCCAGTTCGGCAGGCGCTTCTCCATGAAGGCGGCCATACCTTCCTTCGCCTCGCTCGCGCCGTTGCGCAGCGAGGCGAACATCGTCTCGTAGTCGATGCGCGCATATTGGTGGTTGAGCATGCGCTTGACCTGGGCGCGGCATTCGGGGGCAGTCTGCAGAATCTCGACGGCGGCCTTGCGCGCCTCGGCTTCCAGGTCCGCGTGCCGGCAGATGCGCGAGACGAGGCCGATGCGATAGGCCTCGGCCGCGTCGATCTTCTTCGCCGAGAGCAGCAGGTCGCGCGCCTGCGCCATGCCGACGTGGGCGGGCAGCGTCGCCGCATAGGTCGCGTCGATAATGCCGCGCAGCAGCTCGGGCACGCGGAAGGTCGCCCGCTCGCTGACCACGGCGATGTCCGACATCATGGCGATCAGCAGCCCGCCCGCCTGGCAGATGCCGTTCACCGCCGAGATCACCGGCGCCGCGCTCTCGCGCACGGTGACGAACGGCAGGCATTCATAGGCAAGGCCCGCCGGCACCGGCTCGTCGCCCTCTTCATAGCGGCCGCCCAGATCGCCGCCGGGCGCGAAAACGTCGCCCGTGCCGGTGATGATCAGCGCGCGGAACTCCTTGTCGGCATTGACCCGCGTGACCGCCTTCTTGAGGCCGAAATACATCGACGGCGTCAGCGCGTTGCGCGCCTGCGGGCGATCGATCACGCACCAGGCGATCGGCCCGTCGCGCTCGATGCGCAGGTTCTTCGTGCCGAGGTTCCAGTCCACCACTTCACGCTCGCTCATCGTTCTCACCCATTGTTGCCTGCAGCCGCAGTGCTAGAGTTCGCTTCACTTGCATGGAAGCGGCACCGTACCCGATTCAGCAAAGCTGAAGCGGACCGCGCCAGCGTGAGCGGAGGAGAAGCCGATGGCAAGCGACAATACCTATCCCCTGCCGACCAGGATCGAGGACCTTACGCCCGACTGGTTCCGGGCGGCGCTGCGCGCGAAGTACCCGCAGGCAACGCTGCGCGACGCGCGGCTGCTCGACGTCAGCCACGGCACCTGCACCAAGATCCGCTTCGCGCTCGACGTCGACGCGGCGGGCCGCGCCGCCGGTATTCCCGAGCGGGTGATCCTCAAGGGCGGGTTCGAGCCGCACAGCCGGATGATGGCCTACATGCACGCGCAGGAAGTGCACGCCTATGCCGACGTCGCGCCGCATTCGCCGCTGCGCTTCCCCGCCTGCCACTTCGCCGGGTTCGACGCCGAGGCCGGCCAGGGCATCGTCATCATGGACGACCTCGTCGCGCGCGGCGTCACCTTCCTCCACCCGCAGCGCCCGCAGGACCCCGACGCGGTGGCGCGGCGGCTGACGATGCTGGCGCGCCATCACGCGATGACGTGGCCGCGGCCAGGACCGGAGGCACATCCCGACATCCTGCCCGGCGGCCGCTTCGACTGGGTGGAGAACGTCGCCGACGCGACCTATTTCGCCACGGTGTTCAAGCCCGACATCTGGCAAGGCTATGTCGACAGCGCGCGCGGCGCGGCCGTGTCGGTCTGCTTCCACGACCTCGACTGGATGATCGGGGCGATGGACCGGGTCAATGCCCTGTGCCGGACGCTGCCGGCGATGATCGTCCACGGCGACACACACCTGGGCAACCTCTACATCGACACCGACGGCGAGCCCGGCTTCTTCGACTCGCTGCCGCATCTCGCGCCGGCGATGTACGAAGTGTCCTATCACATCACCTGCGCGCTCGACGTGCCGGTGCGGCGGGCGCACGAACGGCGGCTGGTGGCGCATTATCGCGACGAACTGATCCGCTGCGGCGTCGACACGCCCTCACTCGACGATTTCATGCACCAGTTTGGCTGCTTCCTCGCCAACGGCTATGCCATTTTCCTGGTGAACGCCTCCGCCTTCCAGCCCGAGGCGATCAACACCGCCTATACCGCGCGGTTCTCCAGCGCGATGCTGGACCACGACACCATCGGACTGCTGGAGCGGTTGGGGTAGGGCGGGGCGCGCCATCCCGCCGTCTCACCGTCGCCCCTGCCCCTCAGATGGTGAACCCGGCGTCGACGTTGATCGCTTGGCCGGTGATCGTGCGCGCCTGGTCCGAGACGAGGAATAGCGCCATGTTGGCGATGTCCTCGGGCGTAGAGAAGGTCTTGAGCGGCAGGTCGCGCGTCACTTCGACGCGGATTTCCTCGACCGATACGCCGCGCTCTGCGGCGATGCGCTGGTGGTAATTCTGCAGCAGCTCGGTGTCGATCGCGCCGGGCACCAGGCAGTTGCAGCGGATGCCGTGGGGGCCGACTTCCTTGGCGATCGTCTTGGACAGGACGATGAGCGCGCCCTTGGCGGCGGAATAGTGCGTCTTGCGCGGTAGCCCGCTCCAGCCCGCGCCCGACGAGAAGGTCAGGATCGCGCCGCGCTTGCGTTCGAGCATCGAGCGGTTGAGCACCTCGCGCGCGCAGAGCATCGCGGCCATGCAATCGACCTTGTAGGTATCGAGGAAGTTGTCGACCGTCTGTTCCCAGATCCACTTGTCCCGGCCGGGGACGGCGGCGTTGCTCATCAGCACGTCGACCTGACCCCAGCGCTGCATCGCCACGTCGACCATGCGGGCGACGTCGCCCTCGTCGGTGACGTCGGCCCGCAGCGCCACGGCCGCGTCGCCGATGCCCTGCGCCACTTCCTCGACCAGCTCGGCCCGGCGCGCGGCGAGGACGAGCTTCGCCCCCTCGGCGGCCAGCATCCGGGCCATGACGGGGCCGAGGCCGGTGCTGGCCCCGGTGATGATCGCAACCTTGCCTTCGAACCGCTTCATATCGCCGCCACCTTCCGCATGAGCGCGTGAGATTCCTCGGAGCCGTTCAGCGTCCGGTTGGTGCGCTCGACGATCCGCCAGCCGTCCGGCGTGCGCCGCAGCGTCCAGTGGTTGATCGCCGCGCGCCAGAGATACCAGCGATCGCCCTCCTGTTCGTTCTTGGCGCGCAGCACGACGAAGGAATAGCCGACCGCCTGCGCATCGTCGCCCGCGACGGTGATCTTCGGCGTCGCCGTCAGGTGCGCGCAGCCCGTGTTCACCAGGTCGAGATGCCCCGGCCAGCTATACATGCCGGCGATCTCGTCGGGCGCCTCCAGCCGCCTGGTGCCGCCTTCGTTCAGCCCGAAGCTGTAGCCGCCGCCTTCGACCCAGAGCGCGCCCGCTTCCCGCGCCGTCGCGCTGTCGACCAGCGGGCCGTAGCTGTTGAGCAGGTTGAGGATGGCGAGGTGGTCCTCGGCCGTCCGCAACCGCGCCTCGAGCGCGGCAAGTCGTTCTTCGGTGGTCATTCCCATCGCGCGGTCAATCCTTCTCGAACGGACGCTGGCTACCGTCCGGCTCCTTGCCCGACCGCGTCCTGAGGTCGAACCCGATCGGATCGACCCCGTCCTCGACCGGGATGCCGAACGTCGCGACCGCCCAGCCGAGCATGACGTAGTTGCCGATGGTGAAGACCAGGTCCATCATCTGCTGTTTGCCGAAATGGACGGCGAGCGCGGCATAGGTCTCGTCGCCGATGCGCGAGGTCTCGATCAGTTCGTCCACCGCGCGCAGCACCGCGCGGTCCTCGTCCTTGCCGTCCCACACGGGCGAGCGCCAGCCGTCGCGGATCGCGGCGATCTCTTCCATGGTCAGCCCGGCGGTGCGCGCGTAGCCGACGTGATAGTGCCACTCGTAGGCGCACTTCTGCAGCCAGGCGGTGCGCAGCACGATCAACTCGCGCGGGCGTACCGCGATGGTCGAGCCGAGCAGCAGGTGCTTGCCGAAGACGTGGTAGGCATTGGCCAGCGGCGGATGGTTGGCCAGCACCATCGACATGTTGGTCTTGGAGCCGTTCTCCCACGCGCCCGGCTCTCCCCAGAAGGCGAAGACCTCGCGCGCCGCGTCGGTCCATTCCTCGCGCGGCAGGTTACCGATTCGCGGCTTCAACGCTTCTTCCATGATCTCTCCCGATTCTGATGAAGCGCAGTTCAGCCCGCCGTCGGAAGAGGTCAAGCACGATCGCAACCCGTGTCCGGACGCTCGGGCGGCACCTGCGCGCCCGGCGCGAAAAAGCGCTTGCCTAAAAGAATCATTCCAAATACCGGCATTAGAAATACCTGTTTCGGAGAACCAACCCAATGCGTACCGCTTCCGCTCACGCCATCGCGATTGTCAAGGCTACCGCGCCGGCCATCGAGCAGCATGGCGTCGATATCACCACCGCCATGTACGCGCGCCTGTTCCGCAATGCCGAAGTCAAGGCAATGTTCGACCAGGCAGCGCAGGCAAGCGGCGAGCAGCCGCGCCGGCTGGCGGCGGCGATCCTCGCCTATGCCAAGAATATCGACAAGCTCGGAAACCTCGGCACGGCGGTGCAACGCATGGTCGCGCGCCATGTCGAGACCGGCGTGAAGCCCGAGCACTACCCGATCGTCGCCGAGGCGCTGCTGCCGGCGATACGCGAGGTTCTGGGCGCGGAAATCGCGACCGACGAGGTGCTGGCGGCCTGGGGCGAAGCCTACTGGATGCTCGCCGACATCCTCATCTCCGCCGAAGCCCAGGCCTACGAAGGCGCGGTGGCCGCGTAAGCTCCTCTCGTCCCGGGCGCAATGCCCGGGACGCCCCCACGCATTACCGATACCGCCGATACGCGCTATGCCTTCCTCGCCTTCGACCGGAAACCGGCAAAGGCTGCCAGAGGCCGTTCATCCATCGCGGTCGAAACACCCTGAGCGGCAGCGCCCTCACAGCTTCGGCAGCGTCACTCCCTGCTGGCCCATGTACTTGCCCGCCCGGTCGGCATAGCTGACCTCGCAGGGCTCGTTGCCCTGCAGGAACAGGAACTGGCAGGCGCCCTCGTTGGCATAGATCCGCGCGGGCAGCGGCGTGGTGTTCGAGAACTCCAGCGTCACGTGCCCTTCCCAGCCCGGCTCCAGCGGCGTCACGTTGACGATGATGCCGCAGCGCGCATAGGTCGACTTGCCCAGGCAGATCACCAACACGTCGCGTGGGATGCGGAAATATTCCACCGTGCGCGCCAGCGCGAAGCTGTTGGGCGGGATGATGCACACGTCGGTCTTGCGGTCGACGAAGGAATTGGCCGCGAAGTCCTTGGGATCGACCACTGCGTTGTCGACGTTGGTGAATATCTTGAACTCGTCCGCCACGCGCGCGTCGTAGCCGTATGACGACAGGCCGTAGGAAATGCAGCCGTCGCGCCGCTGCGCCTCGACGAACGGCTCGATCATCTTCTGCTCGCGCGCGTGCCGCCGGATCCATTTGTCGCTGAGAATCGCCATGACGCGTTGATCGCCGAAGGCCGCGATGCGGGCAAGCGCCGGGGCCGGCGTTGTCCACCGCGCTACGGATACCTTTCCGACGTTGCCATGGCGCGGCGTTGACCTTACCCCATAGGCCACGAAGCACTGGGGATTTCAGGCTTTTGGAAGAGAGCGCGACAGCTTCGACAGCCCGCATCCCGCCATGGCGTCGACTGTGGCTGGGCCGATCCATGATGCCGGTCTTCATCGGCCTCACCGCCGCTCTGCTGATGATGGCGCTGGCGATCGGACAGACGATGATCGCACAGCGCGAGGCGCGCGCGCGGGCGATGAACGAAGGGCAGGCGCTGGTCGAGCTGAACGAGCTCATGTCCGCCACGCTCAGCGCGGAGACCGGCCAGCGCGGCTATCTGCTGACCGGCGAGGCCGACTATATCGCCCCCC
Organism: Novosphingobium sp.; assembly: GCA_041677785.1. Taxonomy (GTDB): domain Bacteria; phylum Pseudomonadota; class Alphaproteobacteria; order Sphingomonadales; family Sphingomonadaceae; genus Novosphingobium. The sequence goes on along the minus strand of JBAYPJ010000047.1, from coordinate 7,839 downwards.
TCGCCGAAGCCGGCAACCGCCGCGCACGCGCCATCACGCGGCTGCGCGAGATCGCGGGCGACAGCCCCGAGGAAGACGCGCTGCGCGAGCAGCTCGACCGGCTCGACACGATGACCTTCACCAAGTTCGCGGAGATCGAGGACACGCTGACGCTGGCCCGGGCGGGCTTCCGCAATCAGGCCGTGGCGCTGGTGCGGGCCGATTTCGGCAAGATGCAGATGGACGCGATCGCCAACGAGGTCGCCCGCCTCGCCGCCGACCGGGCACGGCTGGAGCGCGAATCCTTCGCCCGCGCCGAAGCGCTCGAAAGGCGCCTGCCGCCCCTCGTCGCCGTGCTCAGCCTGCTGATCCTCGCCGTTGTCTACGCGGGCTTTCGCGCCGAGCGGCGGCGGTCGCTGGCCGAAGTCGAGGCCGATCAGGCGGCGGCGCTGCGCGAGGCCAACGAGCGCGCCGAACTGCTCGCGCGCGAACTCAACCACCGCGTCAAGAACCTGTTCTCGGTGGTCCTCTCGATCGTCTCGCTGTCGGGCCGCAAGCAAGCCTCGCGCGGCGAAGTGGTGGAGGACATCCTCGCCCGCATCCGGGCGCTGTCGCTGGCCCATGCGACGAGCCAGGGCGGCAGCCATGGCGCCGCGCACATCGGCCTGGCCGCCGTGATCGCTCGGACGATCGCCCCCTATGACGGCGCCGACGACAGCCGCGCCCGCGTCCGCATGGCCGGGCCCGAGGTGGAGCTGCCGGCGCAGGCGGCGACGCCGATCGGCCTGATCGTCCACGAGCTGGCGACGAACGCGGTCAAATACGGCGCGCTGTCCGCCCCCGGCGGCACGATCGAGATCGCCTGGGACCTGCGCGAACCCCCGCAGGAAGACGAGGTCCCACCGGAACAGACTAGGCAGATCGTGCTGATCTGGACCGAGACCGGCGGACCGGCGATCGACCCGCAGGCTCCGCCCGCCGGCCATGGCTTCGGCTCGCAGATGACGACGCAGGCCGCCGCCCAGCTCGGCGGCTCGCTGGAGCGCGAATGGGCCGCGTCGGGCGTCGTCGTGCGACTGAGCTTCCCGCTGCCGGCCGAAAGCCGACCCGCCCGGCGCTGACCCGCCGCGGCCGACCGGCGGCGCCGCGCCTTATCCCGTGGTTAACCCGCCCATGCTAGGCCCCCGCCCATGCCGCCATCCACCTTCCGCCCCGCCAGTATCCTCGTCGTCTTCGGCACGCGGCCGGAAGCGATCAAGCTGTTCCCGGTGGTCGAGGCGCTGAAGGCCGACGGGCGCTTCGCCGTCAGCGTCTGCGTTTCGGCGCAGCATCGCGGGATGCTGGACCAGGTGCTGGAGGTTGCCGGGATCGTGCCCGACCACGACCTCGACGTGATGAAGCCCGACCAGTCGCTCGACGCGCTCACCGCCGCGCTGCTGACCGGGCTCGGGCGGGTGATGGACGCGGTGCGCCCGGACCGGGTCGTCGTCCAGGGCGACACCGCCACCGCCATGGCCGGCGCGCTGGCGGCCTACTACCGCAAGATCCCGGTCGACCACGTCGAGGCGGGGCTGCGCTCGGGCAACATCTATCATCCCTGGCCCGAGGAGATTAACCGCAAGATCATCGGCGCGATGGCGGCCACACACTTCGCCCCGACCGAGACCGCGGCGGCGGCCCTCACGCGCGAAAACGTCCCGCCCGAGCGGATCCACGTCACCGGCAACACGGTGATCGACGCGCTGCACTGGGTCTCCGCGCGGATAGAGGCGCAGCCGGAGCTGGCCGCGGGCCTTGCCGGCCTCGAGGCGCGCTTCGCCGGCAAGCGGATCGTCGGCGTCACCAGCCACCGGCGCGAGAATTTCGGCGGCGGGCTGGAAGCCATTGCCGAGGCGATCCGCCGCATCGCCGTGCGGCCCGACGTGGCGCTGATCTTCCCGGTCCATCCCAATCCCAACGTGCGGGCGGTGATGAACGATGCGCTGACGGGGCTGGGCAACGTCGCGCTGATCGAGCCGCTCGACTACCCGCACTTCGCCCGGCTGCTCTCGCTGGCCGAGATCATGCTGACCGACAGCGGCGGCGTGCAGGAAGAAGCGCCGGCGCTGGGCAAGCCGGTGCTCGTCATGCGCGAAACCACCGAGCGGCCCGAGGGCATCGCCGCCGGGACCGCGAAGCTGGTGGGCACGGACGCCGGCCGGATCGTTACCGAAATTTCAACCCTGCTCGACGATAAGGCCGCCTACGAGGCCATGGCGCGCGCGCACAATCCCTTCGGGGACGGGCACGCCGCGCGCCGCATCGCGGAGATTCTGGGGAATGAAGTCGGACATCAAGCCTGACGTCTGCGTCGTCGGTCTGGGCTACATCGGCCTGCCCACCGCCGCGATCATCGCGCGTTCGGGCTGCAAAGTGCTGGGCGTCGACGTCTCGCAGAACGTCGTCGACACGATCAACCGCGGCGAGATCCACATCGAGGAAGTCGATCTCGACGGGCTGGTCCACGGCGTCGTCGCGCGCGGGCTGCTGTCCGCCTCCATCGAGGTTTCGCCGGCCGACGTCTTCGTCATCGCCGTGCCCACACCGTTCGACGCGAACCACGCGCCCGACGTATCCTACGTTCTCGCCGCCGGCCGCTCGGTCGCGCCGGTGCTGAAGGCAGGCGATGTCGTCATCCTCGAATCGACATCGCCGGTCGGCACCACGGAAGCCCTGCGCGACCTGATCGCCGAGGTGCGGCCCGACCTGAAAGTGCCGGGCCTGACGCGCGAGACGCCCGATATCGCCATCGCCTATTGCCCCGAGCGCGTGCTGCCGGGGAAGATCCTTGAGGAACTGATCAATAACGACCGTTCGATCGGCGGTATCACTCCGCGCTGCGCGCGCAAGGCGCTGGCCTTCTACAAGCGCTTCGTGCGGGCGGCATGCGTCACCACCGACGCGCGCTCGGCCGAGATGACCAAGCTGGTCGAGAACGCCTATCGCGACGTCAACATCGCCTTCGCCAACGAGCTGTCGATCGTCGCAGACCGGATGGGCCTCGACGTGTGGGAAGTGATCCGGCTGGCCAACCGCCACCCGCGCGTCGACATCCTCTCGCCCGGCCCGGGCGTCGGCGGCCACTGCATCGCGGTCGACCCCTGGTTCATCGTCCACGGCGCGCCCGAGGAGACGCCGCTGATCCGCACCGCGCGCGGGGTCAACGACGGCAAGATCCACCACGTCATCGCCCGCGCCGAGGCGCTGGTCTCGGCGCACCCGCAGGCACGCGTCGCCTGCCTCGGCCTCGCCTTCAAGGCCAACATCGACGACTTCCGCGAAAGCCCGGCGCGGCTCGTCGCCGGCACGCTGGCGCGCCGGTTCGGCCGCCGCATCCGGGTGGTCGAGCCCTATGCCGCCGAACTGCCGATCGAGTTCACCGATACCGGCGCCGAGCTGATCGACATCGACACCGCGCTGGAGGAGTGCGAGATCCTGGTCGTCCTCGTCGACCACGACGTATTCCGCTCCGTGCCGCTGGCCGAGCGGGTGGGCAAGCTGGTCTACGACACGCGCGGCATCTGGCCGGACCAGCCCCGCGCGGCCGGCGCCGAGGTCCAGCATGCGGACGTCGTGCCGCTATGCCGGGGCCGCCCCGCCGCCTGAACCGGCCGTCCCGGGGCAAACACCGCCTGCGGAAAATACAGGTTCCCGTTGGGAAAACGTGGTATTCTCACCTATTGCACAGTCGCACGCGCTAAGTGTACCAGTGCACACAAGAAAACATGTCGCGCTATTTTTTTCATCTCCATGACCTGCATGGTCCCGTTCTCGACGAGGAAGGGACCGATCTGGCGGACGAGGCGGCGGCGCTTGGCCATGCCGCCTGGTGCCTTCGCGATTTCGCCAGCAATTGCATCCTGTCAGGCCAGTCGGTCGATCTGGGCAGCTATATCGCCGTCTGCCGCGCCGACGGCCATGAGCTGCGCCGGCTCTACATGCGCGACGTGATCCGCTTCCTGCCCGACGCGCGGGATTGAGCGGCCGCCGGATCAGCCCTATACGCCGACCAGCACGTCCTCGCCCTCGACCCGCACCGGGTAGACGGCCAGATTGCTCTTCGCTTTCATGTTGAGGAACAGCAGCTTCGGGTCGCGCTCGACCTCGCCGGTGGCGAGATCGAACTTGGCCTTGTGCAGCGGGCAGACCACCGCCGCGCCGTCGAGCGCCCCCCGGCACAGGTTGAAGCCCAGATGCGGGCATTTGCGCTGCGCCGCATAGTAGTCGTCGCCGACCCGCGCGAGCAGCAGCTTCCGCCCGCCCGCCTCGATCGGCACGATCCGGCCCGCCGCGACATCGCCGACGCCCGCCACACGCACATAGTCCATCGGCCGTCCCCCTTCGTCGCCAGCCATTCCCGCCAGCCTATCGCAGCGCGATCGGCCCGTCACCCCCCGCCCGAACCCTTCTCCCGCCCGAACCCTTCTCCCGGCTGACCGGGAGGTTCGCGCCGCGTTCAGCCGGGCGGCGGCAACGTGCGCTTGCTGGAAGCCGCCCGAACGCGGCACCTGGTTGGAAAGGAAAGGCCATGAAGACGATTCTGCTTACCGGCGCACTGATCGCCGCGACGCTCGCCCCCGTGGCGGCGCAGGCGCAGGACCATCGCCGGGACCACGACCGGCGCGAATGGCGCGACAACCGCCACGATTCGCGTCACGATCGGCGCGAAGGCTGGCAGCGCTGGCGCGACGACAACCGCCAGCACTACCGCCGCGGCAACTGGCGCGCGCCCTTCGCCTATCGCAGCTTCCGGAACGGCGCGATCATGCCGCGCACCTACTGGGCCCCGCGCTATTACCTCGGCAACTGGAACTCCTACCGCCTGCCGGCGCCGGGCTCGCGCCATTACCGCTATGTCCGGCATTACGGCGACGTGCTGCTGGTCGACACCCGCAACGGCCGCGTCATCCGCGCCTATCGCAACTTCTTCTGGTAGACGCACCGCCGCCGCAGCCCCGTCCGGTCCGCCGGGCGGGGGTCAGCCGCGCGAGAGCCGCCGCCGGTTGGCGCGCACGCCCTTCAGCATATAGCGGGTCACGTTCGCCGTCACCGCCAGCGGCGTCACGCCCAGTTCCCCGGCGGCAAGCTTGCCGATCAGGTCCTGCTGCGCGGCGACCTTCTCGCCGACCATCAGTTGCGCCTCGGCGGCCGCCTCTGGCCCGCCCCGCACCAGCGCCTGCGAACGCAGCCACACCACGCAGGTCGCCTCCACCCAGAGCGCGCACAAATTGCCGCCCACGCTCTGCATATGCCGCAAGGTTCGCTCGTCCATCGCTTATGCTAGGCGCCATGGCCCCACCGGCGCAAGCCCGCCGTGCGCTGCCGTGCCGTGCCGGAGGAAGCGCCTCAGCTTTCCAGACGCGCGATCAGCGCCTGCGCCGCGGCCGGATTCCTGAGTTTGGCAGCGCCGATGAAGAACAGGAACACTTCGCGCCCGCCCTGCGCCCAGATGCGCGCCTGCGCGGCGAGCCGGTCGAGGTCGGCGTCGCTGTAGCCAGCGGGCAGTTCCTCGCGCGCGGTCTGGATGCGGGCGTAGGTGAAGCCGGCGGTCTGCTCCGCGAAGCACGGGTATTTCTCCGCCTCGGCATAGACCACCGCCACGCCCGCCGTGCGGCACATCGCGAAGAAGGCGGGATCGCGGAAGCTCTCGTGGCGCGGCTCGATCGCGTGGCGCAGCGGCACGCCGTCCTGCGCGGCGGGCAGCAGCGCCAGGAACGCGGCCATGTCCGCCGCGTCGAACGCCTTGGTCGCGGCGAGCTGCCAGAGGATCGGGCCGAGCTTGGGGCCGAGTTCGGTCAGTCCCTGCGCGGCGAAGCGAGCGACGCTCTCGCCCGCGTCGGCCAGCACCCTGCGGTTGGTGCAGAAGCGGCTGGCCTTGACCGTGAAGACGAAGCCATCCGGCACGGCCACGCGCCATCTGGCGAAAGTCGCGGGCGACTGGCTGCGGTAGAAGGTGCCATTGATCTCGTCGGCGGTCAGCCTCTGCCCAAGATAGTCGAGTTCCTTCGCCCTGGGCCACGCATCGGGGTAAAACGCGCCCCGCCACGGCGCGAAGGTCCAGCCGCCGACGCCGACATGGATACGGCCCGCCATCGCCCGATCCACCCCGTCAGGGCACGGGTTCGACCGTGCTCGCCCGCATCGTGCCGTCGGCGCGCGGGAGCAGCGTGACCCGCCACTTGCTCCCATCGGCCAGCACGAGGATCAGGCGGTAGGCGGCCTGGCTGCCGAGCATCTGCTGCTCGGCGCGGAAGATGCCGGCGAGCGGCGCGCGGCGGGGGATCGCCGCGAGCGCGGCGCCCAGCACGGGACGAAGCTGCGGCGCGTGGGTGGACATCGCCCGCCAGGAATGCGCGGCGGGCTGGAGCGCTGAAAACTGCGTCTCGACGGCTTCCGGCTCAGCGGGATGGGAATCGATGAGGTCGGGAGCGGGCGGCGCAGCGGCGACAAGCATCGCCGCGACGACACCGGCAATCGCAGCATTCCGGGCCTGACGCATCCGCATTTCCCTTCGCCGCTAGTATGCGGCACGTCGCCGCGCCCTGTCCAGAGCTTGGGGGACGGATTGGAACACCCCGCCCGTGCGGCGCGTTTCCCGGCCACCCGATATTTCTGCCGGTCATTTGGAGGCCGCGTGATGTACGCGCGCAAGCTGATCGCCGCGATCCTGGCGAGCGGCCCGCTGTTGGGCGTTTTCGCCGGCCTTGCCGTCGACCCCCAGATGCAGCCTCCGCCCGAGCCGTCGTGGCGCCAGCTTCGGCCGGACCCGATCTTCACCGAACAGCCGCCAGCAGAGCCGTCGGCCCCTGGCCCGGCCTGGACCCTGGACCGGCTGCCGACATGGAAACGCCGGGCGCTGGCAGAGCAATCCGTCTTGCTGCCCCGCACGCTTGAGCCGACGGCCGAACCCACCGCTCCGCCTGCCGAGGCGGAGCCAGCCGGGCAGACGGCGGCGACCGGCCCGACTCCGGCCGCGCCCGATGCCACGCCCGATCAGGCGCCACAGGCCGACGCCGGCGGCGCCCCCGCGATCGTGCTGCCGGCGCGGACGGGCGCCTGGGCTTTCCGTCCCGATATGTGATGCGCCGAAGTTGGCGCCAGGCCCCGCGATCCGGGGGGCCGGGCCGCCCTTGCCGTATTATGATACAGTTTGTATCATTGATGCGGCGGCGGCACCGCAGTCCGCGCCGGGAGACGACAGGAAACGAGATGCGATCCCTTTTCGCCGCCGCGATCATCGATTTTCCCGCCCGCGCGGGCCACTGAGCTGCGATGGCCGACCATCCCGCCGAACTGATCGCGCCCGACGAACTGATCAAGGATGCCGACTGGCCGCTGTTCGGCTGGAGCGACGACATCCGCCCGGCGCTGGCCGCCGCGCGGGCGGCCGGGCGGCCAGCGGCGCTGGCGACGCTGTGGAAGGTGGAAGGCAGCGCGCCGCGCGGACCGGGCGCGCAGATGCTGTTCGACGGACCCCAGGCCAACGGTTATTTCTCGGGCGACTGCATCGAGGGCGACGTGGCCCGCCATGCCGCCGAGGTGTTAGCCGACGGCCTCCCGCAGCGGCTGCATTACGGCATGGGCAGCCCGTGGATCGATATCCGCCTGCGCTGCGGCGGCGCGCTGCACATCCTGGTCGAACGGGTCGCCCCCGACAGTCTGGCGGCACAGGCGCTGCTCGACCACGCGCGGCAGCGGCGGCGCTGCCTGTGGTCGAGCGACGGCGTGGAGCAGGAAGTGATCGCCGGTGACGACGCGCCGCTGCTGGCGGTGACGCAGGACCCGCTGCGGATCATGCGTCGCCACGATCCGCCACGCCGG
>JBAYPJ010000046.1:0-27333 GCA_041677785.1 Novosphingobium sp. | reverse complement strand
TGAAAAGCATCGATCACCCGGTGAAGCCCGCGCGGACATGGCTGCGATGGCTCGGCTCCTTGCGGGTGCAATTGCTCCTCTGCCTTACCATCGGCGTCCTTCTGCCAACGCTCCAGTTCGCGCATGGCGATCTCTCGATGCTATCCGCGAACGAGGCGATGGGGATATCCGCGATGGTCGCCGCGCTCGCCACGATCGTCGGCGTCAGCGCCGCGCGCAAGATCGCCTCCTTTCCGGGGGTTGTCGGTGCAAGCTATATTTTCCCTGCGCTGGCGATCAGTTTCGGCGTCGGGCTTGCCATCATCCTGTTTGTCCGTGCGCCGTATAGCGGCACAATGTTGCTCACGGCATTCCTCTGCGTTTTGGTGACCCGTTTTTCGATCGGCGCTCTCGAGTCGCGGCACGATACCAATCGCTATTACCTCGTACCCGGCGGCGATATCGAGCGCATCCGCGACGAGCTGGAGGCCGCTTACGTGGTTCTTGCCGAGCCATTGCTCCCCAAGGATCCGTCGGCCATCATCGTTGCCGACCTTCATCATGACCATCTGCCCGAATGGGAACGGGCCTTCGCCGCGGCGGCGCTGAACGGGATCGCCGTCCATCATTACAAGCAGGTCTGGGAAGCGCGCACCGGAATGGTGCGCATCGAGCATCTGTCGGAAAACAACTTCGGATCGCTCATTCCCAGCAATCCCTATGTGGAAGTGAAGCGCCCGGTCGATATCGTTCTGACGATCATCGCCTTGCCGCTTCTGATCGTGCCGCTGGCCATCACGGCGCTGCTCGTTCGCCTCGATTCACCGGGGCCGGTATTCTTCCGGCAGGAACGCATCGGCTATCGCGGCCGCGCCTTTTCTGTCGTCAAGTTCCGGACCATGCGCGTGGCCGAACCGCTGGCGGCGGGTGCCGACCGCGTGAGCGATGCGATTACCAAGGACGACGACAATCGGATCACCCGAATTGGCCGTTTTCTCCGCAAGACCCGGATCGACGAATTGCCGCAGATCTATAATATTCTGCGTGGCGAGATGAGCTGGATCGGTCCGCGTCCCGAAGCCAGACCGCTCTCCGAATGGTATGAGCGGGAAATTCCCTTTTATTCCTATCGCCATATTGTCCGGCCCGGCATCACGGGATGGGCACAGGTCAATCAGGGGCATGTCGCGAGCATCAGCGAGGTGCACAACAAGCTGCGCCTCGATTTCTACTACATCAAGAATTTCTCGATGTGGATAGATCTCATGATCCTGTTCAAGACGGTTGCCGTAGTGATCAAAGGGTCGGGCGCCAAATAACAAAGCCCGGCCGGGGGGCGGCGGAAACGGCACCAAACCCCCGGCGGCCACCCACAGGGGGCGACCGCAGGTGGGGAAAAGAGTCGGCGCCCTTTCCGATTGGGCGGGGCCGAAGCGGGCTCCTATCGCGTGGGGACGGGCTTCTCGCCGGAATAGTCGTAGAAGCCGCGGCCGACCTTGCGGCCGATCCAGCCTGCCTCGACGTATTTGACCAGCAGCGGCGCCGGGCGGTACTTGGAATCGCCGGTGGTCGAATAGAGCACCTTGATGATCTCGAACAGCGTGTCGAGACCGACGAAATCGGCCAGCGTCAGCGGGCCCATCGGGTGGTTGAGGCCGATGCGGCAGCCCTTGTCGATGTCCTCGATGCTGCCCATGCCCGCGCCCAGGACGAAGATCGCCTCGTTGAGCATCGGGCAGAGGATGCGGTTGACGACGAAGCCGGGCTCGTCGCCTGCCAGCACCACTTCCTTGTGCAGGCTTTCGGCGAAGGCGCGCGCCTTGTCGGTGGTTTCCTGCGAGGTCGGCAGGCCCGGTATGATCTCGATCAGGCCCATGACCGGCACCGGATTGAAGAAGTGCATGCCGATGAAGCGCGACGGATCGGGCACGCGCGCGGCCATGCGGGTGATCGGGATCGAGCTGGTGTTCGATGCGAGGATGGCGTCGGGCGCCAGCACCTTCACCGCTTCCTCGAAGATCTTGTGCTTGACCTCCTCGCGCTCGGTCGCCGCCTCGATGATGAGGTTCGCCTCGGCCATCGCCGCGTAGCCGTCGATCGGGGTGATCCGCGAGAGGATCGTTTTGGCCTCTGCCGCGTCGAGCTTGCCGCGGCCGACCAGCTTGTCCAGCGCTCTGCCGATGCCGGCCTTGCCCTTTTCGGCCACTTCCAGCGAGATGTCGGTCAGCAGGACCTTATGGCCGAACTGGGCCGAAGTCTGGGCAATGCCCGAGCCCATCTGCCCTGCACCGATGACGCCGACGATACTCATATCCCGATCCTTCGCAATTGCGGCAAGGCGCGGTGCCTAGCGGGTCGTGACGGCGTTGGCTAGGTCCCGATTCAGCGGCGCATCACCGATTCCCGCCGGGAATCCACAGGACATCGCCCGCCCCAGCAGCGTTGATTGCCCGTGCCAGCACGAAAAGGTAGTCCGACAGGCGGTTGACATAAGCCAACGCTGCCGGATTGACCGGCGTTTCGGCCGCAAGCCCGGTCATGGCGCGCTCGGCCCTGCGCGTCGCGGCACGGGCCACGTGCACGCGCGCGGCCGCCTCGCTGCCGCCCGGCAGGATGAAGCTGGAGAGCGGAGCGACGCCCTCGTTCAGCGCGTCGATCGCCGCCTCGAGCCATTCGACCTGCGCGGGGACGATCCGCAGCACCATGTCGGAGGGGGTGAAGTCCGCCCCCGGCGTGGCGAGGTCGGCGCCGAGGTCGAACAGGTCGTTCTGGATGCGTGTCAGCGCCGGCGCGTGGGCGCCGCCCTCGAGCGCGCACACGGCGAGGCCGATCGCGCTGTTCGCCTCGTCGACCGCGCCGATCGCCTCCATCCGCGCGGCGTGCTTGGGCAGGCGCGAGCCGTCGACCAGCCCGGTGGTGCCGGCATCGCCGGTGCGGGTGTAGATCTTGTTGAGCTTGACCAAGGGAAATCTCCTGCGTGGATCGGGAAGGGCGCCGCCGTTCCCGCGCACGGCACCGGCCCGCTCCCCTGCCCGGCGATCCAACGATAGCACCCCATGGGCGGCCGGGTGGGGGAGCGGGCTGGTGCCGAACCCGGCCGTCAGGCCGGAACGATCAGTGCGCGACGGCCAGCAGCACCCCGACGACGACGATCGCCAGCGCCTGGTACTTGATGCGGGCGAACATCATCTTGTTCTGCTGGAGCTGCATCGCGCTTGGCCCCTCGGACGCGTCGCGTTCCAGATCCAGCTTGGTGCTCTGCAGGAAGGCGGCGATGCCGCGGACCAGGCTGACGACGACCATGATCATCAGCACGACGATCAGGGGGATGAGAATGTAGTTCATGGCTGTGCGTTTACGCTTTCGGCCAGCGAAATACCAGACGGGAAGCGATGGGCGCGCAGGGCCCGGGCGATCGCCCGGCCGTCCTCGCCGGCACGGCGGCGGTCGGCCAGCGAGGGCGCGCCGCGGCGTTTGGCCAGCTTGCGCCCGTCCGGCTCGACCAGCAGCCCGTGGTGGTGCCAGACGGGCACCGGCAGGCCGAGCAGCGCCTGCAGCAGCCGGTGGACGTGGCTCGCCGCGAACAGGTCCGCTCCGCGCGTCACCAGCGTGACGCCGTCGGCGGCATCGTCGAGCGTGGCGGCGAGATGGTAGCTGGCCGGCGCCTCCTTGCGCAGCAGGACGACATCGCCGAAGATCTCCGGCGTTGCCCGTTGCCACCCGGCGCGTTCGTCCTGCCATTCGAGCGGACCGGCGAGCGCCGTGGCCCGGGTCATGTCGAGCCGCCAGGCGGCGGCCCCCGCGCCGCAGCCCGGATCGACGGGCCGGTCCCGGCAGGTGCCGGGATAGACCGGCCCGTCCGGCCCCGTCGCGGTCGCCGCCGCGGCGATGTCGGCGCGGGTGCAGCGGCAGGGGTAGAGCAGGCCCAGCGCCTTCAGCCGCTCGCCCGCCGCCGCATAGCCTGCCAGCCGCCGCGACTGGAACGCCGCCTCCCCGTCCCAGGCGAGGCCCAGCCAGGCGAGGTCTGCCAGGAATTCCTCGACCAGCTCGGGCCGGCTGCGGGCGCCGTCGATGTCCTCGATGCGCAGCAGGAACGCGCCCCCGCGCTCCCGGGCCAGGTCGTGCGCCATCACCGCCGCGTAGGCGTGGCCGAGGTGGAGCGGGCCGTTGGGGCTGGGCGCGAAGCGCGTGCGGATCATCGCCGGCGGCGTTACCACCGTGCGCGCGCGTACGGCAGGGGGGATTTGCGCCCGATCCGCCCCGGTGCTCGTGAATTCTTGTGCCCTTTCGCTGCACGAGATGCTTGCGCGAGCCCGCCCGACATGCTGAAACGCGCGCATGCGCTGCCATCAAACTGCAACGGGCCGCTGTCACGGAAGGTCATGCTCAAGTCGGAGCTGATCGAGCGCGCGGCCCGCTTCCGCAGCGCAGGGGAGGACCCCTCCCGCCATCTGTCCGATTGCCCTGCGCTCGTGCTCAACGCGGACTACACGCCGCTCTCGTACTATCCGCTCAGCCTCTGGCCCTGGCAGACCGCGATCAAGGCGATCTTCCTCGAACGGGTCGATGTCGTCGCCAGCTACGACCGGGTGGTCCATTCGCCGAGCTGGTCGATGCAGGTGCCCTCGGTCATCGCGCTCAGGCAGTTCGTCAAGCCAAGCGAGTTTCCCGCCTTCACCCGCTTCAACGTCTTCCTGCGCGACCGGTTCAGTTGCCAGTATTGCGGCAGCCCCCGCAGCCTGACCTTCGACCACGTCGTGCCCCGCCGGCTCGGCGGCAAGACGAGTTGGGAGAACGTCGCCACCGCCTGCGCGCCCTGCAACATGCGCAAGGGCGGGCGCACCCCGGCGCAAGCGGCGATGCCGTTGCTGGTCCGGCCGATCCGCCCGACCAACTGGCAACTGCAGGATCGCGGCCGCGCCTTCCCGCCCAACTACCTGCACGAGACCTGGCGCGACTGGCTCTATTGGGACGTCGAGCTGGAAGCCTGAGGGGGGCGGAGCGGCGGGAAAGCCGGGGCAGAACGGCCGCCGTTTGCCCTCCACGGGCCGACAGCGATTGCAAACCGGCGCGAACCGCCTATCTTGCAACGGCAACACGTCGCTTGCGACGGACCTATCGGCCTTCGGGCCCTTTGATCCTTCCCACGCACCAAGCTCCGTCCACACCTGTGGCGGGTCCATTTCTTCGAGAGGATCGCGGCATGCCCATCGGCACCGTCAAGTTTTTCAATACCGACAAAGGTTATGGCTTCATCGCACCGGACGATGGCGGAAACGACAGTTTCGTGCACATCAGCGCCGTGGAGCGCTCGGGCTTTCAGACGCTGACCAAGGACCAGCGCGTGTCCTACGATCTGGAAACCGATCGCCGGGGCAAGGTGGCGGCGGTCAATCTCACGGCGGTCTGAGTGTGGCCAAAGAAGAACTCCTTGTCCTCGATGGCGTGATCGACGAGCTTTTTCCCGACGGGCGCTATGGCGTCATGCTGGAGAACGATCACCGCATCATCGCCTATACCGCCGGAAAGATGCGCAAGTATCGCATCAAATCCATCGTGGGCGACCGCGTTCGTGTCGAGATGACGCCTTACGATCTCACCAAGGGGCGCATCGTGTTTCGCGAGAAGGTCGGCGGCGCGCCAGGCGGCGCCAGGCGGCGGTAACTCCCCGACGGTCGCCGTGGCACGCCTGACCGCCCCCAGACCCGGAGTGTGTCATGGCCGAAGCAATCTCGTTTTACGCCCGACAGGCTGAAAGCTGCGCGAAGGCGGCTGCCGAGGCGACTTTGGCCAACCAGAAGACCAAGTTTCTGCAGGCTCAGGCGGCCTGGCAGGCCCTGGCCGACAAGACCGCGCTGGTGCAGGCCCGGGCCGCCAGACGCGAAGCCGAACGTGGCCGGGCCGGCGTGGAATAGCCGGTGCCCTCCCGCCATTTGCGGCGCCGGCTCCAGCACAAAACGCTTCTTCGGCCCCAGGCCGTAGCGCCGTAGGCGGACCGCCGCCGAAGCCGCCACGGTCGCCGCTGCGCGTATGGCCAAATGGCCGATGCTGGTAAAAGTGCCGATTGCCCGGTTGCCATCCGGTCGTGCGCGGCACATTAACGGCCGCGCCGCATGGCGAACGGACCTGCACAGCACGGACAAAGAGCATGGCAAAGCACTACTTCGGCACCGACGGCATCCGCGGGCGCACCAATACCGGCGTGATGACGGCGGCGGTGGCGATGAAAGTGGGCCAGGCGGCCGGGCGGCGGTTCCTGCGCGGCGACCACCGGCATCGCGTGGTCATCGGCAAGGACACGCGGCTGTCGGGCTATATGCTGGAGAACGCGATGGTCGCCGGCTTCACCAGCGTCGGCATGGACGTGGTGCTGCTGGGGCCGATGCCGACGCCGGGCGTGGCGATGCTGACGCGCGAGCTGCGCGCCGACGTGGGCGTGATGATCTCGGCCAGCCACAACGCCTATGAGGACAACGGCATCAAGCTGTTCGGCCCCGACGGCTTCAAGCTGTCGGACGAGGACGAGCTGGCGATCGAGGCGATGCTGGGCGAGGAGCAGCCGCTCGCCGCCGCTCCCGACATCGGCCGCGCCCGCCGCATCGAGGATGCGCGCGGGCGCTATATCCACGCGGTCAAGCGCTCGCTGCCCGACGACGTGCGGCTCGACGGGCTCCGGATCGTCGTCGATTGCGCCAACGGCGCGGCCTATCAGGTGGCGCCTTCGGCCTTCTGGGAACTGGGGGCGGAAGTGCACGCGGTCGGCGTCACGCCCGACGGCAAGAACATCAACGACAAGGTCGGCTCCACCCATCTCGATCTCGTCAAAGAAACGGTCGTCGCCTCGGGCGCCGACATCGGCATCGCGCTCGATGGCGACGCCGACCGGCTGATCGTCGTCGACGAGAAGGGCCAGACGGTCGACGGCGACCAGATCATGGCGCTGATCGGCAGCGAGTGGGCCGCGCGGGGCCGGCTGCGCGGGGGCGGCGTGGTGGCGACGGTGATGTCGAACCTGGGCCTCGAGCGCTTCCTCAACGGGCGCGGGCTGGAGCTGCTGCGCAGCAAGGTGGGCGACCGCTATGTGCTGGAGCTGATGCGCGCGCGCGGCTGCAACGTCGGCGGCGAGCAATCGGGCCACATGATCCTGCTCGACGAGGCGACCACCGGCGACGGCACCATCGCCGCGCTGCAGGTGCTGGCCGCGCTGGTCCGCTCGGGCAAGCGGGCGAGCGAGCTGCTCCACCTGTTCGATCCCGTGCCGCAATTGCTCAAGAACGTCCGTTTCGCCGGCGGCCAGTTTTCAGAAGCAAAGGGGCCGCTGGAAGACCGGCGCGTCAAGGCGGTGATCGCCGATGTCGAAGCCGCGCTCGCCGGCCGGGGCCGCCTGGTGATCCGTCCGTCGGGCACCGAGCCGGTGATCCGCGTCATGGCAGAGGGCGACGACGCGGGCGAGGTGGAACGGGCGGTGGACGCGATCTGCGCGGCCGTGGCCGAGGCGGCGGAAACGAAAGCCGCGTAATGCCCGCCGCCGGTCAGCTCCGCATTCCCGCGACCTACATGCGCGGCGGCACGAGCAAGGGCGTGTTCTTCCGGCTGGAGGACCTGCCGGAACAGGCCCGCGTGCCGGGCAAGGCGCGCGACAGGCTGTTCCAGCGGGTGATCGGCAGCCCCGATCCCTACGGCGCGCAGATCGACGGCATGGGCGGCGCCACGTCCAGCACCAGCAAGTGCGTGATCCTCGGCCCGGCCACGCGGGCCGGCCACGACGTGGACTATCTCTATGGCCAGGTGTCGATCGACGGCGATTTCGTCGACTGGTCGGGCAATTGCGGGAACCTGTCGACCGCGGCCGGCGCCTTCGCGATCCATGCCGGCTACGTCGATGCGGCGCGGACCGACAACGGCGTCTGCACGGTGCGCATCTGGCAGGCCAACATCGGCAAGACGATCATCGCCCATGTCCAGGTGACGGACGGGCGGGTGCAGGAAACCGGCGATTTCGCGCTGGACGGCGTGGCGTTCCCGGCGGCCGAGATCGTGCTCGAATTCATCGACCCGGCCGAGGACGGCGACGGCGACGGCGATGGCGGCGGCGCGATGTTCCCCACGGGCAATCTGGTGGACGAACTCGACGTGCCGCAAGAGATCGTCCCCGGCGGCAAGCTCAGGGCGACGCTGATCGACGCCGGCATCCCCACCGTTTTCGTCAACGCGGCGGATATCGGCTATACGGGCACCGAGCTGCGCGAGGCGATCAACGGCGATGCCGCCGCGCTTGCCCGGTTCGAGACGCTGCGCACGATCGGCGCGCTGCGCATGGGCCTGATCGCGACGCCCGAGGAAGCGGCGACGCGCCAGCACACGCCCAAGATCGCCTTCGTCGCGCCGCCGGCCGACTATGTCGCGGCGAGCGGCAGGACGGTCGCCGCCGGGGAGGTCGACCTGCTCGTCCGCGCGCTTTCGATGGGCAAGCTCCACCACGCCATGATGCGCACCGCCTCGGTCGCCATCGCCACGGCGGCGGCGGTGCCCGGCACGCTGGTCAACCTCGCGGCCGGCGGCGGCGAGCGGCGGGCCGTCCGCTTCGGCCATCCTTCCGGAACCTTGCGCGTCGGCGCCGAAGCCAGGCTGGTCGACGGCCGCTGGACCGTGACGAAGGCGATCATGAGCCGCAGCGCCCGCATCCTCATGGAAGGCTGGGTGCGCGTGCCCGGCGAGACTTTCCGATAGCCCCGTTCCCGCCCGCCTCAGCTCTGCGAGGCGGGCGTGCGCACCACCAGACCTTCGAGCGCCGGCGTCACCACCATCTGGCAGGACAGCCGGACGCCGGGATCGCTATCGCCGCTCGCCTCGATCATCGGCAGCTCGATCTCCGTCACCGCGCCGGTGACGGCGCGCCACGCCGGATCGACGTGGACGCGGCAGGTCCCGCAATAGGCGTTGCCGCCGCAGATCGCCTCGATCGCGGCGATGCCGCTGGCGACGGCGTTTTCCATCAGGCTGACGCCTTCGGTGGCGTCGATGACCTGCTCGCCGCCGCTCGCGGCAATGAACCGGACTGCAACCATGGTCTCCGCCCCGCTCAGGCCGGATCGCAGGCGACGACCGCGCCGCGCAGTTCGTAGCCCTGGATAAAGGGGTTCCAGATGATCGACGGCTCCGACACCAGCCTGATGCCGGGCAGGCGGAACATCCGGTCGAGGAAGATGCGCGTCTCGTGCAGCGCCACCTGCGCGCCGGGGCAGCGGTGCGGGCCGTCGCCGAAGCTCATGTAGGGGCCCACCACCTTCATCCGCTTCGCCCGGTCGGGGTCCAGCTCGTAGGGGCAGGCGCCGGTGATCGCCTCGTCGGTGTTTGCCTCGCGGATCGAAAGGCAGAGCACCTCGCCCACCTGCATGTCCGCCCCGTCCTTGCCTTCGACGGTCTCCGTCGCGCGGCGGTGGAGCAGCGAGGCGACCGGCTCCAGCCGCAGGATCTCCTCAAGGATGGCGAACTGCACGTCCTCGCCTTCCGTGAGGAAGCGCTCCAGCAGGTCCGGCTTCTCGAACAGGTGCCAGGCCGCCATGACGATGAATTCGCGCGTGGTCATCATGCCGGCGCCGCCGTAGCTCAGCGCCTCCATGATCATGCCCTTCTTCGAATAGTTCTCCTTCACCATGTAGGAGATGACGTCGTCCTGCGGCTGCTTGCGCCGCGCCGCGATCGCGGGCGCGAGGTCGTGCTTCCAGAAGCGGCCGACGCGGACCAGCATCTTGGCGCCGAAGATCAGGCTCGCCAGCCGGCCGGACCTGCGCTCCATCGAGGAATCGAGCACCGCCTTCACCCGTTTGGCCAGGTTATCGTTGCTGTCTGAATCGGTCAGGCCGATGATGTCGGCGGCGACGTCCACCGCCATCTGCCAGCTCAGTTCGTCGAGCGGCGCCGAGCCCCGCTCGCGCAGCTTGGCGACGATCGCGTCCATCGTGCGGTTCATCACCGCCTGGTGGCGCGTGACGATCGTCTTGGGCGCGAAGAGCCCGGCCACGGCCGCGCGGCGCTTGCGGTGCAGGTCGCCGTCGAGGAAGAAGAACGAGATCTCGTCGGGCTTGCTGAGGTCGGTCATCTCGGCGGTGGCGCCGGCCTGCCGCACCTTGGGCGAACGCAGTATCTCGCGCGCGGCGGCGAAACCGCCGATCAGCCGCGAGCCTTCCTGCGGTTTCAGGTTCGCCGCCGCCAGCCTGGCGCTCTTGCGATCGTCACGTCCCTGATGGACCGGACACGATGCTGCTGTCGCGTTCATGCTCGCCTATCTTCCTCTGACCGAATCTGTTATCAATGAAATATGATATATCATGGATCATTCTGGCGTGGCTAGGGGGAAATCCACGGCGGCGGAGACCCGCAAGCAGAACACGCGCGCGGCGCTGCGCGCCGCCATGCTCGAACTGCTGGGCGAAAAGCCCTTCGAGCAGATCCAGATCCTCGACCTCACGGGCCGCGCCAGGGTCGGCTACGCCACGTTCTTCCGCCACTACGGCGGTACCGAGAACCTGCTGCACGAGATCGCCGGCGATCAGATCCGCGAGCTGCTGGAGATGACCATTCCGGTGCTGCAGCGCTACGACAGCTCGGTCTCGCTGCGCGCGCTGTGCCAGTACGTGCGCGCGCGGCGGGGCCTGTGGCGCATCCTGCTGACGGGTGGCGCCGCCCATTCGGTCCGCGCCGAGTTCGTGGCCCAGGCCCGCGCATGGAGCCGCCGGGCGGACGCCGGGAAAACCTCGGTGCCCGTCGACCTGGGAACGGTCTGCGCCGCCGGATCTACGATCGACGCGCTCGCCTGGTGGCTGGACGAGGGCGAGGCCTTCGGCGTCGACGAGATGGCCGGGTTCATCAACCAGCTTATCATCGAGCCTTTCATCGGCGCGCGCTGACCGCACGGCCGACCGCGCATTGACCGCGCGCGCGGTGCCGCCCATCTGGGGCGCGCAGCGATCGAAAGGAAACATTGCATGCATGTCGGCACCGTCCGCGAAGTCATGGATAACGAATACCGCGTCGGCCTGACGCCCGAGAGCGTGCGCGAGATCGTCGCGCACGGCCACGCGGTCTGGGTGGAAAGCGGCGCGGGCCAGGGTATCGGCGCCTCGGACGGCGATTACGAGGCCGCCGGCGCGACGATCGCGGCGGACGCGGCAGAGGTCTATGCCCGGTGCGAGCTGATGGTGAAGGTCAAGGAGCCGCAGCCGGCGGAGCGCGCGATGCTGCGCGCGGGCCAGGTGGTGTTCACCTACCTCCACCTCGCGCCCGACCCGCAGCAGGCGGCGGACCTGATCGCCTCGGGCGTCACCGCCATCGCCTACGAGACCGTCACCGGCCCGAACAATTCGCTGCCGCTGCTGCGGCCGATGAGCCAGGTCGCCGGGCGCATGTCGGTGCAGGCAGGCGCCACCGCGCTCGAGAAAGGGCACGGCGGGCGGGGCATCCTGCTCGGCGGCGTGCCGGGGGTGGCGCCCGGCAAGGTCGTGGTGATCGGCGGCGGCGTGGTCGGGTTCAACGCGGCGCAGGTCGCCGTCGGCATGGGCGCGGACGTGACCATCCTCGACCGCGACCCCGAGGCGCTGGAGCGGCTGGGCGTCCATTTCGAAGGGCGCGCCCGGACGCGCTTCTCCAACCGCGCGAACATCGCCGCGTGCCTGGCCGAGGCGGACCTCGTGATCGGCGCGGTGCTGGTGCCGGGCGGCGCCGCGCCCAAGCTGGTGACGCGCGACATGCTGGCGACGATGAAGGCCGGCGCGGTGCTGGTCGACGTCGCCATCGACCAGGGCGGCTGCTTCGAGACCAGCCGCCCGACGACGCATTCGCACCCCACCTTCATCCTCGACGGCGTGGTCCACTACTGCGTGTCCAACATGCCCGGCGCGGTGGCGCGGACGAGCACCTATGCGCTCAACAACGTCACCCTGCCGCATGTGCTGCAGATCGCCGAGCACGGCTGGAAGGCGGCGATGGCGGCCAACCCGCACCTTGCCGCCGGGCTCAACATCCACGGCGGCAAGGTCGTTCACCCGGCGGTGGCGCAGGCGCTCGGCTATGCGCCGACGCCGCTCGCCGACGTGCTGTCCTGACGCGGCCTGTCCAGTCCTCCCCGCGACGGGGAGGGCCGCATTACCCCTCGACCCCGAGCTGCCAGAGGATGAAGGCGAACTCCTCGGCCGTCTCGCGCAGGCTTTCGAACCGGCCCGACTTGCCGCCGTGGCCCGCGCCCATGTTGGTCTTGAGCAGCAGCTCGTTGTCGTCGGTCTTCAGCTCGCGCAGCCTGGCCACCCACTTCGCCGGCTCCCAGTAGGTCACGCGCGGGTCGTTGAGCCCGGCGGTGACGAGCAGCGGCGGATAGGCCTGAGCCTTCACCTGGTCGTAGGGGCTGTACGAGCGGATCAGCGCGAATGCCGTCTCGTCCTCGATCGGGTTGCCCCATTCGGGCCACTCGCCGGGGGTGAGCGGCAGGCTGGCGTCGAGCATCGTCGCCAGCACGTCGACGAAGGGCACGTGCGCCGCCACCGCGCCGAACAGGCCGGGGTCCGAATTGATCACCGCGCCCATCAGCTCGCCGCCGGCCGAGCCGCCCGAAATGGCGATCCGGCCCGCCTGCGTATGGCCGCGGGCGATCAGCCCTTTCGCCACGTCGACGAAATCGGTGAAGGTGTTGGTCCGCCGCTCCAGCTTGCCCGCCTTGTACCAGGCGCGGCCAAGGTCGTCGCCGCCGCGGATATGGGCGATGGCATAGGCGAAGCCGCGATCCACCAGGCTGAGCCGCGTGGTCGAGAAGCCGGGCTCGATGGCGATGCCGTAGGCGCCGTAGCCGTAGAGGTAGAGCGGCCCGCCGGGCGCGCGGTCCCGGCGCATGACCACGCTGACCGGGATCGCCGTGCCGTCGCGCGCGGTGATCTCCAGCCGCTCGGTGCGGTAGAGCGCGGCGTCGTAGCCCGAGGGGATCTCCTGCACCTTGAGCACGTCCAGCCGCCGCTCGGCGACGGGATAGTCATAGACCGTCGCCGGGCTGACCATGGACTCGTAGGACAGCCGCAGCGTGTCGACCGCCCATTCGGGATTGTCGGACAGGCCGGCGGTATAGCTCGCCTCGGGGAACACGATCGGTTCCACTCGGGTCGGATCGTCGTAATAGCGCACCTCGATCTGGTCGAGCCCGGCGCGGCGGCCCTCGATCACGTAGAAGTCGCGGAACAGGTCGAAGCCGGTGAGATAGAACGCGTCCGAGCCCTCGATCAGCGTCGTCCATTCGCCCGGCCGCTCCAGCGGCGCGGTGGCGAGGCGGAAGTTCTCGTGCGTGTCGTTGGCGTGGACGTAGAGCGTGCCGTCGCGCTCATCGACGTCGTACTCGACGCCCTTCCGGCGCGGCCTGACCAGGATCGGCGCGGCGAGCGGATCGGCGGCGGGGATCAGCCGCACCTCGCTCGTCTCGTGGTCCGAGGTGCCGATGATCAGCCACTTCTCGTTGGCCGAGAGCGAGCTGCCGACGCGGAAGCCCTCGTCGTCCTCGTGGTAAAGCTCGATATCGCTTTCGATCGGCTGGCCCAGCCAGTGCAGCCGGGCGTTGTCGGTCCGCCAGTTCTCGTTGGCGAGCGAATAGACGAGGCCCTTGTCGCCCGCGATCCAGACCAGTGCCGAGAGCGTGCCGGGAATCTCGTCGGGCAGCAGCGCGCCGGTCGCCAGGTCCTTGATCCGCGCGGTGAAGCGCTCGGACCCGTTGTCGTCGACGGCATAGGCGAGCAGCCGGCCGTCCTGGCTGACCGACAGCGCGCCAAGGCGGAAGTATTCCTTGCCCTCGGCCAGCGCCACCTCGTCGAGGATCAGCTCGTCCGGCCCGCCAGCCACGGGCCGGCGCCACCATTTCTTGTATTCGGCGCCTTCCTCGAACTCGATCCAGTAGAGCCAGTCGCCGTCCTTCTGCGGCACCGACTTGTCGGCCTCCTTGATGCGGCCGCGCATTTCGGTGAACAGCCGGTCGACCAGCGGCCGGTGCGGCGCCATCCGCGCCTCGAACCAGGCGTTCTCGGCTTCCAGGTGGGCGAGGATCGCCTTGTCGGTCACTTCGGGATAGCCGGGATCGCGCAGCCAGGCGTAATCGTCGCTGATGGTCACGCCGTGATGCGTGACGCTGGAGGGTTTTTTCGCCGCGACCGGGGGGGCGGTGGGCGTGTCGGGGGGAGTCCGGGTGGAAGTTGCCATCGCCTGCATCTATGTTTGAGCGATGACGCTATCAAGCCGGACCCGCTCGCCATGCTGATGAATACCCATGAAGGCCGCCTCGACGCGCTGCGCCGCGAGCTGAAGGCGCGCGGGCTCGACGGCTTCGTCGTGCCGATCTCCGACGAGCACATGAGCGAGTACGTCGGCGGCTATGCCCAGCGGCTCGCCTGGCTGACCGGCTTCGGCGGCTCGGCCGGCACGGCGGTGGTGCTGGCCGACGAATCGCTGGAGCCCGCCGCCGCGATCTTCGTCGACGGGCGCTACACGCTGCAGGTGCGCGATCAGGTCGACGGGCGCTGCTACGCCTACGAGAGCGTGCCGCAGACGAGCGTGGCGAAGTGGCTGGGCGAGCACGCGCCCGCAGGCGCGCGGATCGCCTACGATCCCTGGCTGCATGGCAAGGCCTGGGTCGAAAGCGCGGCCAAGGCGCTGGCCGAAAAGGGCGCCGAGCTGGTGCCGGTCGAAAGCAACCCGATCGACGCCATCTGGGAGGGCCGTCCCGCCCCTTCGCCCGCGCCGGCGCTGGTGCACGACGAGCGCCATGCCGGGCAGGCGAGCGAGGCCAAGCGCGCCGCCGTGTCCGAGTGGCTGGCCGGCAAGAGGCTCGACGCGGTGGTGATCTCCGCGCTCGATTCGATCGCCTGGCTGCTCAACATCCGCGGCACCGACGTCGAGCGCACGCCGGTGACGCTCGCCTACGTCATCGTCCGCGCCGACGGCACCGCCGACCTGTTCATCGACGCGGCCAAGGTCACGCCCGCACTGCGCGCGCACCTGGGCAACGCCGTGCGCATCGTCCCGCGCGCGGGCTTCGTGCCGGCGCTGGCCGCGCTCGCGGGCCAGCGCGTCGCGGTCGATCCCGATCATGCGGTGCAGGCGATCTTCGGCGCGCTGGAAGCCGCCGGCGCGGAGATCGTCGCGGAGCGCGATCCCACCGTCGTGCCCAAGGCCTGCAAGAACGCGGCCGAGCGCGCCGGCCACCGCGCCGCCCAGGCGCGCGACGGCGCGGCCGAGGTGCGCTTCCTCCACTGGCTGTCGGTCGAAGGGCCCAGCGGCGCGGTGGACGAGATCGCCGCCGCCGAGAAGCTCCACCAGTTCCGCCGCGAGACCGGCGACTTGTGCGACCTGTCGTTCGACACGATCTCGGGCGCCGGCCCCAACGGGGCGATCGTGCACTACCGCGTCAGCCCGGAAACCAACCGCAGGCTGGAGCCGGGGAGCGTCTATCTCGTCGATTCGGGCGGGCAGTATCCCGACGGCACCACCGACATCACCCGCACCGTCTGGATCGGCGCCCCCGGCGACGCGGGGGGCGAGCCGCCGGCCGAGGTCAGGGACCGCTTCACCCGCGTGCTCAAGGGCATGATCGCGCTCGCCCGCGCGGTGTTCCCCAAGGGCACCAGGGGCAGCCAGCTCGACGCGCTGGCGCGGCAGTTCCTCTGGGCCGCCGGGCTCGACTACCAGCACGGCACCGGCCACGGCGTCGGCAGCTTCCTGTCGGTGCACGAGGGGCCGCAGCGCATCGCCAAGAGCACCGGCGCGCAAGGGGGGACCGAGCAGGAACTGCTGCCCGGCATGATCCTCTCGGACGAGCCCGGCTACTACAAGGCCGGCGAATACGGCATCCGCATCGAGAACCTGCTGCTGGTCGAGGAGCGCGACATCGCGGGCGCGGAAGGCGCGTTCCTCGGCTTCGAGACGCTGACGCTGGTGCCGATCGAGCGCGCGCTGGTCGATCGCGGCCTGCTCACGGGCGACGAGGTCGACTGGTGGAACGCCTACCACGCGCGGGTGCTTGCGGTCGTCGGCCCGCTCGTCGATGGTGCGGCGAAGACCTGGCTGGAGACGCAGTG
Organism: Novosphingobium sp.; assembly: GCA_041677785.1. Lineage (GTDB taxonomy): Bacteria > Pseudomonadota > Alphaproteobacteria > Sphingomonadales > Sphingomonadaceae > Novosphingobium. The sequence goes on along the minus strand of JBAYPJ010000046.1, from coordinate 11,254 downwards.
CCGGCCGCTCTGACACGCAACAAACGGGAGGGATTGATGATCGTCCACATCTGCTTCGGCACGCGCGACCTCGACAAGGCCGGCACGTTCTATGATGCGGTAGCCGGGGCGCTGGGCGCATCGCGGGTGAACCAGACCGACACCGCGCTCTACTACGCCAAGCCGGAATCGGGCATCGGCTTTGCCGTGACGCTGCCCTACAACGGCGAGCCGGCGACTTCTGGCAACGGCACCATGGCGACGATCATGGCCGAAAACCGCGAGCAGGTGGACCGCATCCACGCCGCCGCGCTGGCCAACGGCGGCAGCGACGAGGGCGCGCCGGGACCGCGCGCCAACGGCATGTACTGCGCCTACTGGCGCGATCCCGACGGCAACAAGATGAACGCGATCGCGCCGTAAAGGCGGCCGCCGGCGCTCAGGCGTTCAGCCGATCAGCTTCTTCGCCGCGCGTTCGAGCAGCGGCATGTCGTCGGCCACTTCGCCGAGCAGCACGACGCCGCCGCCGTCCATGCGCCGCGCGACGAGCAGCGTGAACTCGGCGCCTTGGGCGGGAATGTCCGCCAGCGGATGCGGCGTCATCTGGCGCAGCTTGCGCGCGATGGCGCTGTGCGGCGCCGTGCGCGGGGTCGCGGCCTTGCCCGCCTCCGCGCGGCGCAGGCGGCGCTCCTCGGTGACGATGCCCTTCAGGCCCCCCGGCGCCGCCGCGAGATGCCCGGCCAGCGCCCCACGGGCGAGGCCGAGGCGCTGGGCGTGGCCCAGCACGGTGGCGTATTCGGCCAGGCGGGTCTTGTCGTAATCGGCGCCGAAGACCAGCTTCACCACCGGCGTCAGCGGCGCGCGCGCCTGCACGGCGAGGCCCGCGTCCTCGAGCAGCTCGCGCAACTGCGCGGGCTGCGCGGCGGCCGCGAGCGAAAAGTCGTAGGCGCGGCCGATCGCGGCATAGAGGGCCCGGCGCGAGCGATCCTCGCTGCCGCGCGCCAGCTCGGCCAGCTCGCGCGCGGAGGCCAGCCAGTCGGCCAGTTCCATGCCGTCCGCATCCGCATCCGCATCCATATCCGCGTCGCCGGCTGCGGCGGCATCATTCGTGTCGCCCGCTCCGAACGCGGGCGTGGGCCAGGCGCTCATGTCCTCTTCCGGATCGAGCGGCGTGACGAGGTCGAGCACGCCCGCATCGTCGGCCGGGCCATCCGCCCATTCGGTCAGCCCCACCGGCTCCGGCGCCGTCTTCAGGACCTGGTCGATCTCCAGCAGCAGCTCGTCGGTGGTCATCTGGTCGGCCAGTTCCTTCCAGTTGATCACGCCGTAGATGAAATCGATCCGGTCTTCGTCGGCGGCGGCGGCGAAGGGCAGCAGGATGCCCCGATAGAGGATCGTGCCGCCGCGCTGGTTGACGAATTCGGCCTCGAAGCCGATCGGCGCCTGGTTGGCGAGGATCTGCATGTAGTGGTCGGTGATCCGCGACAGCAGCGAGCGGCGCGGCACGTCGGCCAGGTGGCGGATCGGCCCTTCGGCGCCGCATTCCTGGGCCAGCCTTTCGCCGAGGAACCGGACTCCGGGGTTCTCGATGCCGTCGCTGAAATCCAGCAGGACGCTGTAGGGCCCGAAATCGGGGAGGTTCTCGGGAACGAACTGCTCGACCGAGGGGAAGTTGCGATCGTCGAGCAGGCTGGCCCAGAAATTGTAGGCGCGCACCTGCATGCGGCGCTCGTCCTGGCCGATGACGGCCGGCGGCGCCTCGCGGCCGGTCTCGTCCTCGCCGATGTCGAAATCCCGGGCGTCGTCGTGCGATTCGTCACCACCCGAAAAATGACCGCGCAACGTGTCCATGTAGCTTTCCCTGCAGCAGATGCGGTCCACTAGTGCGGCAACGTGGTAAATTTGTCGTTAAGTCCGGCCTATGCGCCAGGGGCCGGCATGGCGCGCGTGCGCCTTAGTCCACGCGCCCTTCGTGCGGCTTGGGCATGGGCGCGAACAGGCGCATCAGCACCAGCGTGACCAGCAGGAAGGCGGAGGCCGCGTGCAGAGCGAAGGGCAGGTCCGTGACGTCCGACACGGCGCCCCAGACCCACGCGCCCACCGCCATGCCGCCGAAGGTGATCGCCTGGTAGATCGACAGGCAGCGGCCGATGATCTCCTCGGGAGAGCGCATCTGCATGGCGACGTTGATCGTCGTCAGCGACGCCACCCAGGCCGCGCCGGCGATGAAGGTGGCGGGCAGGGCCTCGGCCAGCGACTGCGCCGCGCCCAGCACCGACTGCGCGGCGATGAAGGCCAGCGTCGCGGCGGTCAGGACCGATTCGGTGCCCCAGCGCCGCCGCGCCTGGCTGATCAGCAGCGCGGCCAGGATCGAGCCGATGCCGAACAGGCCGAGCATCAGGCCGAAGTCGATCTCGCTGCCGTGCAGCCGGTCGCGCACCACCGCCGGCACCAGCGCCTGATAGCCGGCGACGCCGAACCCCAGGACCAGCCCGCGCAGCAGGATGCGCCGGATCGGCTCTGAGCCGGCGCAGAAGCGCAGGCCCCGTGCGATCGCCGGCAGCATCGGCTTGCGCACCGGCTTGGCGGCCTCGGGCCGCCAGCACAGCAGCACCTGGATCATGACCAGCACGCAGATGGCGTTGACGGTGAAGGCGGCGGAACTGCTCCACAGCGAGATCAGCAGGCCGCCCAGCGCCGGGCCGACGCTGCGGGCGAGGTTGAAGGCGATGGTGTTGAGCGAGATCGCCTGCGGCAGGTCGCGGGTGCCCACCTGCTGGCGCACCGAGGCCTGCCAGGCCGGCGAGTTGAGCGCCGTGCCGGTGCCGACGCAGAGCGTCAGCGCCAGCAGCAGGAACGGCGTCATCATCTCCGCCCAGGTCAGCACGGCCAGCAGCACGGCCGCGACGAACATGCCCAACTGCGCGGCCAGCATGACCCGCCGGCGCTCGAAGTTGTCGGCGATGGCGCCGGCGAAGATGCCGAACAGCATGATCGGGATGGTCGTCGAGACCTGCACCGTGGCGATCAGCACGTGCGAGCGGGTCAGCGTCGTCATCAGCCAGGCCGCGCCCACCGACTGGATCGTCGAGCCGAGCGCCGAGGACAGGTTGGCGAACCAGATCATGCGGAACGACTGGTTGCGGAACGGCGCCAGCGAGCCGCCCGGCTGCAACAGGCGCTCGCGCAGGGGCGTCGGCGGGGGAGGTTCCAGATCGGCCACGGATAGCGGTTAGGCGGGGCTAGATGCGGCCGCAAGGCCTGGCGGCGGGCGCCGCCGCCGGGCACACCTGATCAGGCCGGCGTCCGGGCAGGCCCGGAGCGGAATGCAAAAGGGCGGCCCCGAGAGGCCGCCCTTCGCGTTTCTTCGATCGAAGCGATCCGAAAGGATTACTTGATCTCGACCGTGCCGCCGGCATCTTCGATCTTCTTCTTGATCTCGTCGGCTTCGGCCTTGTTGACGCCTTCCTTGATCGCCTTCGGCGCCGACTCGACGAGAGCCTTCGCCTCGGTCAGGCCCAGGCTGGTGATGGCGCGCACTTCCTTGATGACCTGGATCTTCTTGCCGCCGTCCCCGGTGAGGATGACGTCGAATTCGGTCTTCTCTTCGGCGGCGGCGCCACCGTCGCCACCACCGGCGGCGGGGGCGGCAACCGCGACGGCGGCGGCGGCGGAAACGCCCCACGCCTCTTCGAGGGCCTTGGCAAGGTCGGCCGCCTCGAGGACGGTCAGCTGCGACAGTTCTTCAACAAGCTTGGCGATATCGGCCATGATGCTTCACTCCTGATATGTGGGCCGGGCGGACGCGCCCGGTGAAATCGCTGAAACGTCTTATGCGGCGTCCTTCGCGGCATAGGCGCCGAAGACGCGCGCCAGCTTCGCCGCCGGAGCGGTGGAAAGCTGGGCGAGCTTGGTCGCCGGAGCCTGAACGAGGCCGACAAGCTTTGCGCGCAGTTCGTCGAGCGAGGGCATCGAGGCGAGCGCCTTGACACCTTCGGGGGTCAGAACCTGCGTGCCCATCGAGCCGCCGACGATCTCGATCCTGTCGGTCGTCTTGGCGAAGTCCACGACCGCCTTGGCGGCGGCGACGGGATCGACCGAAGAGGCGATCGCCGTCGGACCGGTGAAGAACCCGTCGAGTCCTTCGTAGTTCGTGTCCTTGATGGCAAGCTTGGCAAGACGGTTCTTCGCAACCTTGTAAGTCGCACCCGCGTCACGGACCTTGCCGCGCAGGGCGGTGGACTGGGCCACCGTCATGCCGAGGTTGCGGGTGATGACCACCACGCCGACCTCGTTGAAGACCGCGTTGAGCTGGGCGACCGATTCGGCTTTCTGCGAACGATCCATGCCTTACTCCTTCACAATGGCCGCGCGGGGCATGCCCCGCGTGGCCGGCTACGTTTGTCCATGCCGAAAGATCGGCACGGGCGAGTCCGCTGAGGGGGAAGGAGCTGCGCCGAAACGCACGAGAAGGCACCGCACTCCCACGGGAGCGAGGGCCGCTGGAATCTCTTTTCCCCGCCTAGGCTGGAAATTAAGCCGGAAAGCCGGCACCAACTGTCTCGGACGGATGACCCCGGGGCGAACCCCGGCGTCGGGCGGGCCATTGGCGCGAAAGGCCGCCAAAGTCAAGCGCGGGGCCAAAGTCAAGCGGGGGGCCAAAGTCAAGCGCGGGGCTGGAGCCGGGCGGCGAAGTTGACGGAGTTTACGGGGTCCATGGACTTGAACGCGATCCCGGCCGGATCGTCGTCGGTCCGATCCACCCGCGCGCAGGCACGCGCGAACCAGGCATCCCATGCGGCCCCGGCCTCGCCATGGGCCGCCTCGGCCGCGTCGCCGAGCAGGGCGTCGCATCGCTCGTCGGCATCGGGATCGTCGCGTTCGGGCGAGGCGTAGTGCGCGTCCAGCGCCGCCTGCTCGGCCTCGCTCACCGCCGTCTCGACGAAATCGGCGCGCGCCGGCGGCCAGGGGCCGTCCGCGGCCGGGCAGATGGTATCGGGAATCTCCTCGCCCGCGACCATGGCCAGCAGTTCGTCGAAGCGGGCGGCGGCGCTTTGCGCCCGTTCGTCCTCGGCCAGCCTGTCGAGCCGCGCGAGGTGCGCCAGCAGCAGCCGCGTGTCATAGCGCCGCCGCGATCCCACCTGCTCGCCGCGATAGAAGATCGGCTCTTCCACGCCTTCGACCGCGCGATCGGCCAGCGCCTGCTCGGCATGGTCGCGCGCCAGCAGCAGCGCCCCGGCCCAGCCCTGCGCGAACAGCGGATCGCGCCGCCGCTGCACATAGGCCGACTGCGCCGACATCCCGCACCGCTTGGCGGCGAGGCGGACATTGCCGTTCCCGGCCAGCAGCGAGAGGAACCGCGCGCGCAATTCGTCGCTCCAGCCGTCGTGCCGCGCGGCGCCGGCGGGAAGCAGTGGATTTGGGGTGATGGCGTTCATGATTCGCTGTCCTTCGGTAAAAGCGAATCGGGGCTATTATGCAGATCGCTGCATGTAGGACAGCTTTGAACTGGGGGTGATTGCCGATTTCGGCACCGCCCGCCGGCGGCGCCGTGCGGCAAAGCTGGCTTGCCGACTGCCGACTGCCGACTGCCGGCGGCGCCGCCTCGCCCGGACGAATTGCGGCTTCAGGCAGCCTTTGACATCGCACGGGGCGCCCCCTATATGCGCCCCTGCTCGACGCTTCGAGCAAGGCCGGTCCATGCGCGGGGATCGGCTCGGGAAGGAAGCGAAGCGAGCTTCATCTGACGCAGCAGGCTGCTGGCCAGGGTGCCCCGACGGGGCGCCATGCGCCATGCGGCCTTTTCGCGTCCGATGCGCCACCCGCCGCGCGTGGCATGAATTTTCCGTCCGGCTTCCGCAGGTGGGGGCCGGCATCCAAGCGAAGAGGCAAGACCCCTCCATGGCGACCAAGCCCCTCAGCCCGAACGGCGCCGCTCCGCGCGCCTCGGCCAAGAAGCGCATCCGCAAGATCTTCGGCGACATCCACGAAGTCGTGCAGATGCCGAACCTGATCGAAGTGCAGCGCGAAAGCTACGAGCAGTTCCTGCGCTCCGATCCGGCGACGGGCTATGTCTCGGGCCTCGAGAAGACGCTGCGCTCGGTCTTCCCGATCCGCGACTTCGGCGGCACCAGCGAGCTGGACTTCGTCCACTACGAGCTGGAAGACCCCAAGTACGACGTCACCGAGTGCCGCCAGCGCGGCATCACCTATGCGGCGCCGATGAAGGTGACGCTGCGCCTGATCGTCTTCGAGGTCGACCAGGAGACCGAGACCCGCTCCGTCCTCGATATCAAGGAGCAGGACGTCTACATGGGCGACATGCCGCTCATGACCGAGAACGGCACCTTCGTCGTCAACGGCACCGAGCGCGTCATCGTCAGCCAGATGCACCGTTCGCCCGGCGTGCTGTTCGACCATGACCGCGGCAAGACGCACTCCTCGGGCAAGTTCCTCTTCGCCGCGCGCGTCATCCCCTATCGCGGCTCGTGGCTCGATTTCGAGTTCGACGCGAAGGACATCGTCAACGTCCGCATCGACCGCAAGCGCAAGCTGCCCGTCACCGCGCTGCTCTATGGGCTCGGCCTCGACGGCGAGCAGATCCTCAACCATTTCTACGAGACCGTGATCTGGAAGCGCGGCGAGGATGGGTGGCGCGTGCCCTACGTGCCCGAGCAGTGGCGCGGCTCCAAGCCCGCGTTCGACATCGTCGACGCCGCCTCGGGCGAGGTGATCTTCCCCGCCGCGCAGAAGATTTCCCCGCGCGCGGCCAACAAGGCGCAGAAGGACGGCCTGGCCGAGCTGCTGATCCCCACCGAGGAGATCTTCGGCCGCTATTCCGCGCTCGACGTGATCGACGAGAGCACCGGCCGCATCTATATCGAGGCCGGCGACGAGGTCTCGCCTGAGAATCTCGACGCGCTCGATCAGGCGGGCATCGACCGCCTCGAACTGCTCGACATCGACCACGTCAACACCGGCCCCTGGATCCGCAACACGCTCAAGGCCGACAAGGCCGAGAACCGCGAGATGGGCCTGGAGGCAATCTACAAGGTCATGCGGCCGGGCGAGCCGCCGACGAAGGAAACGGCGGAATCGCTGTTCGACGGCCTGTTCTTCGATTCCGACCGCTACGACCTGTCGGCCGTGGGCCGCGTCAAGCTCAACATGCGCCTCGGCCTTGACGCCGAGGACACGGTGACGACGCTGCGCACCGAGGACATCCTCGCCGTGGTCAAGGAACTGGTGAACCTCAAGGACGGCAAGGGCGAGATCGACGACATCGACAACCTCGGCAACCGCCGGGTCCGTTCGGTGGGCGAGCTGCTGGAGAACCAGTACCGTGTCGGCCTGCTGCGCATGGAACGCGCGGTGAAGGAGCGCATGAGCAGCGTGGACGTGTCGACGGTGATGCCGAACGACCTGATCAACGCCAAGCCAGCCGTCGCCGCGGTGCGCGAGTTCTTCGGCTCCAGCCAGCTCTCGCAGTTCATGGACCAGACCAACCCGCTGTCCGAAGTCACCCACAAGCGCCGCGTCTCGGCGCTCGGGCCGGGCGGCCTCACGCGTGAGCGCGCCGGCTTCGAGGTGCGCGACGTGCACCCGACGCACTATGGCCGCATCTGCCCGATCGAGACGCCCGAAGGCCCGAACATCGGCCTGATTAACTCGCTCTCGACCTTCGCGCGCGTCAACAAGTACGGCTTCATCGAGACGCCGTACCGCAAGGTGATCGACGGCAAGGTGACCAAGGAAGTGGTCTACCTCTCCGCCATGGAAGAGCAGAAGCACACCGTCGCGCAGGCCTCGGCCGAAACCAACGCCGACGGCAGCTTCGTCGAGGAGCTGGTCTCGGCGCGCGAGGGCGGCGAGTTCGTCATGGCGCCGCGCGACCACGTGACGCTGATGGACGTTTCGCCCAAGCAGCTCGTCTCGGTCGCCGCCTCGCTGATCCCGTTCCTCGAGAACGACGACGCCAACCGCGCGCTGATGGGCTCGAACATGCAGCGCCAGGCGGTGCCGCTGGTCAAGGCCGACGCGCCGTTCGTCGGCACCGGCATGGAAGAGACGGTGGCGCGCGATTCCGGTGCGGCCATCGCCGCGCTGCGCGGCGGCGTGGTCGACCAGGTCGACGCCACCCGCATCGTCATCCGCGCTTCGGGCGACATCGAGGCCGGCCAGTCGGGCGTCGACATCTACACGCTGCAGAAGTTCCAGCGCTCCAACCAGAACACCTGCATCAACCAGCGCCCGCTGGTGAAGGTGGGCGACCTGGTGGAGAAGGGCGACATCATCGCCGACGGTCCCTCGACCGAGCTGGGCGAGCTGGCGCTGGGCCGCAACACGCTCGTCGCGTTCATGCCCTGGAACGGCTACAACTACGAGGACTCGATCCTCATCTCCGAGCGCATCGTCAAGGACGACGTGTTCACCTCGATCCACATCGAGGAGTTCGAGGTCATGGCCCGCGACACCAAGCTCGGGCCGGAGGACATCACCCGCGACATCCCCAACGTCGGCGAGGAAGCGCTGCGCAACCTCGACGAGGCGGGCATCGTCTACATCGGCGCCGAAGTGCACCCGGGCGACATCCTGGTCGGCAAGATCACGCCCAAGGGCGAGAGCCCGATGACGCCGGAGGAAAAGCTCCTGCGCGCCATCTTCGGCGAAAAGGCCAGCGACGTGCGCGACACCTCGCTGCGGCTGCCGCCGGGCGTTTCGGGCACCATCGTCGAGGTGCGGGTGTTCAACCGCCACGGCATCGAGATCGACGACCGTACCCGCGCGATCCAGAACGAGGAGATCGAACGCCTCGCCAAGGACCGGGAGGACGAGCGCGCCATCCTCAACCGCGCCACCTACAACCGCCTGCGCGAGATGCTGCTGGGCCACGTCGCGACGGCCGCGCCCAAGGGCGTCAAGAAGGGCGGCGAGATCACCGAGGAGGTGCTGGCCGAGGCCGAGCGTCACGAATGGTGGAAGTTCGCCGTCGCCGACGATGCGCGCCAGGCGCAGCTCGAGGCGGTGAAGACCCAGTACGACGAGACCGTCAAGGCGATCCAGGAGAAGTTCGAGGACCGCAAGGAGAAGCTGGAGCGCGGCGACGAGCTGGCCCCCGGCGTGCTCAAGATGGTCAAGGTCTTCGTCGCGGTGAAGCGCAAGCTGCAGCCGGGCGACAAGATGGCCGGCCGCCACGGCAACAAGGGCGTCATCAGCCGCATCCTGCCGATCGAGGACATGCCGTTCCTCGAGGACGGCACCCACGTCGACATCGTGCTCAACCCGCTGGGCGTGCCGTCGCGCATGAACGTCGGGCAGATCTTCGAGACGCACCTGGGCTGGGCCGCGCGCGGCCTGGGCCAGCAGATCAAGACCGCGCTCGAGGACTGGCGCCACGCCAACCCGAACCCGCAGGCGGCGGCCCCGCCCGCGGCGATCGTCGAGACGCTCAAGGACGTCTACGGCGAGACCTACCACGCCGAGATCGAGGGCCGTTCGCAGGCCGAGATCATCGAGCTGGCCGAGAACCTCAAGGCCGGCGTGCCGATGGGCACCCCGGTGTTCGACGGCGCGCGCGAGGCGGACGTCTCGGCCATGCTGGCCAAGGCGGGCTACGACACCAGCGGCCAGGTCACGCTGTTCGACGGGCGCACCGGCGAGGCGTTCGACCGCAAGGTGACGGTGGGCATCATCTACATGCTCAAGCTCCACCACCTGGTCGACGACAAGATCCACGCGCGCTCGATCGGGCCGTACAGCCTCGTCACCCAGCAGCCGCTGGGCGGCAAGGCGCAGTTCGGCGGCCAGCGCTTCGGCGAGATGGAAGTCTGGGCGCTCCAGGCCTACGGCGCCGCCTACACGCTGCAGGAGATGCTGACGGTGAAGTCCGACGACGTGGTCGGCCGCACCAAGGTCTACGAGGCGATCGTCAAGGGCGACGACACCTTCGAGGCCGGCATTCCCGAGAGCTTCAACGTGCTCGTCAAGGAAATGCGCAGCCTCGGCCTCAACGTCGAACTGTCCTCGCTGGGCGAGGACGACGACGACGACGGCATGCAGATCGCGGCGGAGTGATCCAATCTCCCCTCCCCTTCGGGGGGAGGGGCCGGGGGTGGGGCCTGTCGCCCAAGTAACGACGCCTCGCCCGAATGAACTGACAGCCCCCACCCCAACCCCTCCCCCCGAAGGGGAGGGGCTACGGAAGGTGAAAAGACATGAACGACCTGACCAAGTTCACCAACCAGATGGCCAAGCCCGAGACGTTCGACCAGATCCAGATCGGCCTGGCGAGCCCCGAGCGCATCCGCTCCTGGTCCTTCGGCGAGATCAAGAAGCCGGAGACGATCAACTACCGCACGTTCAAGCCCGAGCGCGACGGCCTGTTCTGCGCGCGCATCTTCGGCCCGGTGAAGGACTATGAGTGCCTGTGCGGCAAGTACAAGCGCATGAAGTACAAGGGCGTCGTCTGCGAGAAGTGCGGCGTCGAAGTCACCGTCACCAAGGTGCGCCGCGAGCGCATGGGCCACATCGAGCTGGCCGCGCCGGTCGCGCACATCTGGTTCCTCAAGTCGCTGCCCAGCCGTATCGGCCTGCTGCTCGACATGCAGCTCAAGCAGCTTGAGCGCATCCTCTACTTCGAAAGCTACGTCGTCATCGAGCCGGGGCTGACCCCGCTGGAGAAGTACCAGCTTCTCACCGAGGACGAGCTGCTCGACGCGCAGGACGAATACGGCGAGGACAGCTTCTCCGCCGGCATCGGCGCCGAGGCGGTCAAGCAGATGCTCATCGCGCTCGACCTCGAGCAGGAGAAGGTCGACCTGCTCGAAGAGCTGGCCACCACCAAGTCCGAGCTGAAGCCCAAGAAGATCATCAAGCGCCTCAAGGTGGTCGAGAGCTTCATCGATTCGGGCAACCGCCCCGAATGGATGATCCTTGAGGTCGTGCCGGTGATCCCGCCCGAGCTGCGCCCGCTGGTGCCGCTCGACGGCGGCCGCTTCGCGACGTCTGACCTCAACGATCTCTATCGCCGCGTCATCAACCGCAACAACCGGCTGAAGCGCCTGATCGAGCTGCGCGCGCCCGACATCATCGTGCGCAACGAGAAGCGCATGCTGCAGGAAGCCGTCGACGCGCTGTTCGACAACGGCCGCCGCGGCCGCGTCATCACCGGCGCCAACAAGCGGCCCTTGAAGTCGCTGTCCGACATGCTCAAGGGCAAGCAGGGCCGCTTCCGCCAGAACCTGCTCGGCAAGCGCGTCGACTATTCGGGCCGTTC
>JBAYPJ010000045.1:0-27367 GCA_041677785.1 Novosphingobium sp. | reverse complement strand
GCGGCATCGTTTCCATTTCCGCGACCTGGATCGAGAAGGGCGCGCCCGCCTCGCCGCCGAGATCGCCGCGGGCGATGTCGATGAGGTCGGCAACCACCGCGCTCGCGGTCGGGCCGTCGCCGGCGCCGGCGCCCTGGAACAGCAGCCGTCCGGAAAAGTTGCCTTCCGCGACGACCGCGTTGGTCGCTCCGTCGACATGCGCCAGCGGGTGGTCGAAGGGGACGAGGTGTGGCTGGACGCGCTGGAACAGCCGGCGCGTGCCATCGGCGCTGTCGACCTCGGCCAGGCCGATCAGGCGGATGACATAGCCCAGCGCGTCGGCCTGGGCGATGTCGGCGGCCTGGATGCGGGCGATGCCGGCGGTGTCGACCGAGGCGAAGTCGATGCGCGTGCCGAAGGCGATGGCGGACAGGATGGCCAGCTTGTGCGCGGCGTCGGTGCCTTCGATGTCGAAGCCGGGATCTGCCTCGGCATAGCCTTTCGCCTGCGCTTCGGCGAGCACGTCGGCAAAGTCGCGGCCGGTATCCTCCATGGTCGAGAGGATGAAATTGCAGGTGCCGTTGAGGATGCCGTAGAGGCGGACGATGTCGTTGGCCGCCGCGCCTTCGCGCAGGCCCTTGATCACCGGAACTCCGCCGGCCACCGCCGCCTCGAACTTGAGCGCGACGCGGGCCTTCTCGCTCATCTCGGCCAGTTCCAGCCCGTGATGCGCGATCATCGCCTTGTTGGCGGTGACCAGCGACTTGCCGTGGGAGATGGCGTTGCGGGCGAGAATCAGCGCCGGGCCGTCGGCGCCGCCGACCAGCTCGACCACCGCGTCGACGTCCTCGCGCGCGGCCATCGCGGTCATGTCGTCTTCCCAGGCGTAGCGCGAGATGTCGACGCCGCGGTCCTTGGTGCGGTCGCGCGCGCTGACCGCGGTGATGACGATCGGCCGGCCCGCCCGGCGCGTGATCAGCGCGCCGTTGGTCTCGATCAGGCGAATCACTCCGCCGCCGACGGTTCCGAGCCCTGCCAGGGCGATTCTGAGCGGTTCAGCCATGATGCTCCCTTTCGGGAGCGCGCCCTAGGCGAGCGCCGGCCGAAAGACCAGCGCCTTGACGGCCGTCCCGTCAGCGCCGGCTGCGCGGGCAGGGGCCGAGTTCGCCCAGCACCATGCGGTAATCGGCTTCCGCCTGCGCGCGGTTGGTGGCCCCTTCCGACAGGTTGGCGGCGCGCGGCAGCGCGTTGGGCAGGAAGCAGGCGAGCCGGTACCAGGCCAGCGTGTCCTGCTGCGGCGGGCTGCCCACCGGCGCGGCCACTTCGGAGAAGGAAACGCCCCAGACGGGCGCGCTGCCGGGCCGGTGCTGGACGGTCATCGATGCCGCCGAATGGGCGGCGGTGTCCAGGAAGAACTGGGTCTCGCCCTCTCCGGCCAGCGTGCCGGGGACATGGATCGCCTCGCGCACGCCGGTCACGCGCGGCGGCGCGTCGGGCGCGATCAGCGCGGCAAGGATCGCGCGCAGCCGCGCCTCGGTCCCCGCGTCCCACGGAAGCTGCGCGTCGGGGGCGGCAAGCTGGAGGTCGCCGGCCGGCCCGCTGACGCGATCGGCGAACAGCAGCACGGACTTCTTCCGGATCGCCGGCGCCTTGCCCCCCGGTCCCGCCTGCATGTCGACGAGATAGCGTAGCGACTGGCCCAGCGCCGTGTCGCCGCGGATCAGCGCCTGCGTGCGCGCCTCTATGTAATAGCGCGTCCAGCCCGGCCGGACGCCCGGCGCGCGCTCGGGCTCGACCGGCACGATCTTGCGCACTTCGGCGCGGATCACGAAGCGCGCCGAATCGGCCAGGTCGGCGATATCGGCGTATGTCGCGGCGGGCGCCGGCGCGGCCGGTTCGGCCGCGTAGGCCGAGGCGGCCAGAGGCATGAGAATCGCCGCCGCGGCAAGGAACGGCGTATAATCGGCGCGGCGCTTGGCTGGTTTGACCACGGATGAACTCCCGGAATTTCTCAGATTTTCCGGCGCGTTTCGTATGGTAGCGACTTTGCCGGTTTTCCGCTGCTTCCAGCTTAATACGCCTGAATCGAAGGTTAACTCCAGCCTCTGCGGATAAGGCGTTGCGCGGGTTTGGCAACGGAGCTAAAGCATCACGGAAATCTGGGCCAAAGAACAAAAAAGGCCTTACGTTCGCCTTGTCGGGCGCTCCTGCTCCGGGAAGGGGAAGCGGGCGTCCGTCGGGGTGGTGCAATTAACTTGAGACGCATGGGTCGCGGCATTCGTGCGCCCGTGTACGCCCCGGTTGTCCCCGGGGCATTGTTATGGAGTGGTGCGTCGGAATGGCTTACGCTGACCAAAAGATGAGCGGTAATCGTGTCACCGCATTGATCATCGTTGCCCTAATTCATGTTGTGATTGGTTATGCGCTTGTCACCGGTCTCGCCTATGAAGCGGCCCAGAAGGTCATTCAGAAGGTGACGACGGTCGACATCAAGGAAGAGGTCAAGCAGGAGGAGCCGCCGCCGCCGCCGCCGAAGAAGGCGGAGCTGCCGCCGCCGCCGCCCATCGTGGCGCCGCCGCCGAAGATCATCGTGGCGCCGCCGCCGCCGGTGACGACGGTTGCCACGCCGCCGCCGCCGGCTCCGCCGGCTCCGCCGATCGTACTCGCTCCCCCGGCTCCGCCGCCGCCCCGCTTCACGCCCAAGGCGGCCACGCCCCGGGGCAATCCCGGCAACTGGGCGACGACCAACGACTATCCCTCGCGCGCCCTGCGCGAGGAGCGTGAGGGCACCACGGGCTTTCGCGTCACCATCGACGAGAATGGCCGCGTGACGAACTGCGAAGTGACCAGTTCGAGCGGCCATGCCGACCTCGACAAGGCGACCTGCGACAACGTCCAGCGCCGCGCCCGCTTCAATGCGGCTACCGACGGGGACGGCAACAAGACCACGGGCACTTATTCGAACCGCGTCCGCTGGGTCATTCCGAAGGACTGAATTTCCTTTTCCGTGCGGCGCGCGCCGTCGTTGCCCGCCAATACTTTCCATTCTTGAGAGGACCTAACCGCATGCTTATTGATCTTCTTGCCGCGGCCGGCGAGGCCGCTCCGCAGAACAAGTTCGGGTTCGCGGAGGCCCTGGAACAGGGCGGCTTCATCGCTTACGCGACCGTCGTGATCCTCGGCATCATGTCGTTCGGCTCGTTCTACATCCTGTTCACCAAGTGGTTCGAGCAGTCCAAGATCATGCGCCAGAGCCGCGAACTGAGCGGAAGCTTCTGGAAGACCGCGACGCTGAAGGATGGCGCGGCCAAGCTCGCCAAGAACAGCGCCTGGCGCCAGATCGTCGACGACGGCCTGCAGGCCGAGGAAGAGGCCGCCAAGCTTCGGGATACGGCTGACGCGCACGACTGGCTGCACGGCTCGCTCGCCCGTTCGGAAGCTTCGATCAACGCCCGCCTCGCCGCCGGCCTGCCGTTCCTGGCGACCGTCGGCGCGACCGCGCCGTTCATCGGTCTGTTCGGTACCGTCGTCGGCATCTACCGCGCGCTGATCGCCATCGGCATCGCCGGTTCGGCCTCGATCGACAAGGTCGCCGGCCCGGTCGGCGAGGCGCTGATCATGACCGCGCTCGGTCTGCTCGTCGCCGTGCCCGCGGTGCTTGCCTACAACTACCTGCAGGCCCGCAACAAGCGGATCGGCGAACTGCTCACCGCGTTCTCGACGGACGTGCTGGCTCACATCGCGTCGAGCGGCCAGGTGAGGCCCGCCTCGCTTGCCGCGCCGGCCAAGCCCGCTCCTGCCGCCGCGGCGAAGCCGGCCGCCGCGCCGACCAAGCCCTGAGCGCGACCGGGCGACGGGCCATGTCCGTCGCCCCAAAACCCGGGGGCACGAAGCGACGGGCATGCTGCATGCGGGCCCGTCGCCCTCTCTCGGATAAGAATGCAAGGATAGGATCGAACTATGGCAGTTGCAGTTGGCGGCGCGGAAGAAACCCCGATGTCCGACATCAACACCACGCCGCTCGTCGACGTGATGCTGGTGCTGCTGATCATCTTCCTCATCGCGGTCCCGGTGGCGATCCAGACCATCGAGAAGCTGCGCATCCCGGTGATCGTCTCGCAGGAATCGAAGGACAAGGTCGAGAACCTGCTGCTCACGGTGACCACCACCGACGCGCAGGGGCGCAGCGCCGGCGAGCCGGGCTTCGAAGGCGCTTCGCGCTATGGCCAGTGCCGCGTCTATTTCAACAACATCACGCCGGTGACCGCGGAGGAACTGCGCGACCAGGCGTTCAAGCGGCTTGACGCCATCGTCAAGCGCGCGGGCGGTGCCGAGGAAATGATGAAGAATCCGGAAAAGGTGCCGCAGGTGCATATCCGCGGCGACGCGAATGCGCCGTGGCGCTGCGTCGCGGGCACGATCTACAACGTCCAGATCTCCGGCTATCCGACGGTCGGCTTCATTTCCACCCCGATCGACCCGAGCGCGTAACAGGCGCCGGCACGCAATTCAGGAGTATTTGGCATGGCAATGTCAGGCGGCAAAGACGATGGCGCCCCGATGATGGAAATGAACACGACGCCGCTGATCGACGTCATGCTCGTGCTTCTCATCATGTTCATCATCACCATTCCGGTCGCCACCCACTCGACGGACATCGATCTGCCGGTGCCCAACCCCAACGAACCGCCGCCGCCGCCGATCAAGCCGACGGTCAACAAGGTGGTGCTGACCCGCGACGGCCAGATTCTGTGGAACGGCGCCGCGCTTTCCGGCGGCCAACTCGTCCAGAACCTCAAGGGCACGTTGAGCATGCAGCCCGAGCCGGAGCTGCAGTTCGAGCCGGAAGCGGACGCCAGCTATGATCTGTCGGCCAAGGTCCTCAACATCATCAAGGGCTCGAAGGTCACCAAGTTCGGCTTCGTTCACAACGAACTCTATTCGGAATTCGACAAGGCCGAGAGCGCCAAGTAGGCGCCGGCGGTCCGGTCGGACGGGAAAAGGGGCGGAGCGATCCGCCCCTTTCTTTTTGGCGATTGTATCGATTGCAAACATCCAGCACCCAAGCCCGCTCAGGCTGAGCGGATGGGGTGCTTGCAAAGGATATCATCTCCTTCTGGTTGTCTGCCCGCCGTCCTCGGACATGACCGCGGCTCCAGCCAAGGCGATCACGCCGGGTCGTCGTCGTCCCCCCGCGGCTCGGTCCGCATCGCGGTGGCGGCCAGGCTCTCGGCTTCCTCCAGCAGCATCTCGTCGGCCATGCCCGCCGGCAGGCTCTCGCGGCCAATCATCGAGAGCACCGGCACCGAAAGCGGGCTGATCCGGCCGAGCCGCACGTGGTCGACCTCGCGCGCGGCGCGGTCGAGCACGTCGGCGACGCGCGCCACGTCGGTCATCCGCGTCCGGGCATCGGCCCAGGCGGCCTCGATCAGCAGATGGTCGGGCTGGTACTTGCGCAGCACATCGTAGATGAGGTCGGTCGAGAACGTGACCTGCCGGCCGCTCCTGCGCTTGCCCGGATGCTGCCGCTCGACGAGCCCGGAGATCACCGCCACCTCGCGGAAGGCGCGGCGCAGCAAATAGCTCTGCTGCACCCAGTCGACGAACTCGTGGGCGAGGATGTCGGGCGACAGCAGCGCCGCCGGATCGTCCACCGGCCTCAGCCCCCACACGGCCAGAGCATAATCGTTGGCGACGAAACCCAGCGGGCCGAGCCCGCGATCCTCCATGCGCCGGGTGATCAGCATGCCGAGCGACTGGTTCGCGTTCCAGCCCTCGAACGTGTAGTAAGTCGTGTATTCGAGGCGCTCGTGCGGGAAGCTCTCGACCAGCAGCCGCCCCGGCCGGGGCAGGCGCGAGCGCCAGTCCTGCACCTCCAGCCATTCGCGCACGTCGTCGGGAAAGCGCGCCCAGCCGGCGCGGTCGGCCAGCATTGCGCGCACGCGCGCGCCCAGGTGCGTCGTCAGCGGCATCCGCGCGCCCATGTAGCTGGGGATCGTCGCCGACTTCCGCGCCGCGCGCACGATCAGCTCGAGGTCGCGCACGCCCTCGACCTCCAGGTCCATGCCGGCGAAGCGGAAGGTGTCGCCGGGCTTGAGGCTCGCCCCGAAGTTCTCCTCGACCCGCCCCAGCGAGCGGCCGTTGCGGAAGCGCACGTCGAGCATCTCGGCATCCACGATGATGCCCGCGTTCATCCGGTGGCGATGGGCCTGTTCGGGATGCGTCAGCCGCCAGGTGCCGTCCGCCGTGCGCACGATGCGGCGGAAGCGGTCGTAGGCGCGCAGCGCGTAGCCCCCGGTGGCGACGAAATCGAGCACGCGGCCGAACGCGGCCTCGTCCACCCAGGCATAGGCCGGCGCGCCGCGGATCTCGGCAAGCAGCGCCGTCTCGTGGAACGGCCCCGCGCAGGCGCAGGCCATGACGTGCTGGGCCAGCACGTCGAGCCCGCCGGGGCGGAAATCCTCGCCGTCGCGCTGGCCTTCGTGCACGGCATCGGCCGCGGCCATTGCTTCGAGGAACTCGAAGCGGTTGCCCGGCACCAGCAGCGCCCGGCTGGGCTGGTCGAGCCGGTGGTTGGCGCGGCCGATGCGCTGCAGCAGCCGCGATGAGCCCTTGGGCGCGCCCATCTGCACGACGAGGTCGATGTCCCCCCAGTCGACGCCGAGGTCGAGGCTGGCGGTGCAGACCAGCGCGCGCAGTTCGCCGCGCGCCATCGCGCCCTCCACCTTGCGCCGCGCCTCGGTGGACAGCGAGCCGTGGTGGATGCCGATCGGCAGGTTTTCCTCGTTGGCGTCCCACAGAAGCTGGAAGAGGTATTCGGCCAGAAAGCGCGTGTTGGTGAACACCAGGGTCGTGCGGTGCGCCCTGATCTGCTCGTAGAGCTGGGGGATCGCCCAGGCGGCGGCATGGCCGCTCCAGGGCACGCGCGCCTCGCGCGGCAGCAGGATCGAGACTTCGGGCTCGGCGCCGGGCTCGCCCGCCACCAGCGTCACCGCGTCGCTCGGGCTTCCCCCCTCGCCATGGCCGGGCGCCAGCCAGGCGCGGTAGGCGTCCGGATCGGCGAGCGTGGCGGACAGCGCGGCCCGGCGCATGTCCGGCGCGATCGCCTGCAGGCGGGCGAGCGCCAGCGCCAGCAGATCGCCCCGCTTGCCGGCGGCGAAGGCGTGCACTTCGTCGATCACCACGCGCTTCAGCGTGGCGAAGAGCTGCGCGCTTTCGGGATAGGACAGCAGCAGCGAAAGCGATTCGGGCGTGGTCAGCAGCACGTGCGGCGGCCGTGCCCGCTGGCGCGCTTTGCGGTCGGATGGCGTGTCGCCGCTGCGCGTCTCGACGCGGATGGGCAGACCGATCTCCGCGATCGGCGTTATCAGGTTGCGCTGGACATCGTGCGCCAGCGCCTTGAGCGGCGAGACATAGAGCGTGTGCAGCCCTTCGGGCGCGGGCGCGCTGCCGAGCCGCGAGGGGGCGAAGTCGGCAAGCGTCGGCAGGAAGCCGGCAAGCGTCTTGCCCGCGCCGGTGTCGGCGACGAGCAGCGCATGGCGGCCCGCCTCCGCCGCCATCAGCATCTCGCTCTGGTGTCGCCGCACGCGCCAGCCCCGCGCGTCGAACCACGCGGCGATCTCTGGCGGCAGGCTGGCGGAAGCGGTCACGCCACCGCAGATGGGTGCGCGGGCGCCCGCTGTCGATAGGAAGCCGCCGCCGCAGGCCCCCAACGCCGCCGCTGCGGCGAAGCGCAAGGCTGGTGCGGCGTGTCCGGGGAACGCATGCGCCGCCTTCGCGTTGGCTTAGCGGAAGGCCGGTGCGGCCGCATGTGTCCGGTCGCGCCTTGCGCCAGGAAAGGAAACCGACATGGCCGACTTTTATCGAGAGCGTCCCGACTATCGCGGTTCGGACGACGAACGCCGGGAACGCGAGCGGCGCTGGCAGCGCGGCGCGGAGCGCTACCGTGGCGAGGCGGCCGGCGGACAGGACGGGGCCGGCTTCGAGGACGATCGCGGCGATACCTACGACGCGCCGTGGAACGGGCGCGGCTATGCCCAGCGCACCTATTATGCCCCCCGCGACTATGGCGGGCGGCAAGACAGCCGGCCGATGCACTGGCACGAGCGCAACCGCGAGCTTCGCGCCGGCCATCCCTATGAAGGCACCTACGGCGGCAGCGGCGATTCAAGCTGGTTCACCGGCACCCAGGGAAGCTGGGCGCTCGGCGAGTACGAGACGCCCCGGCCCTATCACGGCGGTCAGCGTTTCGGCGCCGACTACCGCGCCCACGGCTATGCGCGCGGCGACGAGCGCCGTGGTCTCTGGGACCGGGCGAGCGACGAGGTCGCCTCGTGGTTCGGCGACGAGGACGCCGCGCGCCGGCGCGAGGAGGACCATCGCGGCCGTGGCCCACGGGACTACATCCGGTCCGACGAGCGCATCCGCGAGGACGCCAACGACCGGTTGACCGACGATGCGCGGGTCGACGCGAGCAATGTCACCGTCGCGGTCGACAAGTGCGAGGTGACGCTGAACGGAACCGTCACGAGCCGGCAGGCGAAGCGGCGGGCCGAGGATCTCGTCGATGCGATCTCCGGCGTGAAGCACGTGCAGAACAACCTGCGCGTCGAGACGGTCGCCGGCAGCGGCGGCGCCTACACCGGCAACCGGGTGACGAGCGCCACCGCCCCGGCCGAAGGCGGCACGATCAGCCCGGCCTCACGCCAGCCTGCCGGACAGGCGAGCAAGATCTGATCGGCCAGGATCTGATCGCAACGCCAGCGAAGAGAGGGAGGTCCTTTCGTCGTCCCGGGCCAGGCCCGGGACGACGTACGGCATCAGTGCCCGGTCTGCGGCCCCCGCTCCAGCCCCGACTGCGCGAGTTGGCCATCGATCTGCGCCATCAGCCGCGCCAGCCCTTCCTCGCTGCCGCTCTCGGCGCGGGCGACGAGCACGTCCTGCGTGTTCGAGGCGCGCAGCAGCCACCAGCCGTCGGGCGTGGAGACGCGCACGCCATCGGTCGCGTCGACCTGCGCGCCCGCCGCCGCCAGCCGTTGTTTCACTTCGTCGATCACGGCGAACTTGCGGCTCTCGTCCACCTGGAACCGCAGCTCGGGCGTGTTGATCAGCGCCGGCATCGCGTCGCGCAGCTCGGTCACGGATTTCCCGAGGCGCGCCGAAGCCGCGATCAGCCGAATTGCGGCATAGAGTGCGTCGTCGAACCCGTAATAGCGGTGGGCGAAGAAGACGTGGCCGCTCATCTCGCCGGCCAGCGGGGCGTGCGTTTCCTTCATTTTGGACTTGATCAGGCTGTGCCCGGTCTTCCACATCAGCGGCTTGCCGCCGAGAGCGGCGACCCGCTCGAACAGCGCGCGCGAAGCCTTGACGTCGGCGATCACGGTCGCCCCCGGCACCTCGCGCAGCACGTCCTCGGCGAAGATCATGAGGAGCTGGTCGCCCCAGATCACCCGGCCCGTGCCGTCGATGGCGCCGATGCGGTCGCCGTCGCCGTCGAATGCCAGTCCGAAGTCGAGCTTCTTGTCGGCGACGAGCGCCTTCAGATCGGCGAGGTTCTTTTCCTCGGTAGGATCGGGATGATGGTTGGGGAAACGTCCGTCGACCTCGGTATAGAGAAGGTGATGCTCGCCCGGCAGCCGGGCGGTGAGCTGTTCCAGCGCCGGGCCGGTGGCGCCGTTGCCCGCGTCCCAGCCGATCCGCAGGCGTGCCAGCCAGTCGCGATCGACGCCTTCCAGCCCCTGGAGCAGCCGGTCGATATAGGCGTCGAGCACCTCGCGCCGCTCGCTGGTGCCCATGCCGTGCATCCAGTCCCCCGCCGCCGCCATGTGGCCCAGCTCCTGGATCTCGTCGCCGAAGAACGGACGGCCCTGAAACACCATCTTGAAGCCGTTGTAGTTGGCGGGGTTGTGGCTGCCGGTTATCTGAATGCCGCCATCGACATCTTCCGCTGAGGCTTCGGCGTAATAGAGCATCGGCGTCGGCCCCATGCCGATGCGCACGACATCGACGCCGCTGCCGGTCAGTCCCTCGACCAGCGCGTCCTCGAGGATCGGCGAGCTGACCCGGCCGTCATAGCCCACCGCCACTTTCCTGCCGCCCGCGCGGCGCAGCAGCGTCGCGAACCCGCGGCCGATGGCGCGCGCGTCCTCCACCCCCAGCGTTTCGCCGATCACCCCGCGGATGTCGTATTCGCGCAGGACGGTGGGATCGAACTGGTAGGTCATGGCTGCTCCATTTAGGGTCCGTACCCTAGCGAACCGGCCGCTCCGCAAGCAGCAGATCGCGCGCTGAATTGGCTTCGTGCACCAGCTCGTTGGTGCCGCCCCTGTCCGGGTGGACTTGTGCGACGAGGCGGCGGTGGGCGTCGATTATCTCTTCCCGGCTTGCGGATTCGCTAACCCCCAGCAAGACGCGGGCCTGCGCCCTGGCCACGGAACGCGCATTCCCTCGCCGCGGTTCCCACGGCCAGAGCGCCGCGATCAGGCGATAGGCAAGGACCCCCAGCGCGGCCAGGAGAAGGAACTTGGTCACGCCGTCCGGGCGAGCGCCAGCTCTTCCTGCGGCCGCCCCGGCAGCGGCAGGTTGAGCCCGGCGATCAACTGGCGCAGCTCCTGCCGCGCGACGAGATGGCTGGTGCCCAGTTCGCCCAGGTGGCCCTTGTCGAGCAGGGTGAGGCCGGACGGAAACAGCTCGCGGTAGATGACGCGTTCCGACAGGCCGTTGGCGATGCGGAAGCCCACGCGCTTCGACAGTTCGGTCAGCGCGCTGTCGAGGCGCCGCATGTTGCGCGCTTCGACGTGCTGGGTGCGGTTGCGGACCACCACCCAGTCCATCTCGCGCTTCTGGTCGCGGATCGTCGCCATCGCCCGCTTCTTGCGCGCTTCCCAGATCAGCTCGGCGTAGAACGACAGGCGGCGCACCTTGAAGGTCTCGGCGTCGACCTGGCCGATCAGGTCGAAGTCGACGAAGCTGTCGTTGAGCGGCGTCACCAGCGTGTCGGCGGTGGTCGCCGTGTGGCGCGCGAAGGGATCGTCGCGGCCGGGCGTGTCGAACAGCAGGAAGTCCTGCCCTTCGCCCACTTCGGCGGCGAGCGCCTCCAGGGCCTCCACGCTGTCCCCCTGGAACACCGCGAAGCGGGCCGTGGGCAGGGCGACGTCGCGGCGGCGCTGCGTCTCGGCGCGGTTCTCCAGATAGCGGTGCAGCGTGCGCTGACGCGGATCGAGGTCGATCGCCGCCACCCGGGCGCCCTGATAGGCAAGAGCAATGGCGACGTGGACGGCGGTGGTCGACTTGCCGGTGCCGCCCTTCTCATTGGCGAAGACGATACGATGCGGAGCCACGGTCGGGTGTTCGCTTCCTCAAACTGTTGCTGGTCATCTGCCATCGGCGCTGGCAGAGGAGCCAGCCGAAGCTCTTATCGGAGGGGCCGGGCCCATGCAAACCGTCCACCAGATTGATCCACTGCGCAGTGCTGTCGCGGCCTTGCGCGCCGAAGGCTCGCTGGCCCTGGTGCCTACCATGGGCGCCTTGCATGACGGCCATCTGACGCTGGTGCGCGAGGCCCGCAAGGCGGCGCGCCACGTCGCGGTCTCGATCTTCGTCAATCCGCGCCAGTTCGGCGCGGGCGAGGACCTCGACGCCTATCCGCGCCAGCTCGAACGCGATCTGGCGCTGCTGTCGGGCGAGGGCGTCTCGCTGGTCTGGGCGCCGACGGTCGAGGTGATGTACCCGCAGGGTTACAGCACCAACGTCTCGGTCTCGGGCGTGAGCGAGGAGCTGTGCGGCGCCGCGCGGCCCGGTCATTTCGACGGCGTCGCCACCGTCGTGTGCAAGCTGTTCAACCAGGTGCGGCCCGATCTCGCCTTCTTCGGCGAGAAAGACTGGCAGCAGCTCGCGGTGATCCGCCGCATGGCGCGCGACCTCGATCTCGCGCGGCCGCACGCAGATGCCATCCACGGCGTCGCCACGGTGCGCGAGGCGGACGGCCTGGCGATGAGTTCGCGCAACGCCTACCTCTCGCCGGCCGAGCGGGCGCAGGCCGCGACGTTGCCCGCGGCGATGCGCGAGGCGGTGGCGGCCCTGGAAGCGGGCGGCGACGTCGCCGCGAGCGTGGGCGCGGTCGAGGCGAAGCTGTTGGCCGGGGGCTTCGCCTCGGTCGATTACGTCGCGCTGCGGGATCCCGGCAGCCTGGCCCCCGTGTCCGTGCTGGGGCCGGCAGGTGGCCGCCTGCTCGTTGCCGCCCGGATCGGCCGGACGCGGCTGATCGACAACATGGCGGTCGCGGGTCGGAACGGCGCGAGGGCCTGATGTTTGTTTCCGCATTTGCGCGCGCTGCAAAGCCGGTTATGACCACGCGCAACGGGCGCCTGACATTCAGAAAATATCAGCAAAGACCGGATAGGCATATCCGCATCGGTTGGGCCATCGGGCCTGTGCAAGGAGTTGGATTGATGAAGAAATTCGTCTGTGGGGTGGCCGCTCTCGTTCTCGTGGCCGGCGGTTCGACCGTCTGGGCCAAGGATACCAAGGGCTCGTCCGCCCGCCAGCAGCAGAAGAAGGAGACGCAGGAAATCCCGCGCTGCACGCGTAATCTGGGCGCGGTGGCGATCGTCGAGCCGGACAACCAGTGGTGGCGCGAATACAACCTGGGCAGCCCCGAGGCGATCCTGCGGGTCTTCGTCCAGCAGTCGGGCTGCTTCACGCTGGTGAACCGTGGCCGCTCGATGCAGAGCCGCGCCATGGAGCGCGCGATGGCCGATCAGGGAGAGCTGCAGCGCGGTTCCAACCTGGGCCGCGGCCAGGTCCGCGCGGCCGATTATTTCCTTGAGCCCAACATCGTGACCGCCAACCGCAATTCGGGCGGCAGCAATGTCGGCGGCATCCTGGGCAGCGTGGGCGGAGGCCTGTTCGGCCGCGGCTTCGGTGCGATCGCCGGCGGCATCAGCGTCAAGAAGGGCGAGGCGAACGTCACGCTTTCGATCGTCAACGCCCGCACCACCGAGGAAGAGGCCCTGACCGAGGGCTATGCGCGCAAGTCGGACGTGAGCTTCGGCGGCGGCGGTGGCGGCGGCAGCTTCTGGGGGACGTTCGGTGCGGCCGGCGGCGGCGGCTATCAGGACACCGCGATCGGCCAGATCATCGTGTTGGCCTATCTCGACGCCTATACCAAGCTCGTCACGCGGCTCGGCGGCCTGCCGGACAACGCGGCGGCGGCTGCGCCCCGCGCAAACTGACGCGCCACGCGGCCGATAGATCAGGAAGGGGGCGGGCCTGGAACCGCCCCCTTTTTGGTGCCTGGCGGGCGCTCGGAAACGACGCGCGCGAAGCGTATTCTGCCGGGGGGCGAACGCGACACGAAAGTTGCGAGTCTCGGTCGACGCGGCTGAAGTCCTGGTGGGCGGTGACGGGCTCGAACCGCCGACCCTCTCGGTGTAAACGAGATGCTCTACCAACTGAGCTAACCGCCCGGCGCCAGACCGAGGAGGCGGGCTCTAGCGGAAAGGGCGCGGGCGGGGAAGGGGTCAGACCAGTTGTGCGCCGGCCGGGCCCAGTTCGGCGAAATAGCGCGCCATGGCGTCGGCCGCGGGCTCGGTGAGAATGATGAAGGCGCGGCGGCGGTCGGTGTCGTCCTCGGCCCGCTGGACCAGCCCCGCTGCGGTGAGCTGGCCGATCCAGCGCAGCGCCGTTGTCGGCGGCACGCCCGAGGCGATGCACAGCGAGGTGACCGAGACGCGCTTGTGTTCGGCGCGCGCGGCGGCGAGGTCGAGCAGCATGTCCCAGGCGGGATCGGCGAAAAGACCGCCATCGAAGAAGCGTGCGCGAAGCTGACGCTGGCGGATGATCCGCCGCAGCAGCCGCGAATCGGGCAGCGGCGGCCGCGTCGCGCGGGCCAGTCGGTCAGCGCCGCCTTCATCCGCCGGCTGAGGGACGAAATCGCGCCGCGGCGCCTCGAGACGCGCGGCGCCGTCCGGGCCGCATGCCGCCGTGGAGCGAGCCGGCCCCAGGTGGTCGAGCCGTTCCGCGAGGCGGGCGACCTGCTCGGTCAGCCGCAGCAGCATCAGCCGGTCCTCTTCGCCCAGCTCGCGCAGGCGCAGCCGCGACACTTGCGCCAGCACCCGGCCGAGCGCGATCACCCGCTCCGCCCGGGTCGGATCAACGAGGAGCTGCGGCCCGGACTGGTCCATGCAGGCGAAGACATCGTCGAGTGCGGCGACCGATGTGGAGACGACGAGCTGTGCCCCCGTGTTGGCCGCACGCAGATCGAGACGGGCGAGCGCGGCCAGCATGGCGCCGCCGACCGCCGGGCAATCGATCAGCACGACGTCGCCGAGCGGCCGCGCCGCGCCTTCCAGCAGGCTGGCGGCATCCGCCGCCTGAGTCACGCGGAACCCGGCGGCGCGGGCATCCTCGCGCATCTCGTCGCGCAGGTGCGGCCGGTCGGCGAAGATCGAGAGCGTCAGCGGCAGGCCCGCCGCGTCGTTTCCCGGCGCGTCATAGGCGAATTGGGCTTGCGACATGATCGTCCGACTCCGTTGCGGCTTCTATGAACAGGAGTAGAACAAAAAGGGGTTATGTCAAGAATAGATCAAAGTCCACCCTGCCAGTTCGCGCCGCACCAGTGCTTCCAGCATGGCCATCCCCGTCTCGCCCGCGTTGAGGCAATCCAGCACGGCGAAGTCCGTCCCGCCGGCGGCCAGGAACTGCGCGCGGCCGCGGATCGCCAGTTCCTCGCGCGTTTCCAGGCAGTCGGCGGCAAAGCCCGGGGCGACGATGGCGAGGCGCCGCGTGCCCCGGCGCGCTTCGGCGGCGATCGTCGCGCCGGTGGCCGGCTCCAGCCATTTGGCGCGGCCGAAGCGTGACTGGAAGCAGGTTTCCAGGCGCAGGCCGCTGTCCGCCAGCGCTTCGCCGAGCAGCCGCGCGGTTTCGAGGCACTGGTCGTAATAGGGATCGCCGAGGCGCTGGGTGCGTTCGGGCATGCTGTGGAAGCTGAGCAGCAGCACCTCGGGCCGGAAGGGCAGCGCGGCGAGCTGGCGGGTGATGTCGGCGTGCAGCGCGGCGATATGCGTGGGCTCGGCGTAGTAGGGCGGCAGCGTGCGGATCGCCGGTTGCCGCCGCATTCCGGCCAGCGCGGCGCCCACGCTGTCCATTGCCGAAGCGGTCGTCGCGCCCGAATATTGGGGGTAGAGCGGCGCGATCAGGATGCGATCGCAGCCGTCGGCCACCAGGCTGGGCAACGCGGCGGCTATGCCCGGATTGCCGTAGCGCATGGCCCAGCGTACCGTGATCTGCCCGCCCAGCCGCGCCTGCAGCCCCTGCGCCTGCGCGGCGGTGATCGCGGCGAGCGGCGAGCCCTGGTCGGTCCAGACCTCCGCATAGGCGCGGGCGGACTTGCGCGGCCGCGTGTTGAGGATGATCCCGCGCAGGATCGGCTGCCAGACGAACGGCGGGATTTCCACCACGCGGCGGTCCGAGAGGAACTCGGCGAGATAGCGCCGCACGGCACCTGCGGTTGGCGCCTCGGGCGTCCCGAGGTTTACCAGCAGGACGCCGATGTGCGGGGGCGGTGCGCTCATATTTCCTCCGACAGCAAGGGTAGCCGGCGGAAGCGCAGACCGGTGGCCGAGAACAGCGCGTTCGCCAGGACCGGCGCCGCCACCGCGACGCCCAGCTCGCCCGGATCGGCCGGCGGCGCGTCGCTGTCGACGAAGGCGACGCGGATCTCGGGGCAGTCGGCGAGCACCGGCAGCGCCAGCTCGGCGAGGCGGCCGACGGTGGGCAGGCCGTCGGCGTAGGCGGTGCTCGATCCCAGCGCCAGGCCGATGCCGTAGACCAGCCCGCCCTCGATCTGCTGGCGGGCGATGTCGAGATTGACGATCCGGCCGATGTCGGCGACCGCGTCGATCCGGTCGATGCGCACGCCGGTCTCGCCGCGGCGCGCGGTGGCGACCGCGGCGATGCGGGCGCCATCGGGGGCGTTGGCGCCGATGACGTGGCAGGCGATGCCCTGTCCGCTCGCTTCGACGCCGCCGCCCCAATCGGCCTGCACCGCCACGCGCTGCAGGCATGCGATCAGCCGGGGATCGTGGCCGAGCATGGCGATGCGGAAGGCCAGCGGCTCCTGCCGGGTCTGGTGCGCCAGCTCGTCGACGAAGCTCTCGGTGAAGAAGGCGGCATAGCCGTGGGCGTTGCCGCGCAGCCGCCCGGTCGGCAGGCCGATGTCGGCGGGGACGTGCTCGATCGCCATGTCCGGCACCGCATAGGGCGGCACCACGCCGTCCATGGCGAGCAGATCGGCCTCGCCGGCGCTCTCCGCCATCGCCTGCCGGCCGGTCCGGCCTGCGAACAGGCGGCGGCCGAACTCGTGCCCGGTCGCCGGCAGCGCCAGCCGGGCCTTCCAGCCGGCGACCGCGCCGGACGGATCGGTCCTGGCCGCCAGCACCGCCGCCACCGGCGGGCGCGGCGGGCCGGCGACGTGTTCCTGCCAGCGCGACCAGGTGAGCTGCACCGGCCGCCCGACGGCGCGGGCGATCGTCGCCGCCTCGATGGCGTGGTCGTGCTCCAGCCGGCGGTCGAAGCTGCCGCCAGCCGGCATCGGATAGAGCACGCAGTTGCGCAGCGGCACCCCCGCCGCCTCGGCCGCCGCGCGGCGCGCGGCTTCGGGCGCCTGGCTCGCCAGCCACAGCTCCAGCCGCCCGTCGGCCAGCCGCGCGGTGGCGCTGGCGGTCTCCAGCGTGGCGTGGAGCGCGGGCGCGACGTCATAGCGCGTGACCAGCGAGAAGCCCCCCGCCAGCGCATCGGGATCGCCCCGCTCGAACAGCCGCGTCGCCGCGCCCCGGCGCACCGCCGTGTCGAGCGCGGTCTCGATCCGGCCGCTGTCGGCGCGATCCCGGGCGATGAAGTTGGGGGCGATCTCGGCCAGCGCGCGCTCGGCCGCCCACCAGGTCTCCGCCACCGCGGCCAGCCAGCGCTTGCCCCGAACCAGCGAGATCAGCCCGGGGATGCCTTGCGCCCGGGCCTTCTCGAAGCCGGCGAGCACGGTGTCGCCGATGGGGCCGTGGCGGATCGCCGCGTGGACCATGCCGGGCAGCCGCACGTCGCCGGCGAAGAGATGGCTGCCGTCGACTTTCGAGGGCAGGTCGAGCCGGGGGAAGCGCAGCGGCGCGTTCGCGCCCTCCTTCGCCGCCGCCCGGCGCAGCGGCGGCGTTCTGGGCGGATCGAAGCCGGCCGCCTCTGCCGCGAGCGTGCCGAAGGGCAGGCGCCTGTCGCCCCGGATGCCGGCGTGGACGACGAAGCCGTCCTTCGTGTCGCACTGCCGCCAATCGGCGTCCCAGCGCGCGGCGGCGGCCTGCATCAGCAGCGAACGCGCCGCCGCCGCCGCCGCGCGCGCGGGATATTCGTAGGCGGCGAGCGATTGCCCGTCGGCGGTGGCGGTGAACGCGTGGTCCTGCGCCCAGCGGCGGGTGATCGGGTTGCCGGCGCTGGCGATGCGCGGGACGGCGGGCATCCACAGCTCGGCCCAGCGCGCGGCCAGCGGCAGGTTGACGTAGAGCGGGCTCGGCGGCACCGGCTCCACCGCGATCTGGCGCCAGTCGGCGCCCAGCTCCACGGCGACGATCTGCGGGATCAGCGTGGTGATGCCCTGGCCCATCTCGAGTTGCGGCACCGCGACGGTGATCACGCCGTTCGCGCCGATCCTGATCCACGCGCCGAAGGCGGCCTCGTCCTGCCCGGCGGACAGCGGCGGCTCGTACCGGCGCGGACGCAGCAGATAGCCGACCGCGAGCCCGCCGCCGGCGAGAGCCCCGATCAGGATGCCGCGCCGCGTGAGCGCCATGTCAGATTGTGTTCTCGCGGAAGCGCGGCGGCGCGGCGTTCCCGGCCTCCGCGCGCAACCGATCTTTCCTTCCGCCGCGCCGCGGCGCGAACCCGCGCGTCACCGCTGGTTGTCCAGCCAGGTTGCGACCCGGCGGGCGACGGCGGCGAAGGCTTCGGCCTGCGGGCCATCGCCGGCTGCCGGAGGCTTGCCCGCGTCGCTGTCCTGCCGGATCGACAGGTCCAGCGGGATGCGGCCGAGGAAGGCCTGGCCCGCCGACGCGGCCGCCGCCTCGGCGCCGCCCTGGCCGAAGGGATCGCTCACCTCGCCGCAGTGGGGGCAGGCATAGCCGGCCATGTTCTCGACCAGCCCGATCACCGGCACGCCGCCCTGCTCGAACAGGTGCAGCGCGCGGGTCGCGTCCATCAGCGCGAGGTCCTGCGGCGTGGAGACGATCACCGCGCCCGCCGGCTTGAAGCGCTGCAGCATGGTGAGCTGGACGTCGCCGGTACCCGGCGGCAGGTCGACGATCAGGACCTCGGCGTCGCCCCAGTCGGCGTCGACGAGCTGGGAGAGCGCATTGCCCGCCATCGGGCCGCGCCAGGCGATCGCCTGGCCGGGCGCAACGAGGTGGCCCATCGACAGCAGCGGCACGCCCCAGGGGCTGGGCACGGGCACCAGCTTCTTGTCGCGCGCCTGCGGCTTCACCCCCTCGTTGGCGAGCAGGCGCGGCTGCGATGGGCCATAGATGTCGGCATCGACCAGGCCGACCTTGCGCCCCATCCGCGCCAGCGCGACCGCGAGGTTGGCCGAAAGCGTCGACTTGCCGACGCCGCCCTTGCCCGACCCGACCGCGACGAGCCGGCGCCGCGCCTTGTCGGCGGTCATCGCCACGCGCACCTCGGCGACGCCGGGCTCCTTTCCCAGCGCGTCCTTCACCGCCACTTCCAGCCGGTCGCGTTCCAGCCGGTCCAGCCCGGCGACATCGAGCACCAGCGTCGCCACGCCGTCCGTCAGCCGCAGCGATTGCAGCCGCGCCTGCGCCAGCGGCGGCAGCGCCGCCTTCAATGCGCCATGGTCGTCGCTGCCCATCTCTCGTCCTTGCTGCCTGAATGCCGTTGTCATGCCCTAGCGTCTTTTCCCGCCGGGCAGAAGCGGGGCTGCTGGACCAGACTCCACGAAAAAGCAAAGGCAGGCACTGTTTTTGTCGCAAATGCTTCCTATAACGGGGCGCATGAAGATGATTGGAAGCGCCCTCGCGCGCGGGGTTCTGGCCATGGCCGGGCGCCGCAGCCCCTGGGGCGGAGGGGACAAGGGTGGAGACCGGCCGGGCGAAGGCGTCGGCGAGACCGGCAATGGCGACGACGGCGGGCCCGAACCCGCGCGCGGTCCGCGCAATCCCTGGCTGCCGCCGGGCGAGGCGCCGCGCCGTTCGGCGACGATCGAGGACATCTTCCGTGTCAAGGACCGGGGCCGGTCCGGCGGCGGGGGCGGTGGCGGCGG
Organism: Novosphingobium sp.; assembly: GCA_041677785.1. Classification (GTDB taxonomy): domain Bacteria; phylum Pseudomonadota; class Alphaproteobacteria; order Sphingomonadales; family Sphingomonadaceae; genus Novosphingobium. Next base: position 8,073 of record JBAYPJ010000045.1, on the reverse strand, counting down.
CTTTCCCCACCTGCCGCCGCGCCCCGACGGCAAGAGCTGGTTCCCGCTCATCATCGGCGGGCTTGCCCTGCTGTGGATCGGCTTGACGACGCTGCACATGGTCGGCCCCAAGGAACAGGGCATCGTCACCACGTTCGGCAAGTATTCGCGCACGATCGGGCCGGGCGTGTCGCTGACCCTGCCCTGGCCGATCCAGGCCGTCGGGGTGACCGACGTGACCTCGATCAACCGCTACACCATTCCCGAGGGCGAGAGCGAGAAGCTGATGCTGACCAGCGACCAGAACCTGGTCGACCTCTCCTACCTCGTGCGCTGGAACATCAAGGACCTGAAGCTCTACACTTTCCAGCTCGACGATCCCGACCAGACCGTGCGCGAAGTGGCCGAGGCGGCGATGCGCGCCTCCGTGGCCGAAGTGCCGCTGCGCGATGCGATGGGCGGCGCCGGCCGCGCGTCGGTAGAGCAGAACGTGCGCGACCGCATGCAGGCCCTGCTCGACGCCTATCGCGCGGGCGTCGCCATCCAGGGTGTCGAGATCAAGAAGGCGGACCCGCCGCAGAAGGTCATCGCCGCGTTCCAGCAGGTCACGGCCGCGCAGCAGGACGCGCAGCGCGACCTTTCCAATGCCCAGGCCTGGGCGCAGCAGCTCCTCGCCCGCGCGCAGGGCGACGCCGCCGCCTTCGACAAGGTCTACGAACAGTATAGGCTCGCGCCCGAGGTGACCAAGCGCCGCATGTATTACGAGACGATGGAACGCGTGCTGAGCGCCAACGACAAGGTCGTCGTGGAAACCGACGTCACCCCGTTCCTGCCGCTGCCCGAGCTGCGCCGCAGGGCGGCCGAGGCGCAGGCGCAGGCGACGCCGTCGGCGCCTGCCCCGCAGCAGCAGCAGGGAGGCCAGTGATGGCGGGCACTTTCTGGGAAGCGCGCAAGGGCCTGCTGATCGCGCTGGGGGTCGCCGTGGTCGCGGCGCTGTCCACAGTGGTCGTGGTGCCCGAAACCGAGCAGGCGGTGGTCGTCCGCTTCGGCGAGCCGGTTCGCGTCATCAACCGGTTCCGCCCCAACGTCGATTTCGGCCAGACCGGCGCGGGGCTCTCGCTGCGCATCCCGATAGCGGAACGGCTGGTGCGCATCGACAAGCGCCAGCTCTCGGTCGACATGGAGCGCCAGCAGGTGCTCTCGTCCGAGCAGCTTCGGCTCGAAGTCGATGCCTATGCCCGATTCCGCATCATCGATCCGGTGCGGATGGTGCGCACCGCCGGCACGCCCGACCGGGTCGCCGAGCAGCTCCAGCCGATCCTGTCCTCGGTGCTGCGCCAGGAACTGGGCAAGCGCACCTTCCAGTCGCTGCTCACGGCCGAGCGCGGCCAGGCGATGAAGCAGATCCGCGAGGGACTCGACCGCGAGGCGCGCGAATACGGCGCGCAGGTGATCGACGTGCGGATCAAGCGGGCCGATCTGCCCGAAGGCGCCCTCGAAAGCGCGTTCTCGCGCATGCAGGCGGCGCGCGAGCAGGAGGCGACGACGATCCGCGCCCAGGGCCACAAGAACGCCCAGCTCGTCCGCGCCCAGGCCGAGGCGGAGGCGGCCAAGACTTATGCCGACAGCTTCGGCAAGGATCCGACATTCTACGACTTTTATCGGGCCATGCAGAGCTATGACTATACCTTCGCCAACGGCCAGGGCGGGACCACGATCCTGCTCTCGCCCGAAAACGACTATCTGCGGCAGTTCAAGGGGCACTAGCAATCTGTCGTGGATTCGGGCGGAATGTTGAGGACACCGTTCAATTCCGGTTAAGCCCGCGCGGCTTGAATCGGGGGCGTGAAGCGGCGTCGGGAACGGCGCCTCAGGCAAAAGGAAACTGAAGGACGTGAAGCCCGTGCGATACGCCTATGGAGTCACCACCGCGCTGCTGCTGGGCGGCGCCGCGCTGACGCTCACGACCGGGTTCCCCGCGGGGGCGCAGGTCGCGCAGAACGATACCAGCCAGATGCAGAACGTCGTGCCGCGCGGCGGAGCGCCGGCCAGCTTCGCCGACCTGACGGCGCAGCTCGCCCCGGCGGTGGTCAACATCTCCACCCGCCAGCGCGTGCGCGTGGCCAACCAGAACCCCTTTGCCGGCACCCCGTTCGAGGATCTGTTCGGCGGCGGCATGGCGCCGCGCGGCGGGACGCCGCAGACGCGCGAGGCGCAGTCGCTGGGATCGGGCTTCATCATCTCGGCCGACGGCTATGTGGTGACCAACAACCACGTCATCACCGCCGACGGCCAGGGCCAGGTCGAATCGATCACGGTGACGATGCCCGACGGCACCGAATATCCGGCCAAGCTGATCGGCCGCGACGCCGCGTCGGACCTCGCCGTGCTCAAGATCAGCGGGTCGAAGCCCTTTCCCTTCGTCAAGTTCGGCGACAGCAGCAACGCGCGCGTGGGCGACTGGGTGATCGCCATCGGCAACCCGTTCGGCCTGGGCGGCACGGTGACGTCGGGCATCATCTCGGCCGTCTACCGCGCCACCGGCACGGGCTCGGCCTATGACCGCTACCTGCAGACCGACGCCTCGATCAACCGGGGCAACTCGGGCGGCCCGATGTTCGACATGAACGGGCAGGTGATCGGCATCAACAACGCCATCTTCTCGCCCACCGGCGGCAGCGTCGGCATCGGCTTCGCCATCCCCGCCGAAACGGCGGCGCCGATCGTCGACAAGCTGAAGAAGGGCGAGTCGATCGAGCGCGGCTATCTCGGCGTGCGCATCCAGGCGCTCAACGAGGACCTCGCCGAATCGCTGGGCATCGCCCACAACAAGGGCGAGTTCGTCCAGGCGGTCGAGCCGGGCCAGGCCGCGGCGACGGCGGGCATCAAGGCCGGCGACGTTGTCGTGCGCGTCGACGGCAAGGACGTTACCCGCGACCAGACGCTGTCCTTCCTCGTCGCCAACATCGCGCCCGGCAAGCGCATCCCGATCGAGCTGATCCGCGATGGCCGCCGCATGACGGTGAGCACCGTGGTCGGCAAGCGGCCGAGCGAGGAGGAACTGGCGCGGCAGAGCTTCGACAGCGGCCAGGACCAGGCCGAAAACCAGTTCGCCAAGCCGCCGAGCCAGCAGGGCAGCGGCCTGTCCGAGCAGTCGCTGGGCCTCTCGGTGCTGCCGCTCACGGCGACGATCGCCCGCCAGCTCGGCATGCCCGAGGACTTGCGCGGCGTGGTGGTGAACGCGGTCGATCCCTCGTCGGATGCGGGCTCCAAGGGCCTGCAGCGCGGCGACATCGTGCTCTCGGTCAACTACCAGGCCGTCTCCACGCCGGCCGAACTCGAAGCCGCGATCAAGGCCGCCAAGAGCGCCAGTCGCAACGCCGTCCTGCTGCGCGTCCAGCGCCGCGGCCAGCCGGCCACTTACGTGCCGATCCGGCTGCGGTAGGGACTTCGGCCCGTCCTCCCCGGAGCGCGGCTTCGGGGAGGGGGCGGAATGACTATCGCCACTCCCCAACCCGCTCAGGCTGAGCGGATGTTGTTTAGCCTGCGCATGTCATTATCCGAAAGGCGCTTAGAAGCCTCCGCCATGGCCATGCCAGCATCGGCACCCCAGCCAAAAAGCGGACCTTCCGGACCTCATCCCCCATCCGTTCCCGGCCATAAGACCGCGCTCTAGTTCACGGGGATCGGCCGTTCGCGGCTGCCGGGCTGGCCGGGGCGGGGCGCCGGCGGGGGGAGGCCGGGCCTCTGGCCGCTCCGGCCGGTCGCCCGGTCGAGGAAATCGTCGCTTGCCGCCGGCGGCGGCGGTTCCACTGGTTCCAGGCCGCCGCCGTAGCCGTAGCCGCCGTAGCCGCCGCCGTAGCCGCGGCCGCGCTCGACCGGCGGCTCGCCGGGGCCGGGGTCCTGCGGCCCGTCGGGCCGGATCATGTTGCCCTGGTCGTCGGTGTAGTAATAGTCGTCGGGATTGCTCGTGAGCTGCTCGTCGTCGGGTTCGAGCTGCCAGTCGGGCAGCTTGAGATCGGTATCGAACTTCTCCACCGGCCGCCGGGCGACGGCCTGGCGCATGTACGAGGCAAAGGCCCGCGCCGGCGCGGCGCCGCCCTGCAGCCCCGGCACCGCGCGGGCATCGTCGCGTCCCATCCAGACGCCGGTGGTGACGCCGCTGGAGAAGCCGACGAACCAGCCGTCCTTGTTGGAGCTGGTCGTGCCCGTCTTGCCCGCCACCGGGCGGCCGATCTGCGCGGCCTTGCCGGTGCCGGTGGCGACGGCCGACTGCAGCAGGTCGGTGATCCCGGCCGCGACGTATTCGGGCACCAGCAGCTCGTTGCGCGGCATCGGGCGGTGATAGAGTTCCTCGCCGCCGGTGGTGGTGACCTTGATGATGCCGTAAGGCTCGATCCCCGTGCCCTTGGCCGACACCGCGGCGAAGGCGCGGGTCATGTCGATCAGCCGCACGTCCGAGGTGCCCAGCACCATCGAAGGCACGGTGGTGACGGGCGTGGAGATGCCGAAGCGGCGCGCCATGGCCGCGACCGTGCCGAAGCCCACCTCGTTGCCGAGCTGCGCCGCCACGGTGTTCTTGGAATAGGCGAAGGCGGTGCGCACGTCGATCTCGCCGGCATAGCCGCCGCCCGAGTTGTGCGGGCTCCAGCCGTCGATCGTCACCGGCTCGTCCACCACGCGGTCGTTCGGCTTGTAGCCGGCCTCCAGCGCGGCGAGATAGACGAAAAGCTTCCAGGCCGAGCCCGGCTGGCGCACCGCGTTGGTCGCGCGGTTGTAGTTGGAGGTGACGTAATCGGTGCCGCCGACCATGGCCAGCACGGCCCCGTCGCGGTCGAGGCTGACCAGCGCGCCCTGCGCGCCCTTGGGCGTGTTGGCGGCGATCGCGTCGGTCGCGGCGCGCTGCATGGCGGGGTCCAGCGTGGTCCAGACCTCGATCGGCTCCTGGTTGTCGGGCAGCAGCAGGTCGAGCTGCGGCAGCGCCCAGTCGGTGAAATAGCGGGCCGAGTTCTGCCCGCGCTCCGGCGTTCGCCTGACGGTGGACAGATCGACCCTGGTGCGCTGCGCGGGGGTGATCGTGCCCGCGTCCTCCATCGTCTCGAGCACGACCGCGGCCCGGTCGATCGCGGCCTTGGCGTCGGCGGTGGGCGAATAGTGCGAGGGCGCCTTGACCAGCCCGGCGATGACCGCCGCCTCGGCCAGCGACAGCTCGGTGCCGTCGTGGCCGAAGAACTTGCGGCTCGCCGCGTCGATGCCATAGGCGCCGCCGCCAAAATAGACCTTGTTGAGATAAAGCTCGAGGATCTCGTCCTTCGAGAACTTCCATTCCAGCGCCATGGCCAGCACCGCCTCGCGGATCTTGCGGTCGAAGGTGCGGCTGTTGTTGAGGAACACGGTGCGCGCGAGCTGCTGCGTGATGGTCGAGCCGCCCTGCTTCCAGCGCCCGCTCTGGGCGCGCACCATCAGCGAGCGCACGATGCCGATCGGGTCGAGACCGATGTGCGAGCGGAAGCGGCGGTCTTCGACCGAGAGCATCGCGTCCTTCATCACCTGCGGGATCTCGGCATAGGGCAGCCACTTGCCGTAGCTCGGCCCCAGCGAGACGAGCTGCGACCCGTCGCGCGCGCGCACGACGATCATCTGGCCGTTCTGGCTGCTTTTCAGCCTGTCGTAGCTGGGCAGCGACTGCGCCGCGACGAGCACGGCGACGCCGACGACGATGGCCGCCAGCAGGGCAAGCGCGAAGCCCCAGATGAAACTGCCGCGCACGAAACGCCCGAGGCGCGAGCGCGGCTTCTTCTTCTGCCTGGGGTTGGACGAAGACGGCGCACTCTGCGTTTTGCGCAGCTTGTCGTTGCGGGCCATGTGGCTAGGTGGATCCTCCGGTGGACGCGCACGTCGTGACGGTGCCGCCCCGTGCCTGAATCATGCATAACACAGGGTTAACGAGACCGGCTATCCTGCTCCGCGATATGCCGTGGGAACGGCGTCCCGGGCCTGACCCGTGCCCGCTGGCCCCGTCGGCGCGGGGCAGCATCGCTGGGACCAGCCCCGGCTGTCGCCGGGACGACGCGACGGTCATTCCGCCGGCTTGAAGTCCAGCGAGACGCTGTTGATGCAGTAGCGCAGGCCCTCGGGCCCCGGGCCGTCCGGAAAGACGTGGCCCAGATGGCCCTCGCACCTGGCGCAGCGGACTTCGGTGCGGACCATGCCGTGCGAGACGTCGCCATGCTCGTCAACCGCGCCGGGATCGACGGGCGCGGTGTAGCTTGGCCAGCCCGAGCCCGAGTTGTATTTCGTCTCCGAGGAGAACAGCGGGGTTCCGCAACCGGCGCAGACATAGGTGCCTTGCGCCTTGTGCTGTTCGTATTTGCCGGCGAAGGCGCGCTCGGTGCCCGCCTCGCGCAGCACGTGGTATTGTTCGGGGCTGAGCCGCTCGCGCCACTGCGCGTCGGTCAGGTTCAGCTTGTCTGTCATCGCGGTCTCCTCGACCCGCATATGGGGTTACTGCAGATGCTCGACAATAAGCACCGTGCCGTCATGGCCGGCGACGCGCATCCGCGTGCCGGGCTGCGCGTCGGGGCCCCTGGCCAGCCATTCGCTGTCGCCATGCTTGATCCGCCCCGTGCCGCCGTCGATCGCGTGGGTGACGATCACCGTCTCGCCCACCAGCCGCGCGCCGCGGTCGTTCATCTTCGGGTCGGCCCCCTCGATCGGATTGCTGCGCAGATAGCGCCGGCCGGTGAACACGGTGATGATCGACAAGGCGGCGAAGAGGATGATCTGCAACGGCACGCTCAGCGGCACCAGCCAGGCCAGCAGGCCGGTGAGCAGCGCGGCGACGGCCAGCCAGATCAGGAAGAAGCCCGGAACCGCGATTTCCGCGGCGGCCAGCAGCAGGCCGATCGCCAGCCAGTGCCAGTGTCCGTCGAGGGTCTCGAACACCTCGAACCAATCCATCACTTGCCGTCCTTGCCCGCCGCGGAGCGCACCAGTTCGCCGATGCCGCCGATCGAGCCGATGAGCTGCGTCGCCTCGACCGGGAACAGGATCGTCTTGGCGTTGGGCGAGACGGCGAACTGGGCCACCGCGTCGGTATACTTCTGCGCGATGAAGTAATTGAGCGCCTGGCTGCCCGAGGCGGCGATGACGTCGGAGACCATCTGCGTCGCCTTGGCCTCGGCCTCCGCCTCGCGCTCGCGCGCTTCGGCGTCGCGGAAGGCGGCTTCGCGCCGGCCTTCGGCCTGGAGAATCTGCGCCTGCTTCTCACCCTCGGCGCGCAGGATCTCGGAAGCGCGCAGGCCCTCGGCCTCGAGGATCTGGGCACGCTTCTCGCGCTCGGCCTTCATCTGGCGGGCCATGGCGTTGGAGATGTCGGCCGGCGGGCGGATGTCCTTGATCTCGACGCGGGTGATCTTCACGCCCCATGGCGAGGTCGCGTGGTCCACCACCGAAAGCAGCTTCGCGTTGATCTCGTCACGCTTCGACAGCGTTTCGTCGAGATCCATCGAGCCCATCACGGTGCGCAGGTTGGTGGTGGTGAGCTGCATGATCGCGACATAGAGGTTCGACACCTCGTAGGCCGCCTTGCCGGCGTCGAGAACCTGGAAGAACACCACCGCATCGACCCCGACCATGGCGTTGTCGCGCGTGATGATCTCCTGCCCGGGGATGTCGAGCACCTGCTCCATCATGTTCACCTTGTGACCGACGCGGTCGACGAACGGGATGATCAGATGCAGGCCCGGCGTGGCCCCCAGGGTGTACTTGCCGAGCCGCTCGACGGTATAGACATAGCCCTGCCGGACGACGCGCACGCCCATCAGCAGGAACAGCACGACGACGACGACCAGCGCTACCAGGAAACCACCCATAATCCGCTCCCCACAATCCAGCGGGCATCCTAGCCGGGGCGGGCCCCGGAGGGAAGCGGAACCGGCGCGGCAAACGGGGCCGTGACGCCGGCGCAGTGGGCTCTAGAGCCTGTCCTGCTGAGGTTGATGCGCCGGGACGGAGCCGATTTTGGCCCAGCGCGAGGCGCGAGGAGGGAGCCATGCCGTCGCATAGTGACCGACGAGGAACGTAGTGCTGGGC